>JBBIIL010000005.1:0-13629 GCA_037446495.1 Chloroflexota bacterium | reverse complement strand
AGCGGGTCGGGCAAGTCCACGCTCGTCGACGAGGTCCTCTACCGGGCGCTGGCGAGGGACCTCACCGGCTCGCGCGAGCCGGTGGGCAAGCACGACGCGGTTGAGGGCGTCGAGCACATCGACAAGATCATCGAGATCGACCAGAGCCCCATCGGCCGGACGCCGCGCTCCAATCCGGCGACCTACGTCGGGCTGTTCGGGCCAATCCGCGAACTGTTCGCCGGCACGCCGGACGCACGGGTCCGCGGCTATCAGCCCGGCCGGTTCAGCTTCAACGTCAAGGGCGGCCGCTGCGAGAACTGCAAGGGCGACGGGATCATCAAGATCGAGATGCAGTTCCTGCCGGACGTCTACGTCCAGTGCGAGGTCTGCAAGGGGCGCCGCTACGGCCGCGAGGCGCTCGAGATCCACTACAAGGGCCGCACCATCGCAGACGTCCTGGAGATGACCGTCGAGGAGGCGCTCCACTTCTTCGAGGCTGTGCCCAGCGTGCGCAACAAGCTCGAGACCCTGTTCGACGTCGGTCTCGGGTACGTCCACCTCGGCCAGCCGGCCACCACGCTCTCCGGCGGTGAGGCGCAGCGCGTGAAGCTGGCAACGGAGCTCTCGCGGCGGGCGACCGGCAAGACGCTCTACCTGCTCGACGAGCCCACGACCGGCCTCCACTTCGCCGACGTGGACAAGCTGCTCCACGTGCTCCACCGCCTGGTGGACAACGGGAACACCGTGCTCGTCATCGAGCACAACCTCGACGTGATCAAGACCGCGGACTGGATCGTTGACCTCGGGCCGGGTGGCGGGCACCGAGGCGGCCGGGTGATCGCAGAGGGGACGCCAGAGGCGGTCGCCTCGGCACCTGGCTCCGCGACGGGCGAATACCTGGCGCGCGTGCTGCGCGGCGAGCCGCTGGTGCCGCTGTCCGACATCACGTTCTCGGACGAGGCCGGCCGCCCTGGGATCAGCGCCCAGCCGTCGATCCCGCCGCCGGAGATGGCCCCGGCCCGCAAGCGCGTCGCTGCAGCTCGATCGGCGGGGGACCGCTAGGCGAATCGGCGAGCCGACGGGCCTCGCACCCGATCCGCTGCCCCGTTACCATCGGTCCATGCCCGACATCGACTACGCCTTCCTCGCCGACGCGGCCGAGACCAATCCCGGCCACAAGTTCCACGTCCTCGGCGGCGGCATCACGCGCATCGGGGGCCCCACCTTCCCGCTCGTGCACGCGCACCTCGCCCTCGTCGTGGGGCTCCTCGTGACCGCGCCGGAGACCAAGCGCGAGCACCAGCTGGGCATCGTCCTGCTCGACCCCGACGGTGGCGAGGTCACCTCTGCCGCCGGCACGATGGTGGCCCGCGGCCACGACGACGGCCGCGACAACATCGTGACCTTCAGCGTGGACCTCTACGGCATCCGTTTCCCGTCGCCCGGGGACTACTCGTTCCGGATCCTGGTCAACGGCTCGGAGCGCAAGCGCCTCGGCCTGCTCCTCGTCCGGGCCTCCGGTGACGTCGGGATCAACATCGACGCGGCGGAGTCGTGACCCACGCGCGCTCGAGGCGTCCGGTCGGCCCGGCGCGCCACGAGAAGCCCGCGATCGACGAAGCGGCCCTGGCCGCGGCGCGGGCAGGCGACCGACTGTTGGCTGCGGCGCTCGAGCTGGGCGCCACCCGCTGGATCGCCTACCTGGAGCCCCTTCCGGACCAGCTCCGCGACGGCGCGATCAGCGACCTTCGCAGGGTGGCCCTCCGCGCGCGTTCCGCGTACGGCCCGAAGGATTCGGTTCGCGACGCGCTGCCCCTCGAGATCACGATTCCATTCCTGGATGCCATCGACAAGCTGCTCAAGGAGCTCGCCAAGCGCGACGTGCTCGGGTAGCCCTGCGCCCTGGGAGCGTGCCTCGCCAGATTTCGCAAGGTGCGGACACCGCGCGGCCCCGGGGCCGTCTGCCCGGATTGCGTGGCTCGCTGGTCGTCGGGATCCGTGCTCGATGCAGCGCGTCGGCTGCCCGCGTGGTGCGAACTCCCGCCCGGCGCGGTGTTGCCGCGGAGTCTCACCGCCGCCCGGATTCGGCGCGGCCGCCGAGTGTCGTGGAGCCGCAGCCCGGCGTGGAGCCGCCATGGAGCGCCGCGGCCGCGGAGTGTTGCGACTGTTCGGATAGAACGAACAAGATCGCTGCCGGAGGTCACCTGGCCGGGCCACACCCCTTCACTGGTGCGGTGTCGGCTTGGCAGCCAGGGCCAGCTGTGCGCGGATCGCCTCGCCGGAGGGCCGCGGCGCCGGCCCGTGCACGCCGCGGCCCCGGCCCGTTCATGCAGCAGCGGCCTTCGCGCGCCCAGCGCGAAGACTTCTCGGCGTTGGACGTCCGCTTGTTCGGATCATCCGGACACTCGCGACGGGCGTCGAGGCCCCTCGGCCGCCAGGGTGCATCGCCAGCCTCGAGAGGCGTCAGTTGAAGAAGGCCAGGATGCGCCGCGTCTTCGCCCGGTGCGCCGCGCAGTCCGGGTAGCGCGCCGCCAGCCAGACCTCCTCGCGGGCTGGCTTGAGCCGCAAGAACGGAAGGAGCACGACGGCCTCCGCGACCGCGAGGCCCGGGCGTGGCCGCGCCCCACGTCCGCCCAGTTCGAAAAGCGCCGGCGACTTGACCAGCCGCCCTGGGCGCCTGGCGAGCCGGGGCGCAGCGCGGCGCGCGAGGTCGACGCGTATGACGGACGCGCTGGCCTAGTAGATGAGCGGCAGCATCCGGCGCGTCTTGGCGCGGTAGGCCGGGTACTCCGGGTAGCGCTGCTCCAGCCACACCTCCTCGCGCGCGGACTTCAGGCGGAAGAAGCCCAGCAGCACGAGCGACCCGACGACCGCGGTCACCAGGGCGTGCATCGCGAGCCCGTACCCCAGCGAGCCGATGATGAGCCCGCCGTAGATCGGGTGGCGGACGAGCCGGTACACGCCCGAATCGACCAGCTGGCTGCCGCTGCGCGGGTGGGGGAGCGCCGTCAGCGACCGCCCGAGATCGCGGACGCCGAGGATCGCGAGCACGCCGCCCACGCCCATCAGCAACAGCCCGGCGATCGAGGCCACCGTCCAGGCATAGGCGGAGACCGGCGCCTCGGTGAGGCCCGCGAGGAAAATGGCGAACAGCAGCACGAACTGGATGGCCACCCAGCCCTCGCCGCGAGGGCCGAGGCTCGGGAGCGAGCTCACGCGAGCCGCTCCGCCGGCCGCCAGTCGGCTGCCGTGTGCCCGGCAAGTGCGTGGTGGGCGGTGCGGGCCTGCGGCCCGGGGATGTGGTTTCGTGCTGTCATGGCGCGACAGTCTACGCGTCGCGGGCCTCAACCCCGATGCCGAGCTCCTCGGCGGTGAACGCCTCCCGCAGGAAGCGCGACGGTGCCGCCGGGTCGAACAGCAGCGTGAGCGACCTGCGGGCGCGGGTCCACGCGACGTAGGCAAGGCGGCGCTCCTCCTCGAGCGCACGCTCGGGTTCCGTGGCGTCGGTGATGGACCGGCGGCCGGGGAAGCCGTCGGCGAGCACGAGGACGTGATCCCACTCGAGGCCCTTCGTGCCGTGGGCAGTCGCCAGGGTCAGCGGTGCGTCGTCTCGGCGGAGTTCTGCCAGGCGAGAGCGGAAGGACTCGACGGCGTTCCGGAGCGCGGCGAGGGAGGGGAGCGGCGCGGCCCAGCCGAGGAGCGCCGTCGCGAGGTCCGCCTCTGTCGGCTCGTCGGGGTTCTCGGGCGGGTTCACGGCCATGGCGGCCCGGCACTCGGCACGAAGTCTGGCGAGCGCGACCAGCGGATGTGCCTCCCCGGAAGTCGTGGCGCTGTGCAGAATCGTGTCGACGCGCGGATCCTCGATCGGCAGCGCGATGTCCGGCGCTCGGAACGCCCAGCCCCGCTCCACGGCAACCACGACGGGCACCAGCAGCTCGCGGTTGGTCCGAGCCAGGACCGCTCTCGTCGACCCGTCGTCCGGCCAGGTGGCCATCGCCCGCGCCACGCGCACCACGTCGTCGCTCGCGTCCGGCGCCACCACCAGTCGGCCGGCGTTCCGCGGGCCGGCGACGATCCGTTTCACGAACCGCTCGCGGTTGTGCTCGACCAGCCGAACCGCGCGCACGACGACTGGCGGCGGGCACCGGTAGTTGGTCTCGAGATCGAGGCGCCTGAGGCCGGGCAGTGCGGAGGCCAGGTTCAGGACGCGGCGCACATCGGCAAGTCGCCAGCCGTACACGGTCTGGTCGTCGTCGCCGACGAGCGTGACGTTTCGCGCGTCGCCAGCCAGCAGGACCGCGAGGTCAAGCTGCGTGCGGTCGAGGTCTTGGGCCTCGTCCACCAGCAACGCGGCGCAGCGGGCCTGCCACCGGTCGCGCGCCACGCCCTCCGCCTCGAGCAGCCGGAGCGCCCGCAGCACGAGGTCGTCGAAGTCCACGCCGCCAGAGGCAGCGACCGCGCGCTCGTAGGCGACGAACGCCCGCGCGACCGGGCCCGCCGTCGCGTCCGCGGCCACCTCGTCCGCCGACACCCGCAGGTCGAGCTTCAGCCGGCTGATCGCGAGGTCCAGCCGCCCGCGGTCCGCCCGCGTGATCCCCGGGAACAGGCCCCGCACCAGCTCGTCCCGGTCGACCAGCGGGTCGACCGACAGGCCAGCCTCCGCCAGCACCTCCCTCCCAAGCGCGTGGAACGTCCGCACACGGACGCCTCCGACACCCGAAGCCGAGGCGTTCAACGGCCCCAGCGCCGCGTCGAGACGCTCGACGAGCTCGTCCGCCGCCCGCTTGTTGAACGCGACCAGGGTGATCTTCCCGGGGTCCGTCCCGCCGTCCACCAGCCACGCGACCCTCGCCACAAGGGTTGTGGTCTTGCCGCTCCCCGCGGGCGCCACCACCAGCACCGGCCCTGGCGGGGCCATCGCCGCCGCGCGCTGGTCGGGCGCGAGTTTGGCGAGGCGCTCGGCGACGGACGGGTGGGTCGGGCGGCTCATGGCGACAGGCTTGTCCGCCTCGCTTAGCGGGCCCTTATCGGCCGTCGCGCCGGGGCCTCCTCGCCGCACCGCCCGACGGTGCCGGCCGGCGCGACAGAGCGGAGATTGTGTCGCAGAATCGCCGATGTGACCCCGGAAATCGCCGCCACTCTCGCGAACCTCCCCGAGCGCCCCGGCGTGTACCTCATGAAGGACGCCCAGGGTGCCGTGCTGTACGTGGGCAAGGCGCAGAGCCTGCGCCAGCGGGTCCGGAGCTACTGGCAGAAGCAGTCGGCAGGGAGCCGCGGCGAGGTCCACCGGATCCGGCAGGCGATCGACCGGGTCGCGGACCTCGAGGTCACCGAGGTGGACAGCGTCAGCGAGGCGCTCCTCCTCGAGGCCAACCTCATCAAGCGCTACAAGCCGCGCTTCAACGTCCGCCTCAAGGACGACAAGAGTTACCCGTACATCAAGGTCACGCTCGCCGACGACTTCCCGCGCATCGAGCGCACGCGCAAGCTCCCTGCCGACGGCAGCCGCTACTTCGGGCCGTACGCGTCGGCGAGCAGCGTGGACGAGGCGATGAACCTCGTTCGCCGGCTGTTCCCCTTCCGGACCTGCACGGTCGAGATCAGGGAGGGGAAGCGGGCGCTCGCACGGCCGTGCCTGCTGTATCACATCAAGCGCTGCCAGGGCCCGTGCATCGAGGCGATCGACAGGCGGGCCTACCGCGCCGACATCGCGCAGGTGGAGCTGTTCCTCGAGGGCAACGCGGACGCCGTGGCGGACGGCCTGGAGCACGAGATGGGCTTGGCCGCCGACCAGCAGCAGTACGAGCGGGCCGCCGTCCTGCGCGACAAGATCCGCGCCATCGAGCGCACGATGGAGAGCCAGAAGATGGCCGCCTTCGCCCGCACCGAGCTCGACCTGGCGGCGATGGCACGCCACGACGACCAGGCGGCCGTGCAGCTGTTCATCGTCCGCAACGGCAAGATGGTCGGCCGCGACGTGTTCTTCCTCGAGATGCCGCGCGGCGTGGCCGACGACGAGGTGCTCGCGAGCTTCCTCGAGCAGTTCTACGCGCGCGCCACGAGCGTCCCCCGCGAGGTCCTGGTGCCGCGCGCGCTCGCCGACACCGCGGATCTGGAGGCGTTCCTCACGGCCAAGCGGGGGACCAGCGTCAGGATCCGGACCCCGCAGCGCGGCGAGAAGCGCGAGTTGATGGAGCTGGCCGCCCGCAACGCCGCCGAGGCGTTGGCGCGCGAGGCTGCCCGCTGGCTCGCCGACGAGGGCAAGACCCTCGGCGCGCTCGAGGAGCTGGCGGCGGCGCTGGGCCTCGCCGGACCGCCGATGCGGATCGAGTGCTACGACATCAGCAACTTCCAGGGCCACGACTCCGTGGGCTCGATGGTCGTGTTCGAGGAGGGCAAGCCCCGCTCCGGCGAGTATCGCCGGTTCAAGATCAAGACCGTCGAGGGACCCAACGACTTCGCCAGTCACCAGGAGGTCCTCCGTCGGCGGTTCCACAACGCGGGCGCCGGCAACGAGGGCGACGAGGAGGCGCGCCGCTGGACGATGCCGGACCTGGTGATCATCGACGGCGGGCGCGGCCAGGTGTCGGCGGCCAAGGAGGTGCTCGACGAGCTGGGCCTGGGCGACCTGCCGATGTGCGGTCTGGCGAAGGAGCGCGAGGAGCTGGTCCTGCCCGACCGTGAGGAGCCGGTGGTCCTGCCGGTGACATCCCAGGCGCTGTACCTGGTGCAGCGGCTCCGCGACGAGGCGCACCGCTTCGCCATCACCTACCACCGCAGCCTGCGCAACAGGCGGACCGTGCGCTCGGCACTCGACGACCTTCCGGGCGTGGGCCCCAAGCGCAAGCGCGAGCTGCTCAAGGTGTTCGGCTCGGCGAAGCGCGTGCGCGAGGCGCCCGTGGAGCAGATCGCAGCCGTGCCGGGGATCGGGCCGGCGCTCGCAGCCAGGATCAAGGCCCAGCTCGAGGCCTGAATCGGACAGGCCGGGTCCCTGCAGGGTGGTCCGCGAGGCGGTCGCAACGCGGCGCTACACGGTTGGGCCGACTCCCGGTATCATCCCGCCCCGATGCGCCGCTTCGGTCCCATCCTGATTGTCGTCATCGGGCTGTTCGCCCTCATCAGCACCTTCTCGCCGCTCGCCATCACATCGGCGAGCGGTGATACGCGCCCGGTCACCAAGCTCGGCCTCGACCTGCGCGGCGGGATCCGCCTCGAGTATCAGGTGATGCCCGTCGGGGACAAGACCCCGACCAGCGATGACCTCAACACCGTCCGCCAGATCATCACGAACCGCGTGAACGGCACGGGCACCACCGAGGCCACCGTCGTGACGCAGCGCCCGGACCGGATCATCGTCGAGGTGCCGGACGTCCAGAACCCGGCGCAGGTCCAGAAGCTGGTCGGCACCACCGGGCGTCTCGACTTCATCCCGCTGGGATCCACGCCGGCCTCCTCAGGCCAGGCACTGCCGGCCTCCTACACCGGCACACCCTGCTCGGCCACCGTCACGGTCAACTGCGTGCTGTTCTCCGGTGACGCGGTCTCGTCCGCCACGATCGGCGCCGACCAGACTGGCCAGCGCACCGTCGACTTCACCCTCAACGACAAGGGCAAGCAGCTGTTCGCGGACTACACGGCCGCGCACATCGGGCAGTACTTCGCGGTGGTCCTCGACGGCAACGTCATCACGGCGCCAGTGATCCAGAGCTCCATCCCGAACGGCCAGGTGCAGATCACGTCCGGCGGCATCGGCGGCTACCCGCTGGCCGACGCGCAGAACCTGGTCAACATCCTGCAGTACGGCGCCCTGCCGTTCCCGCTCCAGCCACTGTCCAACGAGACGGTGAGCCCCACCCTGGGCGACGCGTTCCTGCGCCAGAGCCTGGTCGCGGGCTTCATCGCGGTGCTGCTCGTGATCCTGTTCATGATCGTCCACTACCGCCTGCCCGGCCTCGTGGCCAGCGGCGCACTGCTCTACTACTCGCTCGTGGTGGTGGCGCTGTTCCGCTGGATCCCGGTGACGCTCACCCTGGCCGGCATCGCGGGGTTCGTCCTGTCGGTGGGCATGGCGGTTGACGCGAACATCCTGATCTTCGAGCGCACGAAGGAGGAGCTCCGCGTCGGCAAGAGCCTGCCCGCTGCCGTCGAGGCCGGCTTCAACCGCGCCTGGAACTCCATCCTGGACTCGAACATCTCCAGCCTCATCACCGCCTCGATCCTGTTCCTCTTCGGCTCGTCAACGATCAAGGGCTTCGGCCTGGTGCTGATCATCGGCGTGCTGACCTCGATGTTCACCGCCGTGACCGTGACCCGCACGGTCCTGCGGATCGTGGTCGCCAGACCGTGGGCCCGCCAGGCTCGCCTGTTCGGCGTGACCGAAGCGGAGTTCCTGGCTCGACCGGTGACCTCAGGGCGGGCCGCTCGTCGAGAGGCGGGCAACCGTGTTTGACATCATCGGGAAGCGCAACTGGTTCTTCGCCGTGTCGCTGGCGGTTGTCATTCCCGGGCTGATCTTCATCATCCTCGGCCCCATCACGGGGGAGAAGATCGGCCTCAAGTTCTCCATCGATTTCACGGGCGGGACCGTCTGGACCATCAAGTTCGCGGACCCGAGCGTGACCCCCGACCAGGTCAAGACGGTCATCGGGAACCAGGGCTACGAGGCCCAGGTCACCGAGGTGGGCAAGGGCGCCGCGGGCCAGGGTTTCATGGAGATCCGGACCAAGGACGCCGCCCTCGCCGCCCCGGAGCCCAGCCCCACGCCGCTGCCCACCGCGGCGCCCTCCGGTTCCGCCGCTCCCTCCGCCTCGGGCGCCGCGTCCCCGTCCGGTTCTGTCGCGCCCTCCGCCTCCGCCGCCGCGTCAGCCGCGGCCTCCCCGTCCGGTTCTGTCGCGCCCTCCGCCTCCGCCGCCGCGTCAGCCTCCGCCGCTCCCTCCGCGTCGGCTGGGGCCGCGGCGTCTGCCGCCACCTCGCCCGCCCCGTCGTCGTCCCCGGGCGCGACCGTCGCCGTCTGCGACGCCCTGCCGCCGGGGAGTTCGCTGCCGGCCCTGTGCAGGGCGCTCGAGACCAGCCTCGGCCCGATCTCCCAGCAGGCGCAGCTGACATCTGTCGGCGCAGTCGTGTCCAGCGACCTGATCACGCAGGCGCTCGTCCTGATCCTCGCCGGCTCGGTGGGCATCCTGCTCTGGATCACCTACCGGTTCCGCGACTTCCGAATGGGCGTCACGGCCCTGGTCGCGCTGCTCCACGATGTGATCGTGGTGGTCGGCCTGTTCGCCATCTTCGGCACCTTCTTCAACACCCAGATCGACAGCCTGTTCGTCACGGCGATGCTGACGGTCATCGGCTTCTCGGTCCACGACACCATCGTCGTGTACGACCGGATCCGCGAGAACCGCAGCCGCCACGCCGGCGAGCCCTTCGAGCGGATCGTCAACCACTCCATCCTCCAGACGTTCGGCCGGTCGATCACCACCAGCCTGACCGTGGTCATCACGCTGCTGGCGCTGCTCCTGTTCGCGGGTGAGGCGATCGGGACGTTCGTGCTCGCGCTCCTGATCGGCATCATCTCCGGAACCTATTCGTCGATCTTCAACGCCAGCCCGCTGCTGGTGCTGTGGCACCTGCGAGATGAGAAGCAGCGCCTCGCCGAGAACGCGGCCCGCCCAGGCCGCCGCGCCGCAACGTGACCGCGGGGCCCGGTCGAGGCCGGGACCCGATCCGCGCAGCGCGATCGAGCGAGCGGGACCAGCGACGAGTGAGGGCGGCGCAAGTCCCAGTTGAGCCAGAAGTGGCAGACTCCGCCCGATGATCAACGCACGCCACCGCTGGGTGTTCCCGGAGCCGATCCGTCTGGACCCGGGCTTCCGCTCGGCCGCCCGGGACCTCGGCCTCGGCACGTTCGCGGCGACGGTCCTCGCCCGGCGCGGGGTGTATGACATCGCGGGCCTCACGGCGTTCCTAGGGCCCGCGGAGGCGACACTGAACAATCCGCTTCTGCTTCCCGATGCGGCGCTCCTCGTGGATCGAATCCGCACAGCCCAGGCCGCTGGCGAGCGCGTGATGGTGTTCGGCGACTTCGACGCGGACGGGCTCACTGGGCTTGCCCAGATCGTGCTGGTGCTCCGTCGGCTTGGCCTCGAGGTCCTGCCCTACGTGCCCTCGCGCCTGGAGGAGGGCCACGGGCTCTCGATGGCGAGCGTCGAGACGGCTGGCGCTCAGGGCGTGGCCCTGATCATGACCGTGGACACAGGCTCAACGAGCGTGGCCGAGGTGGCCGCCGCCCGCGAGCGCGGGATCGACGTCATCGTGACCGACCACCACCACCTGCCCGATGTGCTGCCCGCCGTGGTGGCACTGGTCAATCCGCACCGTGCGGATTCCGCGTACCCAGACCCGTCGCTGTCGGGGAGCGGCGTGGCGTTCACCGTGGCCAGGCTGCTGCTCGGCGAGCTCGATGGCGCGGAGGCCGAGGCGCTGGAGATGGCAGACCTCGCCACCATCGGCACCGTGTCGGACGTGGTGCCCCTGCTGGGGGAGAACCGCGCGATCGCGCGGCTGGGCCTGGAGCGGATGCGCGCGAATCCGCGGCCGGGGATTGCGGCCCTGCTCGCTCGAGCCGGCGTGGGGCCGGGCACCGCGGATCTGGAGACCGTGGGCTTCGTCCTCGCGCCCCGGCTCAATGCCGCGGGGCGGGTGGGGGAGGCACTCGACGCCGCCCACCTGCTCCTCGCCGGCACGCCCGAGCAGGCCGAGTCGCTGGCCGCCACGCTCGAGGCCGCCAACACCACCCGCCGTGACCTGATGCGCGCGGCCATCTCCGAGGCGCGAGCCGGGCTGGGCATGCCCGACCCGTCGCAGGCGCCCGGCCAGCAGTCGCTTCCGGGATCCGGGGCCGCCAGCGCCGCCGTCGTGGTGGGCGGTGGGACGGATGCGGCTGCGCTGCTCATCCGGGGGCGGTGGTCCGTGGGCCTCATCGGCCTCGTCGCGGGCCGACTCGCAGACGAGACCGGCAAGCCGGCGATCGTCGGCACGGTGCTGGGCGACGTCGTTCGCGCCTCGTGCCGCGGGGACGGTCGGATCAACCTCGCCCATGCCCTCGACGCCTGTGACGACCTGCTGATCCGCCATGGCGGACACGCAGCGGCGGCGGGCTTCGAACTGCCGCTCACGAGCTGGGACGCATTCGTCGCCCGCATCCTGACCATTGCCGAGGCGTCACGCCCGGCCGACGAGCGGCCGCCGCTCGCGGTCGACCTCGCGCTGCCAGCGTCATACGTGGACTACAGTCTGTTCCGCGACCTCGCCCGCCTGGCGCCCTTCGGTCCCGGAAACGCCGTGCCGCTCGTCGCGGTGCTGGGCCTGACCGTCGCCCGCGTCCGTGCGGCCAACGGCGGCCACACCCAGCTGGTCCTCCGCCGTGACCGCGACGTCCTCGACGGGATCGCCTTCGGCCGGTCAGACCTCGCCACCGGCCTTGCCGAGGGCGACCGCGTGGACGTGGTCGCCCGCCTCGCCAGTCGTGCCTTCGGCGGCCTCGAGACGCTCCAGCTCGAGGTCCGGGACGTGGCCCCGTCAGGGGCGCACCCGCGCGCCGCCGCCGTGCTGGAGCGCCTCGCCGGGCGGCGCGGCGACCAGCGTGCCGAGGACCGCATCCTGGTGCCCGCGTCTGGAGGCTCTGCATGACCCGCTCGCCGCGCGATTCCCGGCCCGCGACGCCCAGCCCGCGCGAGCGCCGTGCATCGCGCGGCTCCATCCTGGCCGGCGCGCCGCTCGCCGTGATGCTCTCGGTCGTGGGGCTGGTGGTGATCGCCCTCGGCACCTTCGCGCTGGGCAGCGGCGACCTGCCGTTCTCGATCGGCGGCAAGAACAACACCGGGTCTTCGGGTGGCGGCGTTGGCGGGAACGGCGCCCCGAGGACACCCACACCCTCGAATGTGGTCGTCGTCCCGAGCGACGTTCCCCCGGGCGTCACGGTCCCGGGCTCGATCGTGTACGCCAAGGACGGCAACATCTGGCTGCAGTCGAGCGGGCAGGCGACGCAGCTCACCACGGGCGGCAACGACTCGATGCCGTCGTTCACGTCCGACGGGTCGAACGTGCTGTTCATCCGGACGCGGTTGATGCACGGCCGCTGGCCGGTCCTCGGGGTCCCGGCCACCTACACCATGGACGTGCCGTCGGTGATGGAGGTCCCCGTGGCGGGCGGCAACCCGACCCGCATCCTCGACGGCCTGTACAGCCCGCCGGGTTCCTCGACCTGGATGAACTGGATCCGCGAGCCCGTCCTCGCCCCGAACGGCCGGACACTCGCGATCGCCACCGACCTGCCGAATCCGACACAGGGCGACGTCGTCCTCAAGTTCTACGACCTCAAGACGCACCGGCTGAGCGACCCCGGTCTGCCCGAGGTCGCACCGCTGGGCCATCAGGACCCGGCCTGGAGCCCTGACGGGAAGGTGCTCGCGTACGTCTACAACAACCGCGATGGCGCCAACGGTGCGCCGCAGATCTACGGCTACACGCCGGCGACCGGTCGGACCCGCGCCATCAGCGGCCCCGGCTACCTGCACCCGTCCTGGTCCCCGGACGGGATGTACCTGGCAGTCACGAAGACATCGGCCTATGGCACTGACGTGGCCATCATCAACGCCAGCACGGGCGCGGAGGTCACGCTGCTCACGAACGACGGCGCCAGCTGGGCCCCTGCCTGGTCCCCGGCCGGCGATCAGATCGCCTTCCTCCACTTGTCCGGCCAGGTGGTGGACCTGCAGCTGGTCACGCTGAAGGGGCCGTACGGCGACTGGACGGCCGGCGAGACGCTGAGCCTGACGCAGAGCGCGGGCCTCGACAGCATTTCGCATCCCGACTGGTTCGTGCCCGCAGACCAGATCCCTGCGGCGACCCCGGCCGGCGGCCCCTCGCCGACGTCCGGCAGCTCCAGCTCCAGCGCCCCCTCGCCGTCGTGACCACCGGCTACCTCGAGCGGCTCGCGGCGCGCACCGCGGCCACGGGAACGGTCCTGTGCGTCGGCGTGGACCCGGAGCCCGGCTCGCTGCCGGATGGCTTCACGCCCGACCTGGCCGGCGTCGAGTCGTTCGCGCGCCTGATCATCGAGGCGGCCGTCCTGCGCGCCGCCGCCGTGAAGCCCAACCTCGCGTTCTTCGAGGCGCACGGGTCGGCGGGGATCGCCGCGCTCGAGCGGCTCCGCGCGCTCGTCCCGGCTGACGTCCCGTTCGTCGTGGACGCCAAGCGAGGCGACATCGGGTCCACGGCGGCACGTCAGGCGGCTGCCCTGTACGACGGGCTCGGGGCGGACGCCATTACGGTCAACCCGTACCTCGGTGAGGAGGCGGTGCTCCCGCTGATCGAGCGCGCGGACCGCTTCGCCTACGTGCTGTGTCGGACCTCGAACCCGGGTGCGGGAGAGATCCAGGGCCTGACTGTGGCGGCGGATGCCGACGTCGGCGATCCGGCTGAGCCGCTGTACGCCCGCGTGGCGCGCCGCGTCGCCACGTGGGGCCCCGGGGGCACGGTGGGCCTGGTCGTCGGCGCCACGGCACCGGCGGAGCTCCCGGCCATCCGCGCGCTCGCCCCGGGCCTCGCGTTCCTCGTGCCGGGCGTCGGCGCGCAGGGCGGGGAGGCGGC
>JBBIIL010000004.1:0-141547 GCA_037446495.1 Chloroflexota bacterium | reverse complement strand
CGCGCGACGCGCACCGCCCCGGCCGGTGGCTGCGAGCGGCCCGCGCGGCCCGCGCGACGCGCACCGGGATCGACGAGGAGCAAATCGACCAGCATGCTGCCGGTGCTGCGTCCTCGATTGACGAATGTGGCCTCATGAGGCCACATTGCGGCCACGGAGACCGTCGGCGTCCGCGAGCTCAAGAGTCGGCTCAGCCTCTACGTCCGCAGGGCAGAGGCCGGCGACGTCGTGGTCATCACGGACCGCGGGCGCGTGGTGGCGGAGCTTGTCCCGCCCGGTCAGGGGCCGGACCGGCGCGACCTCCATCCCGGGCTCCTGGAGCTGGCGCGCCGCGGCGAGCTGCGACTGCCAACGAGACCTCACGACCCCGACCTGTACCTTCGCCCGCGGCCGAAGCTGGACATGGCGGACTGACCGTCCAGGACCTCATCGACTTGGAGCGTGGCGACCGGTGACGACCTACGCGGACTCCAGCGCCGTGCTTGCGTGGCTGCTCGACGAGCGGGAGCGAGCGCGTCGCGGATGCCCTCCTGCCTCCGGCGGAGGTGGTCGTCTCTGACCTCACCCTGATCGAGTGCGACCGATCGCTCCATCGGCTGGTGCGTCACCGGTCGGCCAACGCCGCCGATGCCGAGCGGCTGCGACTGCATCTTGCCGAGCTGGCGAAAGCTTTGGCCGTGGAAGCGATCGGCGAGCCCGCGGCCACTCGCGCTCGCGCTCCGTTTCCCGATGACGCAATCCGCACCCTCGACGCGATCCATCTCGCGAGTGCGCTGGTCATCCGGGCCGCGACCGGTCAGCTCGACATGCTCAGCCTGGACGAACGGATCCGTTCGAATGCCAAGGCCCTCGGCTTCCGGGTGCTCCCGGAGTAGGGCTGGCCCGCGGTCCGCCGCGATAGATGGCACAGTGCGCCCATGCTGGTGAGGCCAGCTGCGCGCTCGGCCGCGATGCGTGGCACAGTGCGCCCATGCTGGTGAGGCCCGAGTCCCCGCTCCTTCGCGCCGCCACCGGCGAGCTCGTGGACGGGCGCCGCCTCCTGGCCGAGTCCGTGGGCTTCGGGCGCGCGCTCCGGGCGGCCGGGCTCCCGGTGGACCTCAGCGCCGCGATGGACTTCGCGCGGGCGCTGAGCCTGGTGGACATCGGCCGGCGCGAGCAGGTCCACGACGCGGGCGCTGCGCTGTTCGTGCGCCGGCGTGACGACCGCGAGGTGTACGACCGCGTATTCGCGCAGTTCTGGCGTCGCCGCGGCCGCAAGCTGCTGCCGGGCCGCCCCGACGCGCCCACCAGCCCCGACGCGGACCGAGAGCTCGAGGGGGAGCCGGGCGACTCCAGCCAGCCGGCCGAGGGCACCGAGTCCACGCTCGCTGACATCGCTCGGCTGGGGATCCAGGAGATGATCGACGTCGAGGACGGGGCGGAGGTTGACGGCGAGACGATCTCGCCCGACGCGTGGTCGGTGGGCGAGGTCTTGCGCCACCGCGACTTCGACCGGATGACCGCCGCCGAGCTGCGGGACGCCGAGCGGTTCGTGGACCTGCTGCGGCCGCGCCTCGAGCGCCGTCGAACCCGCCGCCACGAGCTGCACCCCCACGGCCGCCGCCTGGCGCCGAGGGCGATGTTCCGCCGTAACCTCGCCACCGGCGAGCTCACGGAATGGGTCTGGAGCCGCCCGGTCAAGGAGCCGCGCCAGCTGGTGGTCCTGTGCGACATCTCGGGCTCCATGGAGCGCCACTCGCGGCTGCTCCTGCGCTTCGTCCAGGCGCTGGCGCGCGAGAACGAGGTCCGCACCGAGTCGTTCGTCTTCGGCACGCGCCTCACCCGCGTCACGCGGGTCATGAAGGACCGGGACCGCGACCGCGCCCTGGCCCGCGTGGCGGACACCGTCACCGACTGGGCCGGCGGCACGCGGATCGGCGAGAGCTTCCGCCAGTTCAACCGCCACTGGGCGCGCCGCACGCTGCGGACCAGCGGCGTGGTGATCGTGGTGTCGGACGGCTGGGACCGCGGCGACCCTGCGCTCGTGGCGGCCGAGACGGCGCGGCTGCGGCGCAACTGCCACCGGCTCGTGTGGCTCAACCCGCTCGCGTCGGCGCCCGGCTACCAGCCCCTGGCCGCGGGCATGAAGGCCGCCTATCCGTTCATCGACGACTTCCTGCCGGCCGGCACGCTGGCCTCGCTCCAGCGGCTCGGCGAGGTGCTCGCGGGCGCCTCGCTCGGGACGGCGCGCAGGGGGTCGGCGGTCACCCACGCCACCACCGTCGCCCCGTCGATGGGCCTGTCCGCCCCGGACGCGGTGCTGCCGACGCCGGTCGGGGGTGCCCAGGTTCGGCCCGACGAGGCCCGCCCGCTGGGCAAGGGGAGGTAGGGACGATGCGCGAGCTGCTCGACCAGCTGGACGCCTGGACCGCCGATGGCGCGAGGGTGGGCCGCGCGGTGGTCGTCCGTACCTTCGGCAGCGCGCCGAGGCCCGAGGGCGGCGTCCTGCTCGTCACGGCCGACGGCCGGCTCGCGGGCTCGGTGTCCGGCGGCTGCGTGGAGGGGGCAGCGGCGGAGGAGATCGCCCGGGCGTTCCGGGACGGCCGCCAGCGCGTCATCCGCTACGGGATCAGCGACGAGCAGGCGTGGGACGTGGGCCTCGCCTGCGGCGGCACGATCGACGTGCTCGTGCAGCCGGCCGTGCCCGTCGAGGTGGTCGAGGCGGCGCGCGAGACGGCCGCGGGCCGGTCGGGCGGACGGGCCGTGGTGACCGTGCTGCCCGCCGACGCCCCGCCGCCCGCATTCGGGCAGCACACTCCCGGGCCCGGTGAGGTGCCCTCGTCCCCGCTGGTGGTCCACGACGACGGGCGGCTCAACGGCACCCTTGGCGAGGCGGCCGCCGACCAGGAGCTGGTCAAGGCCTCCCTCGACCTCCTCGCCCACGGTCTGAGCCGGACGGTCGAGGCGGGCGGGCGCCAGGCGTTCATCGAGGCGTACCCGGTCCGGCCGCGGCTGGTGGTGGTGGGTGCCGTCGAGGTGTCCCGCACGCTGGTCCGTCTCGCGAAGGAGCTGGGCTACGAGACGGTGGTCATCGACGGGCGGGCGGCGTTCGCAACGGCTGCGCGCTTCCCGGACGTGGACCGCCTGATCGTGGGCTGGCCAGACGAGGTGGCCGACGGGATCGGCCTCGGGCCGGCCGACGCCGTGGCGGTGCTGACCCACGACGTGAAGTTCGACGAGCCGGCGATCATCGCGGCGCTTCGCCGCGGCTGCCGGTACGTGGGCGCGGTGGGCTCGCGCAAGACGCAGGCGGACCGCCGCGTGCGCCTGCGCGAGGCGGGGGTGACGCCGGAGCAGCTCGACCGACTGCGCGGCCCCATCGGGCTGGACCTTGGCGGGCGCCTGCCGCCGGAGACCGCGCTCTCGATCCTCGCCGAGGTGGTGGCCGAGCGGCGGTCGGGCTCCGGCCGGCCGATGCGCGACCTGGCCCGCGAGCGCGAGTCGGCTCGGTGACCGTGGTCGCGGTCGTCCTCGCGGCCGGCACCTCGACTCGGTTTGGCTCGCCCAAGCTCCTCGCCCCGCTCGACGGGCGCCCGGTGCTCCAGCACACGCTCGACGCGGTTGCCGTTGCCGGCCTCGCGGACGCGGTGGTCGTGCTCGGGCACGAAGCTGAGGCCGTCGAGGCGGCCATCGCGTGGCGCGGCGAGCGCCGCGTGGTCAACCCACGCCCGGAAGACGGCCTCTCGAGCTCGCTCCGGGTAGGCCTCGACGCCGCAGTTGAGATCCCCGGGACCGATGCGGTGCTCGTGGTGCTCGGCGACCAGCCCAGGCTCCGGCCCGGCGTCATCCGCGCGGTCGTGGCCGCCGGGACTGCCCCGGAGGCTGAGGACGCGGAGTTCGTCCGACCCCGGTATGCCGATGATCCCGCCCCCAACCCTGTCCTGGTCCGCCGCTCGGCATGGGCGCTGGCCGCCGGGCTCGACGGTGACCGGGGCCTCGGGCAGCTCATGGCAAACCGCACCGACCGCGTCATCGAAGTGAAGGTAGAGGGCGCCAATCCCGACGTCGACACGCCGGCCGAGCTGGCAGCCGTGTCCACCTCCGCTGAGGACCTCCCATGACTCCCGACACCGTCGCTCCCGCCGCCAACCTCGAAGCCGCCTGGTCCGAGCGGGTCCGCGCAAACCGCGAGCAGGCCGAGCGCCTGCGCGAGCAGACGACGGGCGACTGGTACTCGCCGGTCAGCTCACTGTTCGTGGCCGACCCGCGCCGCACGGACGAGCCTGTCCTCGACGTGCTCCAGGCGCTCGCCCGGCCCGACGCCACCTGGCTCGACATCGGCGCCGGCGCGGGAAGGTACGCCCTCCCGCTCGCCCTGCGCGTGAGGCAGGTCATCGCCGTCGAGCCGTCGGCGGGCATGCGCCGCGCGCTCCGCACGGGGATCGACGAGCACGGCATCGCGAACCTCCGCCTGGTGCCGGGCACCTGGCCCGACGCGCTCGAGGCGCTGGGGCCGCTGCCCGCGGCCGACGTCGCGTTCATCGCCCACGTCGGCTACGACGTCGAGGCGATCGGCCCATTCATCGATGCGATGGAGCAGGCGGCGGGGGAGCACTGCGTGGCGGTGCTCACGGACTTCAGCCCGGCCGCGGTGGCCGACCCGTTCTGGCCGCTCGTCCACGGCGAGTCTCGCGTTCCGCTTCCGGCGCTGCCGGACCTCGTGGCGCTGCTCCACGCCCGCGGCCGCCAGACCGAGGTGGTCCGTGTGGGGCGGTCGACGCGCTCGTTCGACTCGGTCGATGCGCTGACCGCGTTCCTCCGCCGCCAGCTGTTCATCGCCGAGGGCGGCGACAAGGACGTCCACTTCCGGGCGATCCTGCCGGACATGATCGTCCGCCGCGACGGCGCGTGGACCCTCGCCGAGGGGCCGACGGGATCGGTGGGGATCGTGACCTGGGAGCCGAGGCGAGGCTGAGGCCACGCCCGTCGATTGACGGGTCAACGACACCGGCCCATACTCGCGCCCTCAACCGGGCCGCAACCTTGCGTGCGGCCCCGCACCGCGCTCGGCGGTCCCCGCCGACGGTCATTGTGAACGCCGAGCTCGTCCCCAGCTCTGGTGCGACGGGGCCCGATGCCCCTCGCGTCGCCTGCGATGCGAGGCACACGGCGCAGGATCCCCGCCAGTTTCGACCACGTCCGGCCGCGAACGCTTGAGGATGGGCTGCCGGACCGCGTTCATCCGCGAGCCGGAGCTCTACCCGAGCGCCGCGGCGCCCACCGCCCGGATGTCGGAGTCGCTCATTCGGAGGGGCCGATGCAGTTCAAGGGCGCCGTCCAGATCGCCGCACCCCGCGAGCGGGTCTGGGCGTTCCTCATGGACCCGAACAAGGTGGGCTCCTGCGGACCGGGCATGGAGTCGATCGAGGTGGTGGACGAGGGCCACTTCAAGGCCAAGGCGAAGGTGGGCGTGGGGTTCATCAGCGCGCGCTTCACCGTGGACCTGTCGATCGCCGAGCGGGCGGAGCCGGACCGGGCGCTCATCAAGGCCCACGGCCAGGCTCCGGGGTCCGCCGTGGACGCGACCGCGGACATGTCGCTCTCGGGTCCCGCCGAGGGGCCCACCACGATGGACTGGTCCGCCGAGGTCTCGATCGCGGGGACGCTGGCATCGGTGGGGGCCCGGATGATCGAGGGCACGGCCAACAAGATGATCGGCCAGACCTTCGACTGCATCCGGACGAAGCTCGAGGCGGGCTGACCGCAGCCGGCCCGCCCCGGGCCTTCTCCCACCGGGCCTACCCGTCGCGGGTCACGATCCAGTGCGAGGCCTGCTCGAGGGCCTCCCGGACCGTCCGAATGACCTCAACCGTGGCCATCGGGTAGCCCGCTTCGCGGAGCAACTGCTGCACGTGCGCGCCAGCCTTGGGCCCATCGTCGTAGCCATCCTGCGCGGTGCTGTCGCGCGCGTCCTCGAAGGCCCGGACGAACGCCGGGTCGTCCCAGGGGGTGATCTTCGCCTTGATGTGCGTCATGGCCGTCATCGCGACCACCTCCAGGCGGGAGTATGCGCGCGCCGACGGGAACGTGCGAGGGCCGGAAGCCCCCGGATCGTCACGAAGCCGGTTCACCTGCGAGACTTGGGGCCATGGAGCGACTCCACGCCGTCATCGGCCCGCTCAACACCAACGTCTACGTCCTGGCCGACGAGGCCAGCCGCGAGGCCATCGCGATCGACACCGCCACGCCCTGCCTGGCGTGGATCGCCGACGCGCTCGACGCCCGAGGCTGGACCCTGCGGCTGATCGTGAGCACCCACGGCCACTGGGACCACGTGGGCGAGAACGCAGCGGTGGCCGAGCACACGGGCGCCCAGATCGCGATCCACCCGGCCGACAACCACTACCTGCTCGACCCCCAGCCGCTGTTCGCGCCGTTTCCGATCATCCCCTCCGTGCCCGCCGTGGAGCTGGCCGAGGGCGGCGAGGTCCGCTTCGGCGAGATTCGGCTTCGCGTGCTCCACACGCCGGGGCATACGGAGGGCTCGGTCTGCCTGCTTCACGACGAGGACGGGCTGCTGTTCAGCGGCGACACGCTGTTCCCGGGCGGCTGGGGCCGCGTGGACCTGCCCGGCGGGTCTCCGGAGCAGATGGCGGAGTCGCTCACGCGGCTGGCGGGGCTCGACGACGCGCTGCGCGTGCTGCCGGGGCACGGCGCGGCAACGACGATTGAGCGGGAGCGGCCGTGGATGGACCTCGTCAGGCGCGACGGCCGGCTGCCGTTCTGACCGCGCCAGCGACCGGTCGGGACACCGCCCCGGCGCCACAATCGCGTGCATGGCGATCCCCGACTACGAGACTCTCATGCTGCCCGCGCTCTGCCAGCCCGCCGGTGCCGGCGTGTCAGCAGGTCGGCCGTACGCCTTCCAGCCGCGCGCGACGGTGAAGCCGAGCCCCTCGTACAGCTTGACCGCGCCGGTCGGGTTGGACCCGTCCACTCCCAGCCAGACCTCGACCATGCCCTGGTCGCGCAGGACGCGGAACGCCTGCGAGCACAGCGCCTTCGCCACGCCGCGCCCGCGCCACGGCCGGCGCACCGAGACCCGGTCGAGCCACCCCCGCGCGATCCCGAGCTGCTCGTTCTCATCGCGGAAGATGGCGATCATCACGACACCCGCCACCTGGTCGCCGTCCCAGGCCACGCACCACAAGCCCGGCATCATCTCGGGCCCGAAGCACATCTCCCGGTAGTCCTCCTCGGTCGAGGCGCGGTGGCCCCAGTGGTCGAGGAACGCCTCCTCGTTCGCCTCCCAAATTGGGCGACAGTCCGCCTCCGCCACCGGACGCAGCTCGAGGCCCGCAGGGAGCGCATGCACCGGGAGCTGGCCGGTGAGCGGGCGCCGCATCTCGTAGCCGAAGCGAATGGGCGCGAATCCCTCCGCGGTCAGCATCGCGATGACCCCGGTTTCGCTGTCGAGCGCGTAGCCGCGGAGCTCGCGAGGCAGGTCGCGGAGGTGGGCGTCCATCCGTGCCACGGCCCCGTCGCGGGTCCGGCCGAGTAGCTGGGTCCCGATGCCCTGCCGCCGGAACGACGGATGGACGGCGCCAGTGAGGTCCGCGACCAGGACGCCGTCGCGCTCCACGACCGGCCCGACGGCGTAGCCCACAGGCGTGCGGTCAACCTCGGCGATCACCATGTCGCGCGGCAGGACCAGCGCTGCGTGCTCGGACGCAAGGCTCTCGGGGGTGCGCACCTCGTCGGCCCCGTCCGCTCGGCGGGCGGCGTTGAGGACCTCCGCAACCGCCGGCCAGTCGGCGCTCGTCGCGGGCCGGTAGGCAACGCTCGCGTGCGTGCCTGCAACATCTGCCGTCATGGCTCGTGGACCTCCGTCATCGTTCGCCGCCACGTCGTCTCGCTCGCCACCTGCGCGAAGCCGCAGGCCCCACCGAGGTCCGGGGCCCGCTGGTGATTCTGCCGTCCGACGCCCAGATGGGGCCAGTCGGGCGCTGATGCACGCCCACGGGGGGGGAGGGCCATGCGGCACTAGAGGATGCCGGTAGCATGGATATGCTAGTGGCATGTTCACCAGCGCGGCGCACCACGACCACCCGCACGAGCACCACGACGCTCATCGAGGCTGGGTGCGGCCAGGAGGACGGCGGGGCCGGTGGCTGGAGCCGTTCCTGTTGCGGCTGATGGCCGAGGGCGAGGTGCACGGTGCGGCACTCATCGCCCGGCTTGACGACCTGTGCCTCGCGCCCGGCGGCGTCGATGTGGGAATGGCCTATCGCGCACTCCGCGAGTTCGAGGCGGAGGGTCTCGTCCAGTCGGCGTGGGTGACGGACGACGGGCCTGCGCGGCGAACGTACCGGCTGACCGACGAGGGAGTGCAGGCCCTCGCCGAGTGGACCTCGGTGATGCACGAGCGGGCGCGCCTGATTGACGCGTTCCTCGATGGACTGGACGGCCCGATCAAGGGCCAAGGAGGTTGACGTGGGCTGCTCGCATGGCTGTGGCCCGTATCCCTATCGGCCGCACGACCGTGGCTGGTGTGGACCTGGCGACTGGTACGACGACGCTGACTTCCCCGTGCCTCGCCGCGATCGCCGGGCTGGACGGCCCGGGCCGGGGGTGGCCCCGGACGACCTCGAGGCGCGCCTCGAGGAGCTTCGCCTGATGGTGCGCCAGATCGAGACCGAGCTCGGGGCGCTGCGCGGCGCTCGGGATGGAGGCGCCCGGGAATAGCCACCAGCCCCTGACGGGCGACGACCCGCTGGCGCGGACGTGCCTCCGGGGAGGAGCTCTGCATCTCGATCATCGAGGATCGTTTGACTTCGGGCGATCAGGCGGCTCTGGCACGCGCCCTCAACCATCAGGCGCCCTCAACCATTCGGCCGTCGAGCCGCTGTGACACACCCATGGAGAACAGGATGAAGATCGCGCTTGTAACCGACGATGGCGGTGCGACCGTCAGCGCCCACTTCGGGCGCGCCCGAGCCTACGTCGCCATCACGGTCGAGGACGGAGCGATCGTCCACCGGGAGATCCGGCCGAAGTCGGCGCCCCACCTCGAGGTGGCGCGACATGGTGACGACGACGGGTCGCACGACGGCCCGGCGGCGCACGCCCGGCACGACGAGATGATCTCCCCGGTCTCGGATTGCGCATACCTGGTTGCTCGCGGCATGGGTCGCGGAGCCTATGAGCGGATCGCGGCGACCGGTCTGCGGCCGGTCGTGACGGACCTCGTCAATGCTGATCAGGCTGCGCTCGCCTGCGCGTCCGGTCAGGTCAAGGACCTCGTTGAACGTCTTCACTGAACCGGTCACGCCCTGCGCCCCGACCCGGGCGGAGCCGGCACGCGCGGGAACAGACGCGGTCCGTGACGCACCGCCGTGGTCCTCGATGCCGTGCCGGCGCGCTGGACCACGCTGGCTCTGGTGCTGCTGACGGCGTTACTGGTCGCCACCGTACTTGCGCCGCATGTGGTCCTGCACCGACGCGCTGATCGCCTTCCACTTCCGGCGGTCGGCGTCGCGCGCCAATCGGTCGGTCTGACGGGCCGCGTGGGCGGCCTCGCGCTCGAGCTTGCGGTGCGATGCCAGCCGATCGTGCGCCAGCCGCCCGTCCTCCACGGCGGCGAGCACGGCGCAACCCGGTTCGCCCTCGTGGCGGCAGTCGGCGAACCGGCAGTCGGCGGCAAGGTCCGTCACCTCGGCGAAGGCCGGGGCGAGCCCGTCGTCGGCGCCGGTGACGCCGAGCGAGCGGATCCCCGGCGTGTCGATGAGCAGACCGCCGCCCGGCAGGCGGTGGAGCTCGCGGTGGGTCGTGGTGTGGCGGCCACGTGCGTCGGCCTCGCGGACGGCGCCGGTCTTCGCGCGCGCCTCGCCCAGCAGGGCGTTGAGCAGCGTGGACTTGCCGGCACCGGAGGAGCCCAGCACGACGGCCGTTCGGCCGGTCCCCAGGTGGTCGCGGGCGAGCTCCGGCACGCCGGTGCCGGCCAGCGCCGCGACGAGCCGCACGTCAACGCCGGGTGCGACCGTCTCGACCGCCGCACGGGCGCCGTCGGGGTCGGCGGCTGCGTCGGCCTTGTTGAGCAGGATCACCGGCTCCACGCCACCGCTCCAGGCCACGGCAAGGTACCGCTCGATGCGTCGCAGGTTGAAGTCGCCGTCAAGGCCTGTGACCACGAGTGCGACGTCCACGTTGGCGGCGAGGATCTGGTCGGCCGCCGCCTGGCCGTCCTCGCGGTTGCGGCCGAAGGCTGAGCGGCGCGGGAGCACGGCGAAGATGACGGCCGGGCCGTGTGCCACCGGGTCGGCCTCGGCGGCCACCCAATCGCCCACGGCGGGGAGATCGGTCGGACGGGCGGCATCGTGGCGGAGGCGCCCCGCCAGGACGGCGTCCCGGTCGCCGTCGGCAAGGGCGATGATCCAGGCGCCGCGGTGGGCGGCAACCACGCGGGCCGGGCGCCGACGTCCGTCCGCGAGCGGCGCGAAGTCGGCGGCCCAGTTCGCGTCCCAGCCGAGACCGGCCGGGACGGGGAGGGGGGCCGGCGTGTCCGTGCCGGCGACGGCCGGTTTGAGGCGGTCCATCGTCAGCCAACCCGCTTGAGCTTGCCGGTGCGCTTGGCGTAGCGCTCGGCGCGGCCGAATGCCCACAGGCCCACCGGGATGAGCACGATGCCCATCGCGATCAGCGGCAGCACGTCGCCCCAGAGTTCGGTCACCGGCGTCCCGTCGAGCAGGCCTGACCGCACGCCGGCCAGGACGTAGGTCGCCGGCGAGAGGTGCGAGACCACCTGCATCCACCCCGGCAGCACGCTGACCGGGTAGTACACGCCTGAGACGAGCAGCAGGCACGACTGGATGACGAACGTCATCTGGGCGCCCCGCTCCACATAGAGCAGCGGCAGGATCGCCGCCATCATGCCGATGCCGACGAAGCTGAACGAGCCCAGCAGCACGAAGGAGCCCGCGGTGAGCATGTTCATCGACTCGGGCCGGAGCTGCGGGAAGAACAGCACCAGGACCACCAGCATCGCCAGGGTGTGGACCAGGCCGTACACCATGGCGTACAGGCACGAGCCCAGCAGCTGGGTCCACCGGCGGACCGGCGCCATGAACGTGTGCTCGAGGGTGCCCTCCCAGCGCTCGACGGCGATGGTCTCGGCGATCCACGAGAACACGACGGACAGGTAGTTCCAGAACACCGCGCCGATGGTGAGGGTCAGGAGCAGGCGGTTGTCGCCCGCCGCGGCGCCGATCAGGCTGATCGACAGCGCGCCTGCGACGGAGTAGACGAGGAAGGCCAGCTCCCACCCCCAGTACCGGCGGGTGAGGAAGAAATTGCGCTCGACGAAGGCGTACGACGCCTTCAGCTCAGCGGTGACGAGGGCCAACTCAGGGTTCCTTTCAACGGAGCGCGTGCCGGACCGGACCAAGCCGGCCCGGCACGCTGGCACGGCGGGGTCATCCCTGCCACGCGGGGGTGATGGCATCGTTGAGCGCGTCGCTCATCGCGTCGCCGCCGACGCGGTGGCCCAGGCGCACGAGCGACCGGCCGACGCGGCGGCGGAGGGGGCGTCGGCCAGGCCGGCCGAAATGCTCGCGCTCGGCCTCGGCCCGGAAGCGCGCCTGGCGCTCCTCGGCCTCGGCAAAGCGGAACTCGATGTGGAACATGTGAGGTTCGTCCTTTCGGAAGGGGCCGAGGGCATGGCGGCGGGGTTGCGGTCCTCGGTTCGTCGTCATTGCAGGCCTCCTCTCGTGGTCTCAGTCGTCGGTGTCGCCGTCCTCCTCGACGTCGTCGTCGAGGGAGCGGCCGGTGAAGGTCATGAACACGGCCTCGAGCGTCTCGGGCTGTCCGTGGCGTTCGGCGACCAGCCGCTTGAGCTCGGGCGAGGTGCCCTCGGCGACCACGCGGCCTCCGTTGAGGAGCGTGATGCGCTCGCACAGGCGCTCCGCCTCGGCCAGGTCGTGCGTCGTGAGGACAATCGTCGCGTCGTGCAACGTGTTGACCTCCTCGATGAACGACTGGACGTCGAGCTTGCTGCGCGGGTCGAGCCCGGTGGTCGGCTCGTCGAGCAGCAGCAGCGTCGGGCTCGTCAGCAGGGCTCGCGCGATGGCGACCTTCTGCTGCATTCCCCGGCTCATCTGCTCCACCGGGCGGCCGAGGCGGCTCTGCGCGATGCCCAGCCGGCCGAGGATCCTGGTGGCGTCCCGTCGCGCCGTCCCGGCCTCGAGGCCGTACAGGCGGGCGGCGAAGAGCAGGTTCTCCATGGGGCTCAGCTTCTTGAAGAACGCCGCGTCCACGCTCACCCTGTTGATGAGCCGCTTGACGGCGAGTTCGTCGCGCTCGATGTCGAGGCCGAAGACCTCGACCCGGCCCTGGTCCAGCGTGAGCAGCCCCGAGATGAGGCGGATCAGCGTGGACTTGCCCGAGCCGTTGGCGCCCAGGACCCCGTGGATCGTGCCGCGCTCCAGGCGGAGCGAGACGTTCTCGATCGCGAGGACCGGCGGCTTGCGGCGGTCGGGCCGGAAGCGCTTGGTGACGTGCTCGACGAGCAGGGCCGGGACCGGGGCCACGGTCGCGCACGCGGCCGCCGCGGCGTCAGCGGACGCCGGACCCGCGATGTTCAGTTCGGGCGCGAGG
The DNA here is from genome assembly GCA_037446495.1 of Chloroflexota bacterium. Taxonomy (GTDB): domain Bacteria; phylum Chloroflexota; class Limnocylindria; order Limnocylindrales; family CSP1-4; genus CAIXZV01. The sequence continues at coordinate 128,917 of JBBIIL010000004.1, read as the reverse complement.
GTGGTGGTCATGGGACCCTCCTTGCGGTCTGCTGGTTGGCTCATGCGAGAGGCGAGCCGGGCCGCGGGGTCCCAGACAGGGGACGAGCCGCGGGCCCGGTTTCCCGGGAGCCTGCGGCTCGCATCGCTCGGGGCGGTATCTGCCTCGAAAAACACTTGAGCCGCGGGCTTGGTGGCCCACGGCTCGGCTGGTCGCTCCTGGGGCTCTCGCCCCGCGTCCTACCCTGCGGTGGGCACACTCCTGCCGCGAACGGCAGCGCCGATGGGCGCCGACATGCGCGGGTCCTGGAGCGTTGCGTTCTGCACCATCTGGCGTACCGCCTCCGGTTGTAGGACGTGCCGAGCGACCTGCTCGACCGGGCGGCAGAATACGCGCCGCATCGTCGCCTCGTCAACCCCCACGCGGGCAACTCTCCTGCCGACGGGCGTGCCCTGGCGCGGCAACGGGCGTCGCGCCAGCCGCCCCGGCGCGACGCCCGTTGCCGCAAGGGTCGGCCCAGCGTGAGACGACCAACGCCACATTCGGGCTCACCGTCCGTCCTTTGGCGGACGGGCGGGGCGCCTGCCGCGAGGTCTTCGGCGTCGGCTGATCCCAGGACCCCGACGCGAGGGGCAATCCGGTCCCCAGGGAACGGCCCCGGACGGCTATCCTGTCAACGGCACTCGAGCTGGCGAAACGACCGCAGGGAGGTGGCGAATGCGTCGCAGGCTGATCCTCGTCGGAGTCCTCGCGATGACGCTCGCCGCGTGCGGAGGCTCATCGTCCTCGACCTCTCCATCTGCTTCGGACGCCGGCTCCTCCAGCCCGTCCGCAGGCGCCAGCGGCTCCGCCCAGCCGCCGGCCAGCAATCAGCCCTCCGACACGCCGGCGGCGTCGCTGCCCGCCGCGACCTCCACCGCAACCGCCATCTGCGACGGGATCAGCCTCCGCAAGCAGGCGTCGAGCGCGGGCGCCAGGGTGAAGGTGGTCAATTCCGGGACCGCGGTCCACGTGGTGGCCACCGTCAATGGCACCGCATACACCGCCGGGTCCTGCGGCGCGTCCGGCAACACGTGGCTCAAGATCGACAAGGTGGCCGGCAAGACCGCGCAGGCCGCCTTCGGCGTCAAGTACGTCTACGCCGCGGCGGGCTTCTTCCAGTAGACGCGGACAGGAGCTGCAACCGAGGGAAGCGCTGAGAATCCTCGCGCCCGCTTGAGCCGAGCCCCACCGCGTCGATCCGCCTGCGTCCCCAGGACAGCCTCGCATCAGGGGAGCGCGGCAATCCCGGCGATCTCCACCTTGTAGATGTGCGACGCCAACTTGGCCTCAACGGTGGCGCGGGCCGGCAAGTTCGCGTGGTCAACCCAGGCGTCCCAGGCGGCGTTCATCTCCTCGAAGTGGCCGATGTCGGCAAGCCAGACCTGGACGGAGATCAGCCGCGACTTGTCGGTTCCCGCCTCGGCGAGGTGACGGTCAATGGCGGCGAGAACCTCTGCGGTCTGCTCGCGAACGCCCGCTTCCGGGTCATGGGCGACGTGGCCGGCGAGGTAGACGAGGCCGCCGTGGACGACCGCCGAGGCGAAGCGCGGGCCATGGCCGATGCGGACGATGGACACGCTGACCTCCTCGTTGCTGCAGGCCGTAGACACGAGCAGCGTACTCGCCGCGACGGTAGGCTGGCCGAGTGAACGAGCCGACCCCGCCGCGCGCCGCTGTGCCGGCGGCGGTCGCCCGAGTCGTGCGCGACGGGGTGCTGGACGCGGAGTTGGCCGCGCTGGTCTGGCTGACCGTGGACGGCGGGATTCCCCTGGTCGTCGGCGGCGGGGCCGGGGAGGAGCGGCGAGCGGTCCGCGACGCGCTCCTGGCGCTGATTCCCGCGCCGGTGCCCGTGGTCCGCTTGGCGGGCGCCGACGAGGACTTCGCCTGGATGCCCCTGGCCGCCGAGCTGGGCTGGCGACCGTCCGGGCGCGTTGCGATTGGACAGCCCGGCGCCGTGATGGTCGCTGAACTGGAGCCCAGCGGAACGTGGGGCGAGGCCGCCCACCTGGCGATTCGCGCGCTGACGGCCGGCTACTCCCTCCTCGCCACCGCGGAGGGCGCTGCGCTCGACGACGTGCTCGGACGCCTGGCTCTGCCGCCGGTCAGCGCCATCGCCGACGAGCTCGCGCGCCTGGGCGTCCTGCTGCTGCTGGGCGACGGCCCGCGCGTGGAGATCGCCCACTACCTGCGCCCGGTCGCCCGCGATCCCAGCGGCCACGTCCAGCGCCTGGCGCCAGCCACCCTGGCGGCGTGGAGTGGCAAGACGGGCCGGTTCGACCACTTCGCGTGGGGCATCACGGCCGAGCTGGCCGGCCGGACGGGACGCCGACCCGTCGCGTTCGAGCGCGAGCAGGCGCAGCGGGCGTCGATGATCTCGTCAGCGGCGACAGGGGCTTGACGCGCCGCACCCTGCATTCGCCGAGCGCACGCGCCGTGCGACCCCGCCTGAGCCCGCGTCCCCGGGGGTTCGGTGGCCGAACCACGCGGCATGGTCCAGAGCGTCGGCGGCGGATTGATCCCAACCCCTGCCGGCCATCCGGCCCTCGGTCGGGGTCCACGCGGCCCCCGCACCGCGCTGCGTCGCTCATGAGCGGCGCGCCGTTCCGCCCATTCGGCCCGCGTCGCGACAGGGCATGCTCGGGATGCCCCAGACGGCCGGGGCCTGAAACCGTGTGCGCCGCGCCGTCGGCCGGTACCATCCGCTGCGCACGCTAAGGAGACCCAATCCCGATGCCCCACGTCGCCACCTCCATCGCTGACCTGCTGGCCACCATGGCCGGCGCCGCCCACGTCGAGGGCGATCGGCTCGTCATCGACGACGAGCCGAAGTTCCGCTCCGCGGCGATCAGGGACCTGGCCTGGACGGCGGCGCTCACCACCGACGAGCCCACCGCCGAGGCCACCCGCTGGATCGTCTGGGAGGCCAGCCAGGCGCTGGGCGCCCGCTCGGCCAGCATCCAGGGCCTGTACATGGCCCGCAGCCGCGGGGAGGTGTCGGGCTTCACCGTCCCGGCGGTCAATCTCCGCGCCCAGACCTTCGACATGGCCCGCACCTTCCTGTCGGTCGCCAAGGAGAAGGAGGTCGGCGCGATCATCTTCGAGATCGCCCGCAGCGAGCAGACGTACACCTTCCAACGCCCGCTGGACTTCGCGACGAGCGTCCTCGCCGGCGCCATCGCGGCCGGCCACGTCGGCCCGGTCTTCATCCAGGGCGACCACTACCAGTTCAACGCCAAGAAGTACGCCGCCGATCCCGAGGCCATGACCGAGGAGATCCGCAAGGCGTGCAAGCTCGCGATCGACGCCGGCTACCGCAACATCGACATCGACAGCTCGACGCTGGTGGACCTCTCCAAGGGCTCGCTCGACGAGGAGCAGAAGGAGAACTACACCCGCGCCGCCGAACTGACCGCCCTGATCCGCAGCCTCGAGACTGACGGCGTGACCGTCAGCGTGGGCGGTGAGATCGGCGAGGTGGGCAAGGCCAACTCCACCGTCGAGGAGCTCAAGGCCTATCTCGACGGATACAACACCGTGCTGCAGCGGCTGGCCCCCAGCGCCAAGGGCGTCTCCAAGGTCAGCGTCCAGACCGGCACCAGCCACGGCGGCATCCCGCTGCCGGGCGGCGGCGTGGCCGAGGTCAAGCTCGACTTCGAAGTCCTGCGCGCCCTGGGCGAGGTCGCCCGCTCCTACGGCTTGGCCGGTGCGGTCCAGCACGGCGCGTCCACGCTGCCGGACGAGCTGTTCCACAAGTTCGCGACGGTCGAGACCGCCGAGATCCACCTCGCGACCGGCTTCCAGAACTCGCTGTACGACCATCCGGCCTTCCCCAAGGCCCTGATGGACGAGATCTACGCCTGGCTGCAGGTCAACGCCGCCGACGAGCGCAAGGACGGCCAGACCGAGGACCAATTCCTCTACACCACACGCAAGAAGGCCATCGGCCCGTTCAAGCGCGCGATCTGGGACCTTGAGACCAAGGACGAGATCCTCGCCAGCCAGGGAGCCAAGATGGCGTTCCTGTTCGACCAGCTCAAGGTGCCCGGCACCGCCGACCTGGTCGCGAAGCACATCCAGCCGGTCCCGCTGGCCCGGCCGATCCCCGCTGCGCTCAGGGCCGCGGTCGGCTGACATGGCGTCCGGCCCCGGCGGCGTCTTCGCGGCCGAGGGGCCGGAACCGCTCCCCATCACGATCCGCCTCGAGGCCCCCGGCGACGCGCCGGGGGTCCGGCGCATCCACGAGGCCGCGTTTCCCGGTCCAGAAGAGGCCGACATCGTGGACGAGATCCGTCGGCTCGCGCCCGACGGCTGGCAGTCTGTCGTCGCGCTGGACGCGGCAGGCGACATCGTCGGCCACCTGCTCCTGTCGCCCTGTCGGCTCGAGGATGCAGCTGGCGCCCGGGTGGCAGAGGTGCTTGCGCTGGGGCCTGTTGGGGTGCTTCCGGGGCTTCAGTTCCGCGGCGTGGGCTCGGCGCTCACCACCGCGGCCCTGAGCCTCGCGATGGCGCGCGGTGTGCCTGCCGTCGTGCTCCTGGGTCAACCGTCCTATTACCCGCGCTTCGGCTTCGTGCCGGCCCGCTCGCTCGGCCTGGAGCCGCCCGCCGCGGCATGGCCGGACGCGGCCTGGATGGCCCGCCGTCTGCCGGCCTGGACCGAGGACGTGCGCGGCACGGTCCGCTACCCGAAGGCGTTCGAGCCCTTGGCATAGACCGCAGTCGTCCGCGGCTGGGGTCGGCCCGTCCCTCGCAACCCCATCGCAACGTGGTTGACGCCGCGCGGCACGAGCCCCACGATCCGCGCAAGCCTGCACGGAGGGGCGTGCCGACGAGCTCGCGCACGTCTCAGGGGTCAGCGCCTCGAGCCCTCGGGGCGCCCGGGAGGAGGGTTGCACGTGGCCGGTACCCATCAGGACCAGGCGGCACAGGATGACGCCCAACTACAGGCGCTGGGCATCAAGCCCGAGCTGCAGCGGACGCTCGGCTTCCTGTCGAACTTCGCCGTGGCATTCAGCTATATCAGCGTGTCCACGGGCACCTTCACGCTGATCTCGCTCGGCCTCGGCGTTGCCGGCCCGGCGTTCTTCTGGAGCTGGCCGATCGTCATCGTCGGCCAGACGTTCGTCGCGCTCAACTTCGCCGAGCTGTCCAGCCACTTCCCCGTGGCGGGCTCCATCTACCAGTGGTCCAAGCGCCTCTCGAACAAGACGCTCGGCTGGTTCACCGGCTGGATCTACTTCTGGGCGGGCGTGCTCACGACCACCGCGGTGGCGATCACGGTCCCGCTCGTCCTGAGCGGCATCCTGGGCACGGACCTGTCCAAGCAGCCGTTCCTGTTCACCAACGCCCAGGTTGGCGTCGCGCTCGGCGTCCTGGTGGTGACCACGGTCATCAACGCCTTCGGCGTCCGCCTGCTGTCGCTGATCAACAATATCGGCGTGGGCGCGGAGATCCTGGGCATGCTCGTGTTCGCGGTGATCCTGCTGGTCCTGCACACGAACCAGCCCGTCTCGGTGCTCACCACCACGGCCGGCTCCGAGTCGCAGACCGGCGGCCAGTACCTGCCGATCTTCCTCGTCGGCATGTTCATGAGCCTGTTCGTGGTCTACGGCTTCGACACTGCGGGCACCTTCGGGGAGGAGACCGTGGGCGCCAGTCGCCAGGCCCCGCGCGGCATCCTGACCGCGATCTGGCTGTCGGGGATCATCGGCGCGGTGTTCCTCCTCGCCATCCTGCTCTCGCAGCCGGACATGAACGCGGCCCTGACTGATCCCTCGCCGATCGCCACGACGATCAAGACGAACCTCGGCGACGCGTTTGGCAGCCTGTACCTGTGGGTCATCTTCGCCGCTGTCGCGGTCTGCACGCTGGCGATCCAGGGCGCGACCGCTCGCCTGATGTTCTCGATGGGCCGCGACCGCCGACTCCCGCTCGGTGCCACCTGGGCGCACGTCAACCACACCTTCAAGACCCCCGCCAACGCGGCCGTCGCCGTCGGCGTCCTGGCTGGCGTCCCGCTGCTCGTCACCGACAGCCCGTTCCTCCTCGCCGGCGGCGCGACAGGCCTGATCTACATCAGCTACTTCCTGTGCAATCTGGGCGTGTTCCTCGCCCGCACCAAGGGCTGGCCCCGTGGCACGGCCTGGTTCACTCTCGGCGGCTGGGGCACGATCATCAATCTTGCGGCCCTGGTCTGGGGAGGGGTGATGATCGTCAACTTCGCGCTGTGGAACGCGCCGGACTGGTTCGGCAACTTCGCCGCGTTCCGGGACCTCACGAACCCGCTGATGAACGGCCTGTCGTTCTTCGGCAGCACGCTCAGCTGGTTGCCGGCGATTCCGATCTTCGAGGCGACGCTGGGCATCCTGGTCGTCGTGGGCATCGTGGTCTACCTGGTCGGCGAGCACATGCAGCTCGTCGGGTCTACCGTCGAGGCCGACGCGATCACGGGCGAGGCCACGATCGGATAACGCGGCCCTGAGCTCGAACACCGTTGGGCGGGACGGCGGGACCCATCCGTCGCCCCGATCGCGCATCCCCCGGAGGAGCGCATGAGCGACGACGCGTCCGACATCCTCCACGGCGAGCTCCACGACGAGCTGGTCGGCGCCATGCAGCGCGTGCCGGAACTGAGCGGCAAACGGCTCACGCTGGTGGCGCTGAGCGGCGGCATCACCAACCGCAACTACCGCGTGGACGTCGCCGGGCAGCAGGAGCGCTTCGTCATCCGCCTGGCGGGGAACGACACGCACCTGCTCGGTATCAGCCGCGAGGTGGAGCACGCCGCGACGGTTGCGGCCGCCGGCGTGGGTGTGGGCGCCGAGGTGGTGGCGTTTCTGCGCCCCGAGGGCTATCTCGTCACCCGGTTCATCGAGGGCACGCCCATGGCTGACCTCGACATTCACGCGTCCCACGTCATCGAGCGCGTCGCCGATTCAGTGCGCCGGTTCCACGAGGGCCCCGCGATCCCGGGGCTGTTCGTCCCCCTGCGCATTGTGGAGGCCTACCGGGCGCTGGCCCGCGACAACGGCGTCCACATCCCGCCCGAGTTCGAGCTGGCGCAGGCGATCGGCCGGCGCGTGGAGCTTGCGCTGCTCCAGAACCCGCTCGAGCTGCGGCCGTGCCACAACGACTTCCTGCCCGGGAACCTGATCGACGACGGGCAGCGCATGCGGATCGTGGACTGGGAGTATGCCGGCATGGGCGACCCGTTCTTCGATCTCGGCAACTTCAGCGTCAACAACGACCTGTCCGAGGACGAGGACGCCGCGTTCCTCGCCGCCTATGACGCCGAGCCGCAGCCGAGGCCCGACCGCCTCGCTCGGATCATCCTGTTCCGTGTGATCAGCGACTTTCGCGAGGCGATGTGGGGCGTGCTCCAGCAGGGGATCAGCACGCTGGACGTGGACTTCAGGGCCTACGCCGCGGAGCACTTCGACCGGCTGCTCGCCAATGCCGCGACGCCACGCTTCGAGCGCGCGCTGCGCGAGGTCGGGGTTGGCTGACGCGGACACCGGTGCGCGCCCTGACGCCGCCCGGGGGACAATCACCACCGACGCGGCGCCTTCCGCGCGCGAGACTGGAGGGGTCGGGTGACGGAGCACGCGCGGGCTGTGGTCATCGGGGGTGGCGTGGGCGGCACGTCCATCGCGTTCCACCTCGCCCACCGCGGCTGGACTGATGTCGTGCTCGTGGACCGTGCCGAGCTGACGTCCGGGTCAACGTTCCACTCCGCGGGCCTCGTCGGGCAGCTGCGGGGCTCGGTGACGCTCACCCGGATGATCATGTACAGCGTCGAGCTGTACCGTCGGCTGGCCGCGGAGACGGGCGTGGACCCGGCGTGGCACGAGGTGGGCTCGCTGCGCCTGGCCAGCACGAAGGCGCGCTACGAGGAGCTCCAGCGCCAGGCGGCGTGGGCGGCGACCTTCGGCCTGCCGATCGATCTGGTCAGTGCACAGCAGGCGCAGGACCGCTTCCCGCTGATGCGCCCGGACGGCGTGCTGGGCGCGGTCTGGCTGCCCACGGACGGATGGCTCGACCCGTCGAACCTGGCGTTCGCCTTGGCGGCCGGCGCCCGGAGGCGCGGCGTGCGGATCCTGCCGCACCATCGCGTGGTGGCGGTTGACGTGCGCGAGGGGCGTGTCCGCGGGCTCACCTGCGAGCGCGACGGCGAGCGCGTGGAGATCGAGGCCGACGTAGTTGTCAACGCGGGCGGGATGTACGCCCCGGAGATCGGGCGGCTGGCGGGCGTGACCGTGCCGCTCATCCCGATGGCGCATCAGTACCTGCTGACCGGACCGATCGAGGGCGTGACCCGCGACCTGCCCCAGCTGCGCGACCCGGACAACCTGGTGTACTTCCGCGAGGAGACCGGCGGCCTGCTCATGGGCGGCTACGAGCACAACCCACAGCCGTGGGCGCTCGACGGCATCCCCGCCGATTTCAACCACCGCCTGCTGGACCCCGACTGGCCGCGCTTCGAGTCGATCCTGGATGGCGCCATCCGGCGCGTCCCGGCGATGGAGAACGCCACGGTCACGCGGATGATCAACGGCCCCGAGGGCTTCACCCCGGACAACGAGTACATCCTGGGCGAGAGCGATGTCCGGGGGTTCTTCGTCGCGGCCGGGTTCTCGGCCCACGGCATCGCCGGCGCCGGCGGCATCGGCCGGGAGATGGCGAACTGGATCGTGGACGGCGAGCCCGAGCTGGACCTCTGGAGGATGGACATCCGGCGCTTCGGGGCGCAGTACCGGAGCCGCGCGTTCACGCTCGCCCGCTCGTCTGAGAACTACGCCACCTACTACGACATCCACTACCCGGCCGAGGAACGCCAGGCGGGCCGGCCGCTGCGCCTCTCCCCAGCGTATCCGCAGCTGGCGGCGCTGGGCGCGAGCTTCGGCGAGAAGAGCGGCTGGGAGAGGCCGAACTGGTTCGCACCCAACGCGGCCGACGAGCGCTGGGGCGGCGAGGCGGCGCTCGAGGCGCTCCGGCCGCGGGGCTGGGCGGGCCGGATCTGGCATCCGGCGATCGCCGCGGAGTCCATCGCGACCCGAACCACGGCGGCGCTGTTCGACGAGACGTCGTTCGCCAAGATCGAGGTGACGGGGCCGGGGGCGGTGGCGCTGCTGGGCTGGCTGTGCGCGAACGACATCGACCGGCCGGTCGGCTCGGTCACCTACACGCAGCTGCTCAACCGGCGGGGCGGCATCGAGTGCGACCTGACCGTGACGCGGACGGCGGCCGACGCCTTCCTGCTGGTCACCGGCACCGCGTTCGGCAACCACGACCTCGCCTGGATCCACAAGCACGCGCCCATCGACGGCTCCGTGCGCGTGGCGGACGTCACGTCCTCGCGCGCGTGCTTCGGCCTGTGGGGCCCGGCAGCGCGGGACGTCCTCGCCACCACCACGACCGACGACGTGTCAGACGCCGCGTTCCCGTACCTCACTGCCCGCCAGGTCACCGTGGGCCCGGTCCCGCTGCTCGCCGTGCGCGTGACCTACGTGGGCGAGCTGGGCTGGGAGCTCTACGCCCCATCCGAGTACGGCGCGACCCTGTGGGACACCCTCTGGGAGGCGGGCCGTCCCAGGGGCCTGGTCGCGGGCGGCTACCGCGCCATCGACGCCATGCGCCTCGAGAAGGGCTACCGCGCCTGGGGGGCCGACATCACGCCCGAGGAGACGCCGTACGAGGCGGGCCTCGGTTTCGCCGTCCGGCTGGAGAAGGGCGACTTCCTCGGGCGCGAGGCGCTCGTGGCCGCGAAGGCCGCCGGGCCGCGCAAGCGCCTGCGCTGCCTCGTCCTCGACGATCCGCGCTCCGTCTGCCTGGGCAATGAGCCCGTGCGCGTGGAGGGCCGGGTCGTGGGGCGCGTGACGTCCGGCGGCGCCGGCTACACCGTCGGCAAGTCGATCGCGTTCGCCCATCTCCCGCCCGAGATCCTTGTCGGCGCCCGTGGCGAGATCGACGTCTTCGGCACCGCGGTGGGCTTCGAGGTGGTTCGCGACCCGCTCTTCGACCCGACCGGCGAGCGCATCCGGGCCTGAGCACGCACCCGGCCCCCGATGGGGCATCATGACGGTCATGACCGACCAGCCCTTCGGACCCGCCTGGTCCGCCGCCCACGCCCGCGTCCCCGAGGCCACCCTGCGCGACTGGCTCGCGTTCGCCCACGAGGCGTGCGACGCCGCCGACGACATCGCGCGCGCCCATTTCCGGCGCGACCTGGTCCTCGAGCGCAAGCCCGACCGCTCGTTCGTGACCGTGGCAGACCAGGGCGTCGAGCGGGAGATCCGGTCACGGATCGGGGCGCGCTATCCGGACCACGGGCTGATCGGGGAGGAGTACGGGACCGAGGCCGGCGACGCCCCGACGCGCTGGTACATCGACCCGATCGACGCCACCCACAACTTCATCCGCGGCGTGCCCCTGTTCGGGACGCTGCTGGCGGTGGAGGTGGACGGCGAGATCCAGGCCGGGATGATCTCCGCGCCGGTCCTGCGCGAGCGCTGGTGGGCGGCGCGCGGCCTGGGCGCGTGGGCGCGCGGGCTGGACGGGGAGCGGCCGGTTCGAGTCTCGCGCGTGGCGAGCCTGGAGGACGCGCAGCTGCTGTACGGGTCGCGCACGGACAACGTCGCGTCGGGCCTCATGCCCGGCTTCGACACGCTGGTCGCCTCGGCCTGGCGCGATCGCGGCTTCGGCGACTTCTGGGGCTACACGCTGCTGGCGGAGGGCGCGGCCGAGGCGATGATGGAGGTCGGGATGAAGACCTGGGACCTCGCCGCGCCGCTGATCGTGATCGAGGAGGCGGGCGGGCGGGTGACCGACGCGTTCGGCGATCGGCGGATCGACGCGGTGTCGTTCGTGGCCACCAACGGGCTGCTCCACGACGAGATCCTGCGCCGCCTCCAGACGTCGGGCTGAGCGTCGCGGGTCCCGGGCGTGCCCTGACGGGCGCCTGGCCCCGCGTCTCTTCGACTGGCAGTCGAGGGTCCCGGGCGTGCAGGTGCCCGCACGCTGTGGGTACCTTGCCCTTCCCGCCATTCGACGGACAGTCGAAGTGTTCGGGCACGGACCGTCGCCACTTCGACGCACCGGCGAAGGAGGCGCATCCACGGGGCGGACTTCGCGAGTCGGATGGGCCGTTCTTCGCCTGAGCGGCGAGGAACCGACGCGAGGCCGCTGGTTCCATCGACTGTCAGTCGAACTGGGGCGCGCCCGGAGGGGTGGTGAGCCACGCTGCGGCTCGACGCGGTGGCGGGCGACTGATGCTCAGTCGAATGTGCCCACCCGGGAGAGGCGGTGAGCTGCGCTGCGGCTCGCCGATCGCCGCCACCCGCTCGAGCGCCGCAGCCTCGCCGGGGTTCGTGAGGCGGTTGGGCTCGATCACCGCCTCGGCGGCCGCTCGCCCGGGCCGCGGCGCCCCTGCGCGATGACGATCATCGCGAACACGATCCCGCCCGCGAGGCCGATGAGCGGCGTCACCAGCATGTCGCCCGCGAGGAACACCAGAACCCCGCCGATCGCCGCGCCGCCGTATACGACGGCCGTGCGGCCTGGCGGATCCTCGAGGTCCGGGGCAGGCGGCTCGATCGCTCGGGCGAGCGCGCCCTCGTAAGCGTCGCCCGAGGCGAGGCCCAGCAGATGCTGGGCGTCGATGGACAGCGCTTCTACGACCTCCGCGCCCACGAGGTCCTCGACCACGGCAGCCGATGCGGCGTCCGCCAGCGCCACGACGATCGCCGCCCGGTCTTCTGCCGGCCCGCCGGAGACCGCCCAGTTGAGCCCCACCCACGTCGGGTTGAGGGTGCCCTCGCCATAGCGGCGGAGGACGACCTCGCGCGCCTCGGCCCTCGCCTCGCCGAGCAGGACGCTCCGGCCCGACGCCTCGACGGCCGCCTCCACGACCTCCATCCTGGTCCGGTGGTGCTCGGGGTCCTGGCGCTGGAGGCCGATGTGCCCGAGCTCGGTCGGCGTGAGGCTGTTGAAGCGCTCGAAGAGCGAGTCGACTCGCGCCCGGGCAGCAGCCTCGCCCTCCGGTCCGGTGTCGGGTCGCTCGTCCCCCTCGGTCATGCCGCGATCATGCGCTCAGGCGCCTGCGGCGTCGAGGGCCTCGCCGATCATCCCCAGGGCGAGGTCCACCTCTTGGGAGGTCGTGACCAGCGGCGGGATGATCCGCACGACATTCACGTACGAGCCCGCGGTCAGGATCATCAGCTTGCGGTTGAAGCACTCAACCTGGACGCGCCTGGTCAGCGCAGCGTCGGGCACGCGGCCGTCGCCCTCGCCCGGCTTGACGAACTCCATGGCCAGCATCAGGCCGAGGCCACGGACGTCGCCGATCGAGGGGTGCACCGCCTGGAGCGCCCGCAGGCCGGCCAGGAACTGCTCGCCGCGAGCCCGGGCGTTGGCGACCAGGCCCTCATCCTCGATGACGTCGAGGGTGGCGAGGGCTGCCGCGCAGGCGATGACGTTGCCGCCGAACGTGCCGCCGTGCGAGCTGGGCGAGAACTTGGCCATGATGTCGGCCCGGGCGATGATCCCCGACAGCGGCAGCCCGGACGCGATGCCCTTGGCCATGACCAGGATGTCGGGCTCGACGTCCCAGTGGCGGACCGCGAACAGCTCGCCGGTGCGGCCGAAGCCGGTCTGCACCTCGTCCGCGATCAGCAGGATGCCGTGCTCGCGGGTGATCTCGCGCAGGCGCGGCAGGAAGCCCGGAGGCGGCACGATGTAGCCGCCCTCGCCGATGACGGGCTCGATGATGATCGCGGCCACCCTGTCGGGGAACACCAGCTGGTGGAACAGCAGGTCCAGCTGCGCCTCCCAGTCGCAGGTGCAGTCGGCCGGGTCGTGGGCGCCGCCGGCCGCGCGGTAGCAGTACGGGTAGGCGGCGTGGTAGATCGAGCCCGGCAGCGGCTCGAAGGCGCCGCGGTAGACGTCCTTCGCGGCCGTCAGCGCCATCGTCTGGGCCGTCCGGCCGTGGAACGAGTAGCGGAAGGCGATGACCGCGGGCCGTCCCGTGGCGATGCGCGCGAGCTTGACCGCCGCCTCCACCGCCTCGGCGCCCGAGTTGGACAGGAACGCCTGCCACGGGCCGCCCGGGAGGACGTGCGCCAGCCGCTCGTACAGGCGCAGGCCAGGCTCGTGATAGACGATGTTCTGCTGCCCGTGGAGCAGCTTCGCCGCCTGGTCCTGGACGGCCTTCACGACGCGCGGGTGGGCGTGGCCGGTGTTGGTCACGCCGATGCCGCAGGTGTAGTCCAGGTATCGCCCGCCGTCGCGGGTGACCAGCCAGGAGCCCTCGCCCCGCTCGACCTCGAGGTTGAAGATCCTGCCCCAGACCGGCGGCACAACCGAGGTGTCGGGCCAGGTCTGCGCGGGGGACGGTGCGGTCTGCGTCATCGGGCGGTCCTCCTGGGGCCTGGGGCGGCTGGCGTGGGTGGTGTCGCGGGCTGGGGTCGGGCCCCACCTGGTCAGAATGTAGGCGGCGTGTTGATCCACAGCACACGGGTCTCGACCGCGCCGAGGGCCGCGATGCGATGGTCCACGGTCGAGGGGAAGGTGAGCGCGTCGCCCGGCTCGAGGCGGTAGAACTCGTGCGGATCGTCGAGCCAGACGCCCAGCGACCCGGCCAGGATGTACATGAACTCCTCGCCGACATGGCGGTAGTAGCCGTCGGAGGACGCGCCTGGCGCCAGCACGAACAGCTGGGACTCGAGCGCGGTCGGGACCGCGAACAGGTCCTCGATCCGGATGCCGTTCCCAGCGTCCAGAACCCGGCGCTCAGGGGGGTGGACCAGGCGCCCGCTCGTCGGCGCATCGGCCGCGAGCAGCTCGCCCACCGTCCTGCCGTATGCCTCCACGAGCCGGCGGAGGGCCGCGAGCGAGGCCCCCGTGACACCGCGCTCAAGCGACGAGATGAACGAACTGGAGAGGCCGCTCCTCGCCGCCGCCTCACGCAGCGTGTAGCCACGCACCCGGCGGAGGTCGCGCAACTGGGAGCCGGCTGGCAACGCCCGTGCGCCGGCCGACTCGGACGCCGCGTCAGGAGCCGGGACGCCGGGCCCGGCATCAGGCGACCTGTCCCGATCGGGCGTCGCATTGGCGCCGGCCATCGACCGATGCCGCCCGCCCGCCGGCGCGTCGCCCTGGGCTGCGCCCTCGAGCAGCCGCCGGATCGCGGCGGCGTTGAGCCCGTCCACGGTCCGCCACGTGCGGATCCGCTGGAGGCGGTCCACGTCGTCGGCCAGGTAGCGGCGGGCGCCACCCTTCGTGCGCATGGGGCGGACGAGTCCCTGGCGCTCCCACTCGCGAAGGGCGGACGGCGACGCGCCGACGAGCCGCGCCGCCTCCTCGATGCCGACCGCGCCGAGCGGTGTCGCCGGGGTGGGGCGCGCTCCCACGGCGAGGGGGTCCATCAGCGCTGCTTCCGCCGCCCCACGAGCGTCGTCAGGGCGACCGAGCCCACCGCGATCAGGAAGATGCAGGTTCCGATCACGTTCACCTGCACCGGGATGCCGATGCGGCTCTTGGCGTAGATGAACATCGGGAAGGTCTGCGTCTTGCCGGCCGTGAAGTTGGTGATCACGAAGTCGTCGATCGAGAGGCTGAACGCGAGCAGGGCGGCGGCCACGATCCCGGGCAGGATCAATGGGAAGGTGACGCGCCAGAAGGTCTGCCACTCGTTGGCGTACAGGTCGCTGGCGGCCTCCTCGAGGTGTCGAGGGAAGCCCGCGAGCCGCGCCCGGACGGTGACCACCACGTAGCTGATGTTGAACATCACGTGGGCGATGAGGATGGTCAAGAAGTTGAGCGGGAACAGTGGCGGCGAGCCGTAGGACACGAACAGGGTGAGGAGCGAGGCGCCCATGATGATCTCGGGCGTGGCCATGGGCAGGAAGATCAGCGAGTTCATCAGGCCCTTGCCCTGGAAGCGGTAGCGCTCCAGGGCGATGGCGATGAGCGTGCCCAGGGCCGTGGCGATCGCCGTGGACAGGATCGCGATCGTGATGCTCACGATGACGGCGTCCGAGAGGCCCAGCGGACCGAACGGATCCATCCAGTACTTGAGCGTGAAGCCCTGCCACACGAAGTTGGACCTTCCGACCGGGTCGTTGAAGCTGAACAGGACGATGACCGCCACCGGCATCAGCAGGTAGATGACGGCCAGGGCCGTGTAGACGATCAGGGACCATCGGTCGAAGAACCGGGCGATGACCTGCCGGGCGGGCCGGGCTGCCGCGAGCTGGGCGGGATTGGCGGTCGTCATCGATCAGGCCCTCGCCGCCGCTGCCGACAGCTCCTCGGTGCCCAGGATCCGAGCGTAGATCGCCACCACGACCAGGACGCCGGCCATCATGGCGAACGAGAGGGCGGATGCGATCGGATAGTCGTTCTGGGTGAGGAACTTGTTCTGGATCACGTTGCCGATCATGTTCGTGTCCGGATTGCCCAGCAGCTCGGCGTTGATGTAGTCGCCGATGGCAGGGATGAACGTCAGCAGGCCGCCCGCGAACACGCCCGAGAGGGACAGCGGGAACGTGACCCGGATGAACGACTCGGACACCAGGAACCAGCCCACGACGGCGCCGAAGACGGCCCCGAACGCGCCGAGGATCGGCCAGTCCGCGTTGAACACCAGGCCCAGCACGCTCAGCAGCACGCCGCCGAAGATGCCGCCCGTGACCAGGCCGCCGGGCCGCCAAGGTCCGGCGTAGAGGTCCTTCGCCGCCTCGACCAGCCGGATGTCAACCTTCTCCAGCGCGACGTAGATCGGCAGGGTCATGAACGGCAGGAAGTTGTAGGTGATGCCCGCGATGACCGCCATCGGCGTGGCGAGGATGTGGAAGTCCTGGGGGATCACGCCGATGCCCTTGAGTGGGCCGAGGACCGGCCCGACGTCGCCGAGGATGATCTTCCAGCTGATCGTGCGCAGCAGGAAGCTGGTGAAGAACGGCGCCACCACCAGGAACAGCATCAGGTTCTTGTAGCGGCCGCCCTTGAACGCGATCGTGTACGCGAGGGGGTAGGCGATCAGGAACGTGGTCATCGTGGCAGCCGCCGCGTACACGATCGAGCGGATGTAGAAGGGCATGAACTGACTGATCGCGTCCGGGTAGTTGGTCCAGTTGGCCAACGAGAACGTGAACCCCGTCTCGAGGGTCCCGCTCCAGAAGCTCGCCACGAACATCAGGAAGGCGGGGATCGCGTAGAAGGCCAGCAGCCACAGGATGCCGGGCGCCAGCAGCGCCAGCGGCGTCACCCAGCGGTGGCGCTTCAGGAACGTACCCATGGTCCGGTGGGTCCCTCGAAGGCGTGGTGGGGGATCGGGTCCCTAGGGCGTCAGGCGACGCCCAGGACCTTGGCGAACTGCTGGTTGAAGTACGTCTCGTCTGCCTCGGTCAGTGCGCCGAAGATGTGGAGCCTGGCGGTGGTCGAGTCCGGCGGGAAGATCAGCGGGTTGCTGGCCACCGTCGGGTCGATCTTCTTGAGCGCCACGTCCGCGCCCTTCACGGGGCAGATGTAGTTCACGAAGTCCTCGACGAGGGCGGCGTTCTCGGGGATGTAGTACCAGTCGATGAGCTTCTCGGCGCCGTTCTTGTGCTGGGCGCCGTTGGGGATCACGGAGTTGTCGGTCCAGAGCATCCCGCCCTCGTCCGCGATGTTGAACTTGATGCCCGGCTTGTCCACCAGCACCTGGACCATGTCACCGGACCACGCCATGACCAGCACGGCGTCCCCGGCCTTGAGGTCCTCAGCGTAGGAGTTGCCCTTGAGGCCGCGGATGATGCCGTCCGACTTCGCCTTCTGGAGGGCAACGACCGACTTGTCGCAGGCGTCGCGCGTGGGCTGCTCCGTCGACAGGCCGAGGTACAGCATCGTGAGCCCGATCGTGTCGCGCATCTCCGAGAGCAGTTCGGTCTTGCCCTTCCAGCGCGGATCCGGCGTGAAGTACGCGGCGAGACTGGTGAGGTTGCCCGTCTTGGCGGGGTCGAAGCCGATGCCGGTCATGCCCGACTGCCACGGCGCGTGGTGGGTGCCGTCCGGGTCCCAGCCCACGTTCTTGTAGGTGTCCTTGAGATTGGCCACGAAGTTGGGCATGTTGGTCAGGTTGAAGCTCTGGACCCAGCCCAGCCGGATCAGGCGCGCCACCATCCAGTCGGTGAGCGTGACGATGTCCCAGCCAGTGTCCTGGCCGGCCTGGAGCTGCGGCTGGATCGTGCCGAAGAAGGTCTCGTTGTCGTCAACCACCTCCTGGTACTTCACCTGGAGGCCCGTGGACTTCGTGAACGCGTCAAGCGTCGGGTGCTTCTTCTGGTCCTTCGGGTCGACGTCCATGTAGTACGTCCAGTTCGCCCAGTTGATCGCACCGGCCGCGTCGGTCGGGGCGGGCGTCGGGACTGGCGTCGCGGTCGGCGCCACGCTGGCGGCCGCGGACGCGCCGGCAGCGCTGGCGGCGCTGGGCACAGCAGCACTGGCAGCGGGGCTGGCGGTGGCGGCCGTGCCCTTGGTGCCGCATGCGGCGAGGAAGGCTGCGACGCCCATCAGGGCGGTGCCCTGGAGCAGGCGGCGTCGCGAGATGGGGGCGCTGGCCAACTGGCCGTTCGTTGTCATTCGACTCCTCGGATGTGCTCGATCCCTGCAAGAGGGGCGGTGGGGGGACTGGATGCCTGCTTGGGCTTGTGGCTACTCGATTGCGGCGATCCCCGTCTGCTCGATGGCGCCGCCGGTGTCGTCCGGGACAACGAAGCTGTGCTCCGGCAGCCAGGTCATCGTGACCTCCTCGCCGGCGGACCACAGCTCGGCCTTGGTGGCCCGCTCCGCGTTCTGCTCGAAGACGGTGACTCGGCGCCCGTCGCCCAGCTCGACGATGTACTGCGTGGAGACGCCGATGTAGGAAGCGACGCGCACGACGCCCTGGAGGCGGTTGAACTGGCCGCCGACGTCCTCGGTCCGCTCCTTGAGGCGGATCTTCTCGGGGCGGACGCCCAGCGCCACCGGGCCGCTCTGCCCGTCGAGGAGCGCCCGCGGGGCCCGGGCGGCGTTGCCGTCGGGAAGCCGCAGCACCGCATAGTTGTCGGCCGCGCCATCGGCCTTGACCGGGATCAGGTTGCTGACGCCGAGGAACCCGGCGACGAACCGGGTCTTGGGCCGCTCGTAGAGCGTCTCCGGCTCGCCCAGCTGCTCGTAGTGGCCCTTGTTCATCACCGCGATGCGATCGGACATCGTCATCGCCTCCTCCTGATCGTGGGTCACGTAGATGAACGTGATCCCGACCTCCTGCTGGATGCGCTTGAGCTCCACCTGCATCTGCTTGCGCAGCTTGAGGTCGAGGGCGCCCAGCGGCTCGTCGAGGAGCAGCACGGCCGGACGGTTGATCAGCGCCCGGGCGAGCGCGACGCGCTGCGCCTGGCCGCCGGAGATCTGGCCGGGCTTGCGGAGCTCGTAGCCCGTCAGCTGGACCAGCTCGAGCGCGTCCGCGACGCGCTTCTTGACCTCGTCCCCCTTCACGTTCCGGCGCTTAAGGCCGAACGCGATGTTCTCGGCAATCGACAGGTGGGGGAACAGCGCGTAGTTCTGGAACACGGTGTTGACGTTGCGCTTGTAGGGCGGGAGCCAGGTCACGTCATGGCCGCTCAGCTCGATGAGGCCCGACGTGGGCTCCTCGAAGCCGCCAATCATCCGAAGGGTGGTCGTCTTGCCGCAGCCGGACGGCCCGAGCAGGGAGAAGAACTCCCCGTCTCGAACCTCGAGGCTGATCGCGTCGACGGCGAGGAAATCGCCAAACCGCTTGGTCACGTCGACGAGACGGACCTCGATGTCTGCCACGCTCGGAGTTCTCCTGATCTGCCTGCCGTGAATGGGAAGACGAACCTGAGGCCCGATCTCGCGGAACCGCCGCAACTGTCCGCAAAGGCTGCCGAACTACAGTAGGGGAACGCGGCCGAACAATAGGGTCCTGCGGAGCCCCATGTCAAATGGCCTGTGTCTGGCACGTGCGAGATGCGCTCTGCGGGACAGATGTCACCACGAAGTTCGTGCCATCTCGGCGTCGAAAACGTTGCGATTCGTCGAACTTGTCAGGCCCTCTGAGCTGCGACAGATGCTCCGCGAGGTCCGTGTGGCACCCGGATGCTGAACCTCGATACGTCGGTGCATCGGGATCGGATCTGGGGCGGACGTGAGAGCGTGCCCCTCGAGGCGTCCTTGGCTGACCGGCGGTAGGATCGTCGTCCGGCGTTCCGGCGTCCTCCCCGCCGGCGCCCCCGTCCCGCTCAGCGAGGAAGCCCATGCCCGCGCTTTCCGAGGCCGCCGTCCTCGACGCCCTCCGCACCGTCCAGGAGCCCGAGCTGGGCGGTGATCTCGTGACCCGCAACATGATCCGAGACCTCGCGGTCAGCGGCACCGACGTCGCGTTCACCATTGAGCTGACGACGCCCGCCTGCCCGCTCAAGGACCAGATCGAGGGCGAGGTGCGCATGGCGCTCCAGCCGCTGGGCGTCGCCGGCGTGACGATCGAGTGGGCGGCCACCGTCCGCCGCGCCGCGCCGCGCACCGCGGAGCAGATGGTGCCGGGCGTGAAGAACGTGATCGCGGTGGCGTCCGGCAAGGGCGGCGTGGGCAAGAGCACGGTGTCCGTGAACCTGGCGGTGGCCCTGGCCAAGGCGGGGGCGACGGTGGGCCTGCTGGACGCGGACATCACCGGCCCCAACATCCCGATGATGCTGGGCATCGACGGCCAGCCCACCGCGAGCGCGAACAACAAGATCATCCCGCTCGAGCGCCACGGCGTGAAGGCGATCTCGATCCAGTTCTTCGTCCCGGAGGGCCAGCCCATCGTGTGGCGCGGGCCGCTCATCGGCGGCGCCATCAGCCAGTTCCTGCGCGACGTGGAGTGGGGCGAGCTGGACTACCTCGTGGTCGACCTGCCGCCCGGAACCTCGGACGCGCAGCTCACGCTCGCCCAGACCGTGCCGATCAGCGGGGTCGTCCTGGTGACCACGCCGCAGGACGTCGCCCTGTCTGACGTGGCCAAGGCGCTCGCGATGCTGCAGCGGCTCAACGTGCCCGTGGTGGGCGTCATCGAGAACATGAGCGCGTTCGTCTGCCCGCACTGCGGCGAGACGACTGAGATCTTCGGCCGCGGCGGCGGCGAGCGCTTCGCCCAGCAGCACGGCCTCGACTTCCTCGGCAAGGTGCCGCTCGACGTGACCGTCCGCCAGGGCGGCGACGCTGGCGTGCCCGCCGTGGCCCAGCGCGAGCCCGGCCCCGCGGCGCAGGCGCTCGAGCACATGGCCGGGCTGGTGGCGGCAGCGATGAGCGTGCGCGCGGCCAACTCCGCCACGCCGGTCCTGACGATCACCTAGCGAGGCCGGCCAGCGGCTGGCCGCACCCGACCTGGATCAGCGACCAGCCAGCCCGCGGACGAACGAGAGCAGGACCGCGGCAGCGGCGATCGCCGCGCGATCTGCACCCTGGCGGCCGCCCATGAACGCGACCCTGCGCTCCGCGTGCCGGCCGCGCGGCGTCACCACGCCCACGACGACCGTGGTGTCCTTGCCCACCTCCTCGACGGTGACCGCCAGCCCGACCTCGGTCCCGGCGAGCGCCCGGACGCGCTCCGCCTCGCGCAGCTCGCGATCGCCGTCGATGGCCGAGGCCCAGCGGAGCCCGGCGTCCGCGGTGTCGACCTCGGCATGCCGGAGCGCGCCGAGTCCCCGCAACAGCGTGACCAGCGCCCCTTCGCTGCCGCGCTCGGCGACTGCGAGGGACCAGTTCAGAGGCTCGAGGGCCTGGCCGATCGCCGTGGCCCATGTGGTGTCGCCGCGGGCCCAGACGTGCTCGCCCAGGATCGACATCACCTCGGCCTCGGCGGCAGCGCCAACCTCGCCCGCCGTCCGGCCGCCCTCGGCCCGGGCCGAGATCCGCAGGTCAACCGCGTCGTGGCGCGCATACGTCGCCACCACCGGGTTCGTGCGGCGGAGGATGGGCTCCCCCAGACGCTCCACCACCTGTGATTCGCCGATGCCTGTCAGCCGCAGCGTGCGGGCGTCGCTGTCGGCGCCGACGCCCCGGGCACGCAGTCGTGGGAGGACGAGGTTGTGCCACATCGGGCGGAGTTCCCGTGGAGGACCCGGCAGGAGCACGATGACGCGCCCGTCCGGCCGGTCCACCCACCAGCCGGGCGCTGTGCCGTGGAGGTTCGCGATCGAGCCGGCGGAGGGGATGATCCACGCCTGCTTGATGTTGGAGGGCGGGAATGCGAGCCCGCGACGGGCCCACAGCTCGGCGAGCCAGGCGAGAGTCTCGGGTTGCACCTCCACGGTCTCGCCGCACGCCTCGGCCACCGCTTCGCGCGTCAGGTCGTCCGGGGTCGGACCGAGGCCCCCGGTTGTGATGACGAGGTCCGCGCGAGCCAGGGCCACCCGCAGCGACTCCACCACGGTCTCGAGGTGGTCGGGCAGACAGCTGGTGCGAGCCACCGTGACGCCCTGGACCACCAGAGAGCGGGCCAGCTCGCCGCTGTTGGTGTCGGTGGTCTCGCCGACAGTCAACTCGGTGCCGATGGCCAGGAGCTCAGCGACGAGGAGCGCGCGCCCGGGCGCGACCGGCGGGTTGGGCTCGTCCATGGCGGTAGCCTACCCCGGCTCGCGACGTCGTCACTGGGGCGGGCCGGGGGTTGAGCCTGCCGCGGGCAGCCGACCGCGCGTATCATGGCCGAAGTCTCGTGCGAGGCCCGAACCCACGTTCGCGGAGGACGACCACTGGATCCCGACGCGCCCATCCCTGAGAGCGAGCGCCCCGACGCAGAGCCTGCCCGTGCCCCGGACAGTGGCGGTGCGTCCGGCGGCGGCTCGGCCGGGAGCGCCGGCGAGCGGACCGACTCCGGCCCGTCCAGTGGTCCCGGCACCAAGGCCCCAGGCCTGATGGGCCAGCTCAGGGCCACCACGGACGCGGTCCTGGGCATGCTGCGCGCGCATATCGCGCTCGGCAAGGCCGAGGGACAGGTCATCAAGGGCGAGGTCGTCTACGCCGCGGCGTTCGTGGGAGTCGCGGTCGCAGCCCTTCTGCTGCTCGGCGTCTTCCTCCCGATCGTCGCGATGCTGTTCCTCGGCGAGTGGCTGTTCGGCAGCATCGGCTGGGGCGTCCTGCTGGGCAGTGAGCTCCTCGTCGCCACTGCCGTGACCGCCGTCGTCCTTGCGCTCAAGCTCCACGGGCCGGTGCCCTCTGCGGCCGTCGCCGTGATCGCTGGCGTCGTGGCGTTCGTCGTGTTCGGCGCCAGCTGGTTCAACCGCCTGTGGACCTGGATTGGGGACTCCACCAACCTCGCGCTCGACAGCGCCTACCGGCCGCTGGCCATCGCGATCATCGTGGTCGGGGTCGTCGTGGCGCTGGTCGGGCTCATCGCCGGCGCCCGGGTGGCGGGTGTCGGCGGCGCCATCGGCGGGCTGGTCGCGGGCTTTGTCCTGGGCGGATTCCTGGGCGGGTTCCTCGCGTACGACTTCGGCTGGCGCGTTGGCGCGGCCCTCGGATTCGCCGTCGCGTACGCCGTGTACCTCGGCGTCCTGATCGCCAGGGCGACATCCGCCGGCATCGACACGGAGAAGATCAAGCTTCGGTTCTGGCCGCAGCAGACCATCGACACCACCAGGGAGACGATCGAGTGGGCGAAGGCACGGAATCCGCTCGGGCCGAGGTCCTAGCCGCTCGGGCCGAGGTCCTGGCGGCCCGGGGCCGGCTCGACGAGGAGCTGATCCGCCTCGAGGCCGCGGCGCGCGCGGCCGTGGACGTCAAAGCGAAGTTGAAGCGTAGCCCGGTCAAGGCCGCGGGTGTGGTGGCCGGCGCCGGCTTCCTGCTGGTGGGCGGTCCGCGCCGCGTGCTTCGCCGCGCCAGGCATGCCGTCTTCGGCGCCCCGAATCCGCTGCCCGAGTCGATGCTGCCCAATGACGTCGATGCCGCGTTGCGGGCACTGGGGAGCGACGGCGACAAGATCCGCGGCGCAATCGAGCGCGACTTCGCGAAGTATCTCGAGGACAAGACGCCCGAACTCAAGGCGCGAGACCTGTCCAGCAGCGTCGCGAAGCTGCTTACCACGTTCGGCCAGCCGATCGCCCTCCGATACGGCATCAAGGCCGCCAACAGCCTGCTCGGCACCGACCACGCCCAGTTCGCGGACCAGCTGGCGAAGGCGCGCGTCAGGCGCCCGTCGATCCCCAAGCCGAAGCTGCCCATCTAGCCGCGCTGGTTGGTAGGCGAGGTCGGGGTCGAACCGACACGCCGCTCACGCGGCACCGGCTCCTAAGGCCGGCGCGTCTGCCATTTCGCCACTCGCCCGTGAGCCAAGCATACGGTCCGGATGCTCTCCTCCGCCGCCCGTCGCCACTGGCGGCACGCCGGGCGGCCCGATCGGAGCCCTCGCCGGGCGTGTGCGGCCGACGGCTCGCCCAGCGCATCCCCGGCGATCCGCCGACCCGCCCTATACTCCCCCGGCGATGAATGTGACCGCCACCCCCGCCCCCAAGAGCTCCATCCTCCTCGAGGTCGAGGTCCCGGCCGAGCGCCTGGACCGTGCCGTCCGCGAGGCCACCGGCCGCCTTTCGCGGCGAACCCGCGTCGCGGGCTTCCGCCCAGGCAAGGCGCCCCGTCCGATCCTCGAGCGCGTGCTGGGACCCGGCGCCGTGCTCGACGAGGCGGTGGAGCAGCTGGTGCAGGCCTCGTACCGCGACGCGATCATCGAGCAGGGCATCATTCCGCTCACGAACGCCGACGTGGAGATCCTCGAGGCGATCGAGGGGCAGCCGCTCAAGTTCAAGGCGACGGTGCAGGTCCGGCCCGAGGTCACGCTCGGGGATTACCAGAACTTCACGTTCGCGCCCGAGATCGACATCGTTGACGAAGCCAAGGTCGACAAGGTGATCGACGAGCTGCGCGACCAGAACGCCACTCTCAAGGCGGTCGAGGAGCGCGGCGCGCAGAACGGCGACTGGGCGGTGATCGGCTTCGCCGGCACTCGGGACGGCGTCCCGTTCGACGGCGGCACGTCCGAGCGGATGCCGCTGATCATCGGCGAGGACCGGCTGATCCCCGGCTTCGAGGCCTACCTGGTCGGGCTCAGGGTGGGGGAGTCCGCCGGGTTCGACATCACGTTCCCCGACGACTATTCGGAGGACAGCCTCGCTGGTCAGCAGGCCCACTTCGAGGTGGACCTCAAGGAGTTGCGCGAGAAGGTGCTGCCGACCGCCGACGACGAGTTCGCGCGCCAGATGGGGAGCTATGCCGACCTCGCCGCGCTGCGGGCCGACGTCGATGCGCGCCTGCACCGCAACGCGCTGGACGGGGCGCGCCACGCGTTCAGCGACAGGATAATCGAATACGCGGTGGCGAACGCCACGATCGAGCTCCCCGACATCCTGGTGGACCAGGAGGTCGAGGTGATGCACGACGAGTTCCGCTCATCCCTGGCACGTCAGGGGATCTCGGAGCCGGCCTACCTCAAGGCCACCGGCCAGACGGAGCAGGAGCTCCACGCCGAGTTCCGCCCGCGGGCCGAGCAGCGCACGAAGGTCCTCCTCGTCCTGTCCAGGATCGCCGACGAGGAGGGACTCCTGGTCTCCGACCCAGAGGTCGAGGAGCAGGTCCAGATGGCCCGCGCCCGCTACAAGGACGCCAAGACGGTCAAGTACTTCGAGTCCGAGCGCGGCCGCAACTACATCCGCAGCACGCTGCGGCGCTCGCAGCTCGTCGAGTCGCTGGTCAACCGCTGGCTGGCGGCCCATCCCGAGCACCCGGCGCTGCCGCACCTCGAGGACGACGGCCCGTCGGCGCTCGAGACGCCGCAGGCGGAGGCCTCGGCTTCGATCGACGCGACCGATCCGGGCGCCATCCCCCGGCACCTCCACGAGGGCGACCCCCACGACCACGGCGAGGCCGAGCCCGCCGAGGCCACCGCCGGCGCCTGACGCCGCACCAACCGCAGTCGATGCCCGCTGGCACCGCAGGGAGTCCGACGATGCTCGTCCCCATGGTCATCGAGTCCACCAGCCGAGGCGAGCGCGCCTACGACATCTACTCGCGCCTCCTGCGCGAGCGGATCATCTTCCTGGGCGACGCGATCGACGACCACCTCGCCAACCTGGTGATCGCCCAGCTCCTGTTCCTGGAGTCCGAGGATCCCGAGAAGGACATCAGCCTGTACATCAACTCGCCCGGCGGCGTGGTGACGAGCGGCCTCGCGATCTACGACACCATGCAGTACCTGCGCGCTCCGGTGAGCACCATCTGCATCGGCATGGCGGCATCCATGGCCGCCGTCCTGCTCTCGGCCGGCGCCAAGGGCAAGCGGTACGCGCTCCCGCACAGCCGGATCATGATCCACCAGGGTTCGGGCGGCTTCCGCGGCAACGCCCCGGATGCGGTGATCCAGATGAAGGAGTGGGAGTACCTGGTCCAGGTGAACCACGAGATCCTGGCGCGCCACACGGGCCAGCCGATCGAGAAGGTCGTGGCCGACACCAACCGGGACTACTTCATGGGCCCCGAGGACGCCAAGACGTATGGCATCATCGACTCGGTGTACACGCTGACCGGCGACTCGCTCATCGCCCAGGCCCATGACCACGGCCTGGCTGGCGGCGAGGGGTCGGCACCGGGACCGGGCGACGGTCAGCCCGGGCCCGCGACGGACCAGTAGGCGCGGGAGACCGAACGGGTGACCACGACCGGGTCCAAGGGAACCAAAGTCCCGTACCGCTGCTCCTTCTGCGGCAAGAGCCAGGAGCAGGTGCGCAAGCTCATCGCGGGCCAGGGCGTCTACATCTGCGATGAGTGCATCAAGCTGTGCCAGGAGATCATCGAGGAGGAGATGCTGGAGGCGCCCAAGCAGCGCACCCCCCAGCAGAAGCTCCCGAACCCCCGGCAGATCACGATGTCGCTGGACCAGTACGTCATCTCGCAGGAGAAGGCGAAGAAGGTCCTCTCGGTTGCCGTCTACAACCACTACAAGCGGATCAACGCGGGCAACGCCGTCGACGAGGTGGAGTTGCAGAAGTCCAACGTCCTGCTCGTCGGGCCGACGGGCTCGGGCAAGACGCTCCTGGCCCAGACGCTCGCCCGCGTCCTGGACGTCCCGTTCTGCATCGCGGACGCCACCAGCCTGACGGAGGCCGGGTACGTCGGCGAGGACGTGGAGAACATCCTGCTCCGCCTCATCCAGGCGGCCGATTTCGATGTCGCCCGGGCGCAGCGCGGGATCATCTACATTGACGAGATCGACAAGATCGCGCGCAAGGCCGACAACCCCTCGATCACGCGCGACGTCTCGGGCGAGGGCGTTCAGCAGGCGCTGCTCAAGATCCTCGAGGGGACGGTTGCCAACGTGCCGCCGCAGGGCGGCCGCAAGCACCCCCACCAGGACTTCATCCAGATCGACACCACCAACATCCTGTTCATCTGCGGCGGGGCGTTCGACGGCCTGGAGAGGATCGTCGAGGAACGCGTGGGGAAGCGCTCGATCGGGTTCGGGTCGGACGGCGCGATGTCCCGGGCCGACAAGGCGAAGATCATCGAGCAGCTGATGCCGGAGGACCTGCTGAAGTTCGGCCTGATCCCGGAGTTCATCGGCCGGCTGCCCGTCATCGTCACCCTGTCGCCGCTTACGGTGGACGACCTGATGCGGGTCCTGGTGGAGCCGAAGAACGCCGTCACCCGGCAGTTCCAGAAGTTCCTCCAGCTGGACAAGGTGGAGCTGGTCTTCACCGCTGGGGCGCTCCAGGCGGCCGCTGAGGTGGCCGTCGACCGCAAGACCGGCGCCCGGGCCCTGCGCTCCATCGTGGAGGAGTCCCTGCTCGAGGTGATGTTCGACATTCCCGAGCGCACCGACGTGCAGCGCTGCATCATCACCGAGGAGACCATCCGCGACGGGCGCGCCCCGCTCCTGCTCACGAAGTCGGACGTGGACAAGGGTGTGGACGAGACCAACTACTCGGCATGGCTCGCGGAGCAGGGCAAGTCAGCCTGACGTCCCTGGCCCAGGTGCCGGGGACCGCGCGGGCCGGTCGATGGCTCGCGGCGTGAGGGCGGCTGACGCCTCCGACTCGCGTGCTAGACTCCCGCTCTCACGGCGTGGACCGAGAGGAGTAGGCCCGGGTCGGCCGGAAGCGAGCGCGGGACGGTGCGAGCCGCGCGGGCACGACGGGACCGAAGGTCGCTCGCGAGCTGTGCGGTCGGCGCCCGATAGCGCGCCCTGAGGACTGCGGGCATCCGGCCGCGATGAGCGGACTCGGGCCTGTGGCCGAACCAGCAGGTGGTACCACGACCCCGTTCGTCCGCTGGACGAGCGGGCGTTTCTGTTTCTAGGAGCCTAACGATGACCGAGCCGACCGGAACGCTCGCCAAGGCCTATGCGCCGGCCGAGTTCGAGCACGAGATCTACGAGCGATGGGTCGCGGCGGACGTGTTCGCGCCCGATGGGGCGGGCTCGCGCGCCGACTGGTCGAAGCCCTCCTTCACGATCATCCAGCCGCCGCCCAACGTGACGGGCTCGCTGCACCTGGGCCACGCTCAGCGGACCACCGTCGAGGACCTGATGATCCGTCACGCGCGGATGACCGGACGCCCGACGCTCTTCCTCCCCGGCCTCGACCACGCGTCGATCGCCGCCCAGTTCGTGCTGGACAAGATCCTCGCCGGGGAGGGCGAGAGCCGCGCCTCGCTGGGCCGGGAACGCTATCTCGAGCGGATGCGCGGCTTCGTCGAGGACACCCGGACCGTGATCCTCAGCCAGCAGCGCCGCGTGGGCGGCTCGTGCGACTGGGGCCGCCTCCGCTTCACCATGGACGAGGTCAGCTCCAAGGCCGTGCGCGAGGCGTTCGTGCGCCTGTACCGCAAGGATCTCGCCTACCGCGCGGAGGCGCTCGTCAACTGGTGTCCGGGCTGCCGCACCTCGGTCTCGGACCTCGAGGTCATCCCCACGCCAGAGACGGGCATGATCTGGCGGATCCGCTACCACCTGGTGGACGAGGTCACGGGCAACCCCGAGGCCGCGAGCCTGACCGTGGCGACGACGCGGCCCGAGACGTTGCTCGGTGATACCGCGGTGGCCGTGCACCCCGACGACAGGCGCTACGCTGCCCTGATCGGCCGCCGGGTGCGCATCCCGTTCGTGGACCGCGACGTGCCGGTCATCTCGGACCCAGTTGTTGACCCCGCGTTCGGGACGGGCGCCGTGAAGATCACCCCGGCCCACGACCATGACGACCACGAGACGGGCAAGCGCCACAACCTTGCGATGCCCACCGTGCTCGACGATGCCGCCCACATCGCCAGCACCGGCACGCGCTACGACGGGATGGAGCGCTACACGGCCCGCTCGGCGATCCTCGAGGACCTGGCGGCACGGGGTGACCTCGAGGGCGAGCAGGCGCACGAGATGGTCATCGGCCGCTGCCAGCGCAGCAGCGACGCGGTGGAGCCACGGCTCAAGACGCAGTGGTTCGTGCGCACAGCCCCGCTCGCCGCGGCTGCGCTCGAGGCCACCCGCTCGGGCCGCACGACTGTCCTGCCGGAGCGCTTCGAGAAGGTCTGGGAGCACTGGATGACCACCATCCGGGACTGGAACGTGTCCCGGCAGCTGTGGTGGGGTCACCGGATCCCGGCCTGGTACTGCGCAGACGGCCACGCGACGGTGTCGGCCGAGGTTGCGGGCCCCGACGCCTGCGAGGCCTGTGGCGCCCCGGCGGCGAAGCTGACGCGGGACCCGGACATCTTCGACACGTGGTTCAGCAGCGGCCTGTGGCCGTTCTCCACGCTCGGCTGGCCCGATGCCACCGCAGACATGGCGCGGTTCTATCCGGGCGCGGTGATGGAGACCGGTTACGACATCATCTTCTTCTGGGTCGCGCGGATGATGATGCTGGGCATCGAGATGATGGGTGATGCGCCCTTCCACACCGTCTACCTGTCGGGACTCATCCGGGACCCGTACGGCCAGAAGATGTCGAAGACGAAGGGCAACGTGGTGGACCCGCTGGGGATCATCGACGAGCACGGCGCCGACGCACTGCGCTTCGGCCTGGTTCACGGCGCCACGCCGGGCAATGACCAGAAGTTCGGCACGGCGAAGGTGGAGAACGCCCGCAACTTCGCCAACAAGCTCTGGAACGCCACCCGCTTCGTGCTGGGCGCGCGGCCCGTGAGCATCCCGGCGGACGCTCCCCGACGGGCACCGGACCCGGCCCGACTCGGCCCTGCCGAACGCTGGGTCCGCTCGCGCGCTGCAGCGACGGTGAGCGCCGTCGACAGGGTGATGGCGGACTACGCCTTCGGCGAGGTGACGCGCCTCTTGTACGACGCCATCTGGAGCGAGTACTGCGACTGGGGGATCGAGCTGGCGAAGGTGCGCCTCGCAGACGGCTCGCTTGAGGATGCCGACCGGGAGGCCACGTGGTGGACGCTGGTCGAGACGCTCGACACGTATCTTCGGCTGCTGCATCCGCTGATGCCCTTCATCACAGAGCGCCTGTGGGAGGCCCTGCCGCACGCCGCGGACGACCCCGAGCTGCTCATCGTGGCGGCGTGGCCCGCGGCCCGGGAGCGAGACGAGGCCGCCGAGACCGAGGTGGGGACACTCGTCGAGCTGGTCCGCGCGGTGCGCAACGCACGGGCGGACGCGAGGCTGGAGCCCGCCGCCTGGCTGCCGCTGGATGTGTTCGTGGAGCCCGGGCTCGCCGCCTCGCTCGAGTCGCTGCGGCCCGCGGTGGAGCGGCTCGCCCGCGCCAAGCCGCTGCACTGGCATGACACCCGCGAGGCGCTCCACGCGGCCGCCTCCGGCCTTGCGGTCATCGCCGGCGCGGCCGAGGCCATCGTGAGCACGGGTGCCGCCAATCCGGCCGCCGTCCAGGCCGACAGGCTGCGCCTCGAGAGGGAGCTCGCCGCTGCCGAGCACCTTTGGGAGGCCGCCCTGGCGCGCCTCGCCGACGAGGCGTTCACGTCCAAGGCCCCGCCGGCGATCGTCGAGGGCGCGCGCGCTCGGGGGGCCGAGCTGGCAGGACAGGTGGCCCGCCTCCGCGAGCGGTTGGGGCGTGGGACCTGACGTGGCCGCCCGCGGTCGCTGCTAGGATGACGCCGAAGCGGCCAAGCGCCGAGTCAGGGAGGATCCCGTGCCCCTCGAGTTCCTGAAGCGCCGCGGCAACGAACCGGAGCCGCCGGCCAAGTCCACTGCGCCGACGGCCTCGACCCGTCCTGGGCTCCCTGAGGAGGTCGTCGCCCAGGACTACGCGCTCAAGCTCTACTACGCGGGCAAGAGCACCGAGGGCGTCCGGATGCGCGCAGGCCCTCGAGCCCTCGCGGAGCTGCCGACGATGCTGATTGGCTTCGCGAAGGGCGACGTCGAGGTCGTGGAGCCTCTCGAGCTCGAGTTCTCTCAGGCCATGCCCCTGATCTCGCGCCCGTCCGAGGCCATGCAGTGGCTCCAGGCGCACAATGAGTTGAGTCCGGTCACGCGGCACGCTCTCGTGGTCCTCGAGTCCATCGACGCTGTGGACCTCGCCTTCGACACCTTCGCGTGCGCCCTCCTCGAGGGCGAAACCGACACCTCGGGATATCCGGAGTACAACGCCATCGTCGGCGGTGTGGCCTCCCACTGGGACGAGGCGACGGGCGACATGATCGTCCGCGCGGTTGTCGGGTGGGGTGGCCGGGGCGTCCGCGGCGATACGGACCGCGTCGCCCAGAAGATCCTCGCCGGGATCCTTGGCAACGTGCTCGGCAGCCAGCATGCGCTGGGCATCACGGCCGTTGACCGCCCGGTTCCGGCCGCCGGCCGAGGCGGCCTGGTCTGCGCCCACTGTGGGTTCGCGTCGGGCCACGAGCGCGCGTTCTACTGCCCCAAGTGCGGCATGCGGCTGCTCCGCGGCTGATCACACCACCTGAGCGAGCCAACCCACGATGCCCATCTACGACTACATCTGCACCGCCTGCGACCATCGGTCGGACATCCTCCACGGGATCAACGACCCCGGCCCCAAGTTCTGCCCGTCGTGCGGCAGGGAGGGGACGATGCGCAAGCAGTTCTCGGCGCCATCGATCCACTTCAAGGGGTCAGGCTGGGCGAAGAAGGACCGTGGCAGCAGCAGCACCACCAAGGCCGCCGCCAAGTCCTCGACGCCGTCGGCCTCGCCTGACTCGTCGCCCGGCTCGTCGTCGTCGGACTCACCGACCTCCCCTTCGTCGTCGACCCCCTCCACCTCGACCGACTCGCAGGACTGATCGATGCCCTCCGCCGCCGATTGGATCACGCTGGGCGAGGCTGCCGAGATTCTGGCTGCCGCGAACGTTCACTTCGCGCCCGCGACGATCGGCGGGTGGGCCCGCGCAGGGAAGCTGTCGAGCATCAAGCTCGGCGGCCGCCGGTATGTGCGCCGAGGCGAGGTGAGGGCGCTCATCACGGCTCCTCGTCGCGTCGCTGCCGGGGACCTGCAGCCGGGGCTATTCGAGGATCTGCCCTGACGCCATGAGCGACGGCGGGGTCGAGGGCGA
Source organism: Chloroflexota bacterium (assembly GCA_037446495.1). GTDB lineage: Bacteria > Chloroflexota > Limnocylindria > Limnocylindrales > CSP1-4 > CAIXZV01. The sequence continues at coordinate 97,364 of JBBIIL010000004.1, read as the reverse complement.
CGTCGAACGCGAGGCGACCGAGGTCGAGAGCGACCTCGGGCAGCGTGTCAACAGGCTGCGCCGCTTTGCCGAGTCGGTCGCCGAACGCGTCGGCGGCCATCCGGGCGTGGTTCGGCTGCAGGCGATCATGGACACGTACGACCGAGGCGGCGGCGGCCTCGTGGCGGGTGGCCTCGCGTACACGTCGCTGCTCGCCGTGCTGCCCGGGTTCCTGCTCGCGCTGTCGGTGATCGGCCTCATCGTCCGTGATGAGGAAACGCAGCGGCAGATCGTGGCGGTCATCGCGCAGGCGCTGCCCCCGTTCGAGGACATCGCTCGGACGGCGTTCACCCAGGTGGCGCAGGGCGCGGTGCCCAGCGGGATCCTGGCGATCGTCGCGCTGTTCTGGGGCTCGAGCCGCTTCTACGCCAATCTCGACACGGCCTTCTCGCGGATCTTCAGCAGCGCCCCGCGTCGCAACCCGGTGCTGCAGACGGTGCGCGGCATCCTCCTGACCGTCATCCTCGTCCTGCTGCCGGTGGCGCTGGTGGTCCTGGGCTCGCTCGTGAGTTGGCTCACCAGTTTCACTCCGGGCGGGATCGACGCTGGGGCCGTGCTCACGGTTGCCCTCGGGGTGGGGACGCCGATCGGGTCCGTGGTGGCGTTCGGGGTGGCCGTGGCCCTGTGCTACCGCTTCGTGCCCAGCGAGCACGTCCCATGGCGGGCCCTGCTCCTGCCAGCAGGCGCGATTGGGCTGGTCCTGGCGGTGTTCACCCAGCTCTACGTGATCATCTTTCCGCGGCTGGTTGGCCTGGCAGCGGTCTACGGCACCGCCCTCGCCATCTTCGCGCTGCTCGCGTGGCTGTCAATCGCGTTCAATGTGCTCCTCGTCGGCGCTGCGTGGACCCAGGTCCGGGCGAGGCTCGGCCCGTTCCTCGAGGTTCGGCGACCCGAGCGGGCAGTCGAGGCCGACGACATGACGAAGCGCGACGCCGAGGCGATGACCGCTCGCCAGGGGCGTGACTAGCCCTGGCGGGTGCCGCAACGGCGGCAGAAGCGTGCGTTCGCCGAGAGCGAGAGGCCGCAGCCGATGCAGGGCTGCGCCGTGGCAGTGGGCGCTGGTCCGGCACCGGCACGGGCCTCGCCGAGCGGGCCGCCGTGAATGACCTCGCGGGCCGAGGCGGCCCAGAGATCCGCTGCGTTGTCGGACGGCATCAGCTTGCGGCCAGCGAGCGTGCCGGACATGGGCGGCCGGTTCGTCGGCCAGCTCGGGCGCTCCGGCCACGCTGGCGCGGTGCCGTCGTCCGGGGCGACCGTCAGCCAGCCGGCGGCCATGGACGCAGGCTCGGACTCCGGGTTGGCCGCGGGCTCCACGACCGCCGCCTCCGACTCCGCGGCTGTCTCGACCTGTGCGGCCTCGGCCTCGGGCTCCGCAACCGGCTCGGGGGCTGCCTCGGCGACGGCCTCCGGCAGCGCCTCGGTGACGACACGCGCAACGGCCTCGGCCTCGGGCTCCGCGGCTGTCTCGACCTGTGCGGCCTCGGCCTCGGGCTCCGCAACCGGCTCGGGGGCTGCCTCGGCGACGGCCTCCGGCAGCGCCTCGGTGACGACACGCGCAACGGCCTCGACCTCGGGCTCCGTGGCTGCCTCGACCTGTACCGCCTCGACCTCGGGCTCCGATGCCCGCTGGTCCAAGGCCTCGTCGACCAGGTGGGCAGCCTCGTACGCCGCGATCGCGTCCTCGACGCTCTCGCCGGGCTTGAGGCCCTGCGGAGCATGGCGCTCCGTGTCCACGAGCGGCTCGGAGGCGACGATATCCTCGACCGCCGGCTCGGTCTTGGGCTCGGCTGCGGGCGCGATGACCAGCTGCGCGTCAAGCGCCGCAGCACGCGGCTCCGGCAGGTCTTCGACGATCGCCTCGCCATGAGCCCCCTCCAGCGTCTCGAACGCAGGCTCCACCGTGGGCTCGGATGGCGCCGCGATGGCCTCGACGACCGGCGCCTCGTCAGCGGGGCTCGCCGCCTCCGGCTCGGACCGTACCTCGGCCTCGGCCATCCCGTCGAGCGGCCCCTCCTCGAGCTCGAGTGGCGCCGGCGGCAGGTCGGATGCCGGCCATGCGCTGATCCCGATGGCGTCGGCATCTGACGCCGGTTCCGCGGGCGGGGCCACGATGGCGGCCAGGCGGCCGGCGATGGCGGCCGAGGTGGAGGGCTCAAGCTCGCTGAGCGTCGTGTCGGCCCTCGGCGCGCAGGAGAGGCAGCGCCCCTCCTCGTTGTTCCAGCAGTTGCCGCACGTGTACTGACGACAGTCGAAGCAGAAGTTGAACGTCTTGTGGAAGGCGTCGAGCTGGTGGACAGTTGCCTGCTGCTCCTCCTCGCCCCGAGCGTCCGCCATCGACTCGGACAGGGAATCGTCGGACAGGACGTAGTTGCGGAGACCCTTGGTGAAGGTCTTCGCACGCCCGATTCGCGAATGTCGGGGCCGCGCGGTCTCGAACGTGTACCGAGTGCCGCACCGCTCGCAGAACGATTCGGTGAGGATCTCTGTCATGTGCCCCTGGTGCTCCGACGCTGGGACGCTCGTCGGCCCGATCGGCCGAGCGAGTGAAAGAGTATAGCCAGCCCCGTCCACCGAGCCTATCTCCGAGGTACCGGTGCGCTCCGCCGATGGTTGGGTTTCGGCGAGAGTCCCCGGTGGTCTCTGGTACGGTTCCGTGTGCGATGGCCGCTGTCTCTGACCTCGAACGCTTCCTCGAGCGCGTGTTCGAACGCACCTCGGCCCGGCTGTTCCGGTCGCGGGTCCGGGTGGTGCAAGTGGAACGCCGAGTCGAGCGGGCGATGGAGGCCGGACGCACCGGTCGCGGATCCTCGACCGTCGTGCCAAACCGGTATCGCGTGCGCCTCCACCCGGCAGACCTCGATGACCTGGCAGGTGAGGACGGCGGGTATGAAGCGCTGGCGGCGCGCCTCGCCGACCGCGCCCTCGCCTTCGCGCGGCTCCACGGGTACCACGTCTCCACGCGCCCGACGGTGAGCGTCGTGGCCGATCCGATCGTCGAGCGCGGGGTGGTCGAGGTGGACGCGAGCATCGCGCGGGCCACGGCCGCGCCGCCTCCGGCCGTCGTGGTGGCCTCCGTCGTCGCCCAGGTCATCGCGGTGCCCGAGCCGGCGTCCTCCTCGGGCGACCCCGGAGCGTCATGGCCCGCTGACCGGGAGCCAGTGGCCCCCCTGCCAGTCCGGGTCCTCATGGTGGACGAGCTCGCCGTCCTGGTCGCCCCTGCCCCGTTGCGGTTCGAGGCCGCCTCGCCAGGGTCAGCAGCTGACGCGCCGGAGACGTATCGGCAGCCGCCGATCCGACCCCAGCCGCCGATCAGTCCCGCGGACCCGGCGGCCCCGGAGGCTGCGATTGCCCGGACTGCCAACGCGTCCGGGCTGCGAAACGTCGGTGAACGCCGGTACACGGTGCGGCCCGCCGCTCCTCCACCCACTCGCGCAGTGCTCCGCGTGACCGAGCCGGCCGGCCGCGAGCGCGAGATCCGGGTGGAGGGCCAGCCCCTGACGTTGGGACGGGCTCCCGACAACGGACTCGTCATTGCCGACGCACGAGTCTCGCGCCACCACGGCCGCTTCCAGAACCGCAATGGCACCCTGGTCTACACGGACCTCGGCAGCACCAACGGCACCCGCGTCAACGGGATCCGCGTGGACGAGATCGTCCTCGGATCCGGCGACCGCCTCCAGGTCGGCGATGTCGTGGTGGTCGTCGAGCAGTTGCCGCGCTGACTGTGGACGGCTTCGTCCTGGCGTTGTGGATCCTGCGCCTGGGCTTCCTCGCCCTGCTCTACGTGTTCCTGTTCGTCGTCGCGCGCGTGCTGGTGCGCGACCTTCGGGCAGCCTCCCGCGGCCCGGCCGAGCCGGGTCGCCTCGTGGTGCTCGCCTCGCCGCGGAGCGAGCCTCCCGTCGGCGCGAGCTTCCCGCTGGATGCCGTCACCACGCTTGGCCGCGACCTGACCAACACCGTGGTGGTGGACGACCCGTTCGCCTCGACCGAGCACGCCATCCTGACGTTCCGAGGCCGTGTCTGGTACGTCGAGGACCGCGGCAGCATGAATGGGACGTTCGTCAACGGTCTGCAGGTGTCCACGCCGACGGTCATGGGCTTCGGCGACCAGATCCAGATCGGCGAGGTGCGCTTCCGCCTCGACCGGGGCCACTCGTGAGCGTCCTCGCTCAGGCGCGGGCGGCCGAGCGCCGCCTCCCGCGGGTCCGCCCGCGCACCCGACGCGTGGAGCTCGGGCTGCTGGCGATCGTCGCGCTGGCGCTCATCGTCGGCGGCGCATCGCTCGGCGCGACGGAGCGCTGGCTCAGGGCCCAGGCGACGGGCGAGAAGCTCGCCTCGTTCGGGTTCGCCCCGCCCGACCCACGCGGGCTTGGCGTCTATATCGCCGTGCTGCTTCTGATCCACCTCGTGTTCGTGCTCGCGGGGCGCCGGACCGACCAGATCCTGCTTCCGGCCGTCGGGATGCTGGGCGGTATCGGCCTGCTGCTCATGCAGCGCCTGCCGCAGGGCCTCGTGACGCAGTCGATCGGCTCCCTCGACCTCAAGCTGGGCCAGCTCCAGCTGCTGTGGTTGCTCATCTCGCTGGCGGTGATGACCGGCCTCGCCCTGTTCGTTCGCTCCGACCGCTGGCTCCGCGCCTACAAATACACCTGGGCTGCGGCCGGGATCGCGCTCCTGGCGATGACATTCGTGTTCGGCTCCGATGTCAACGGCGCCAGGCTTACGCTGTCCATCGGCCCCGTCAGCGGTCAGCCGTCCGAGTTGCTCAAGGTGATCCTGGTGGTGTTCCTTGCCGCCTACCTGTCCGAGAACCGCTCACTGCTCGCCGTGGAGAGCACGAAGGTCGGACCGTTGCGCCTGCCGCCGGTCCCGTACCTCGCCCCGATGGTCGCGATGTGGGCCATCGCCCTCGGCATCGTCGTGGTGCAGCGCGACCTCGGCGCAGCCCTCCTGTTCTTCGCGGTGTTCCTCGCGCTCCTGTTCGTCGCCACCGGACGCGTGTCGTACGTTCTGTGGGGCCTCGTGCTGTTCGTGGCTGGGTCGTTCGTCCTGTACCACCTCTTCGGCCACGTCCAGCAGCGCGTGGACAACTGGCTGAACCCGTTCCGCGACCCGTTGAACTCCGGCTTCCAGACTGTCCAGGCCCTGTACGCATTCGCGCGCGGTGGGCTGCTCGGCGTGGGCCTGGGCGCAGGCCTCCCGACGATCGGCGGGAACCTGCCTGTGCCGGCCGTCCACACCGACTACCCGCTCGCGGCGCTCGGTGAGGAGCTGGGCCTCGTTGGGCTGCTCGCCATCTTCGGGCTCTACCTGGTGATCGTGGAGCGCGGCCTGCGGATCGCCGCCGCGGCGCACGACGAGTTCAGGGCGCTGCTGGCGGCGGGCCTGAGCCTCGTCATCGGGATCCAGGCGTTCATCATCGCGGCGGGGAACCTCAAGCTCATCCCGCTGACCGGGATCACGCTGCCGTTCATCTCGTATGGCGGCTCATCGCTGCTGGCCAACGCGATCGCCGTGGGGCTGCTGCTCGCCCTGTCGGACCGGGGCGTTGTGCCGCCGCCCCCACCTCGCAGCCGACGCTGGGCCGGGTTCCACCGCGAGCGGGCGCGATGACGGACGAGCCGCTCCACCCACGCCAGGCCGCGGACGAGGCCGCTGAGGCCGACGTTTGGGGGGCCGCTCCCGACCGTGCGGCCGCAGCTCAGGCCGATGGCGCGCGTCCGGCAGCACCCGGCCATGGCGCCCACGCCGGAGCCGCGTCCGCTTCCCCGCCGCAGGTCCGGGCTGTCAGGCCGATCGGCACGAATGTCGTGCGGACCGGCCTCGCGCTCGTGGTCGCGTTCGCGGTCCTCGCCGCTGGGGCCGGGTACTGGCAGGTCGTCGATGCCCCGCGCCTCTCGAGCCGGGCCGACAACCCGTCGCTCATCGCGGCGTCCCGCCGGACCCTGCGCGGGCCGATCGTGGACCGCAACGGGTCCTGGCTCGCACGCAGCGTCCGGGACCAGAACGGGGAGGCGCAGCGCCAGTACCGTGACACCAGCTTCAGCAGCGTGGTGGGGTACGCGTCGCGGCAGTTCGGCACCGCCGGCCTGGAGCGCGCCTATAACGCGCAGCTCCTTGGGCTGACCACCGGCGACCCGGTGGCGGGACTGGCCGGGAAGCTCTTCCCGAACTCGAACCAAGTGCTCGGGCTCGAGCTGGCGCTCGACGTCAGGCTCCAGCGCGCTGCCGTGGCGGGCCTGGGCTCCGACCGGGGTGCGGTGGTGATGATGGACCCGACCACGGGCGAGGTGCTCGCGATGGCCTCCACGCCCACGTACAATGCGTCGGCGATCGCGGACCCCGCCACGGCCGCCGCCACGATGGCTGCGCTCCAGGCGGACAAGAACCTGCCGCTCCTGCCGCGCGCGACCCTGGGCCAGTATGTGCCCGGCTCGGTCCTCAAGATCGTGACCGCGATCGCCGGCCTCGACTCCGGGGCGATCACTGCGGCGACCACGTACCCCCAGCAGCCCGCTGCCGAGAAGACCGGCCTGCTCGTGGACGGGTTCCGGATCAAGGACGGACACCATCCGCAGACGGACGGCACGGCGCTCAACCTCGCGTCGGCGACCGAGGTCAGCTGCAACATTTGGTATGCGCTGACCGGGCTCCAGATCGGCGGCGACCGCTTCGTCGCTGAGGCGGCCAAGCTGGGCTTCGGCGCATCGCTCCCGTTCGACCTGCCCACCTCGCCCAGTCGCCTGACCAACGGCACGGGCAGCGCGCCCGGTGGCTTCGCCGACGACGCCGAGCTGGCGTCCGCGGCCTTTGGCCAGGGCGAGGACGTGGTGACGCCGCTCCAGATGGCGTTGGTCGCGTCCACGGTGGCGAACGATGGCTGGCTGATGAAGCCCCACCTCGTGACCGCGCTGACCGGGAACTCGCCCGGAGCGCGGACGATCGGTCCCGAGACGTGGCGACGCGTGATGTCGTCCGAGGACGCGGCGGCGATCAAGGCCGCGATGCAGCAGGCGGTCGAGGGCGACCTCGGCAAGCTGTTCACGACCGGCGCCGCAGTCCCCGGCGTCGCCACGGCGGGCAAGTCCGGCACGGCGCAGCTGGGCGGGAGCGGCGAGCCGAACTCGTGGTTCATCGGCTTCGCCCCCGTGGACCACCCGAAGGTCGCGATCGCGGTCATCGTGGAGCAGGGCGGCCGAGGAGGGGAGCGGGCGGCTCCGCTGGCCGGCAGCCTCATGGCCAAGTACTTCGCCCTGTACGGGACGCCGTAGGCGCGGCGGGGTAGGCTGGCGCCGTGTACCCGCGTCCCGCCGCCCCCGAGGACCCCGACCGCCCGGTGGATCGCCGCCCTCGCCCGCTCATCGAGCGGATCGGCCTCGCGTTCATCGCGCTCGTGATGGCGACGCTGTTCGCGGTCGTGGGGGTGTTCTCGTTCGTCGGCGGCGAGCTGTTCCTTGGCGTCATGGGCGCCATCGGGTGCCTCATGGTGCTCTGGGTGGGAGCGCTGACGCTGCTGCGGGGTTGAGGCGATCAGGACGAGCCGCGACCCACGGCGCGATGCCAGCGCCCCGAGAACCGGTTTCCGCCGTGGGCCGTACACTCCGCGGAACGGCATGGCGTCGCATCCCGGTCCCGTGGGGCGGCGTCTCGGGAGGGTAAGGGCCGGATTCCGGCCCGGGGAGACTGCGGCGGCACCGCCGCAACCACGACGGGAGACCGATGGGCAGCATCGCAGCAATCGGCGACAGGGTCCTTGACAACGTCGAGCGGGTCATCGTCGGCAAGCACCACGAGGTGCGGCTGGCGCTGGTGGCGCTGCTGTGTCGCGGCCACGTCCTGATTGAGGATGTCCCGGGCACGGGCAAGACCGTGCTCGCCAAGGCGATCGCCAAGAGCCTTGGCTGCTCGTTCCGGCGCATCCAGTTCACGCCGGACCTGCTGCCGTCGGACGTGACCGGCCTCTCGATCTTCAACCAGAAGACACAGGAGTTCGAGTTCCGGCCCGGGCCGATCATGAGCCAGGTCGTGCTCGCCGACGAGATCAACCGCGCCACGCCCAAGACCCAGAGCGCGCTGCTCGAGTGCATGGACGAGCGCCAGGCGACGATCGACGGCATCACGCACCAGATGCCGGACCCGTTCCTGGTCATCGCCACCCAGAACCCCATCGAGTACGAGGGCACGTTCGCGCTGCCCGAGGCGCAGCTCGACCGGTTCATGCTGCGCATCCGCCTGGGTTACCCCGCGCTGCTGGACGAGATCCGCGTCCTCGACGACCAGAAGGTCACCCATCCGCTGGAGGCGCTCGAGGAGGTCTGCACCGGCGACGAGCTGCGCGAGCTCCAGGCTGCGGTGCGGGAGATCTACGTGGACCCGGCGGTGAGCAACTACATCGTCCGGCTGGTCTCATCCACGCGTGCCCACCCAGACGTGTACCTCGGCGCCAGTCCGCGCGGCTCGATCGCGCTGTACCGCGCCTCCCAGGCGCTTGCCGGGCTGCTGGGCCGCGACTACGTTGTCCCCGACGATGTCAAGGTGCTCGCGGAGCCCGCGCTCGCCCACCGTGTGATCATCAAGACCGCGAGCACCATCCACGACATCTCGTCGGCCCACGTGGTCAGCGAACTGCTCGACTCGACGCCCATCGAGACGGTGCGCCGCGCGGCCGGCCCGCGCGAGACCAGGCCGAGCCCGGTCGCCGACTAGCGCGCCCCCGGGACGGCACACGACCGTGATCCGCCGACTGCAGCTGCTGGGCCTCGCCATCGTCGTCACGGTTGCGGCGTTCTCCACGGGGTACGCGTTCCTGTTCTTCCTCGTGTACCTCGGCCTGCTCGTGGGCGGTGGCAGCTACGTCGTCACGCGCATGGGCCTCGCCGACCTCGAGGCCGGGTACGCGGTCAGCCAGCTGACGGGCCACGTCGGCGACCGTCTGCGCATCACGTACACCGTCCGCAACACGGGGCGGCTGCCGAAGCCGTGGCTCGAGGTGCACAATCCCACCTCGCTCCCGTCCGGGCTGCCCGGCCGGGCCCTGTCGCTGGGGAGCCACAGCGAGCGCTCCTGGATGGTCCGGACCCCGCTCCACCAGCGCGGCCATTTCCGCATCGACCCGCTCCAGGTGCGCACGGGCGACCCGTTCGGGTTCTTCGAGGCGTCCGCTGGTGTCGGGCACGGAATCACGCTCGTCGTCTACCCGCGCATCGACCCGCTGCCGTTCTGGCGCCTGCCGCCGGCGAGCATCGAGGGCGCCCATGCCTCACCTGAGCGCACGCTTCAGACGACTCCGCTGGCCACCACCGTCCGCCCGTACGCGCCCGGCGATTCGATGAACCGCATTCACTGGCGCACCACGGCGCGTTCGGGCGAGATCTACGTCAAGGAGTTCGAGCTCGAGCAGACCACCGACGTGTGGATCTACCTCGACCTCGACGCGGAGGTCGAGGCGGGCGAGGGCGACGACTCCACGACCGAGGTCGCGGTCCATGTCGTCGCGTCGATCGCAGACAAGGCGATCGACGAGAATCGCGCCGTCGGGCTCACCGTGAGCGGCCATCACACCACCGTCATCCCTGCCGACCGCGGGGCGCGCCAGCGGCTCAAGGTCCTCCAGCTGCTCGCCGCGGTCGAGGCTGACGGCAGCACTCCCCTCGACGAGGTGCTGGTCACGGGCATCGGTCGGCTGCGCCGCGGGATGACCGCGGTCGTGGTGACCGCCGCGCAGGACCCCGCCTTCATCCGCCCGCTGGCCGCACTCCGGTCCCGCGGCGTCGGCGTGGTGGTGGTGGCGCTCGACCAGGCACTGTTCGATCCGCCGCCGGAGCCCGAGGAGGCCCGGGCCGTCCGCCAGCGCTCCCGAGCCCTCCGCCATGCACTGGCCGAGTACCAGCTGCCGACCTATACCGTGGGCCCGGGCAGCCCCCTTGGGGAGGTGCTGGCGCGATGACGACGACGACCGCGGCGCGGGACCGGCGCGAGACGCGGGAACGACGCTGGGCGCCCGAGGAGGGCTGGTCGGTTCTCGCGCTCGTCCTGTTGGTCGGGCTGGTGGTGGCCACCGCGATCGACGAGCCTGCGTGGGTCAACGGCAGGGGCGCGCTCACCCACTGCCTCGCCTGGTGCGCGGTCGGCGGCGCGCTGGTGGGCTTCGCAGGGCCGAAGCTGGGCTGGGGTCGGTGGACCACGCATGTGGTGGGCGCGCTGCTGGCGGGCCTGCTGCTGCCCGTCATCGCGGGTTGGGCAGTGGATCCCGGCATCGATCCCGTTCAGGCGTTCCAGTTCACCGCGTTCCACACGCTCGAGGCGTACCTCGACCTCACGGTCCGCGGTTTCCAGTTCACCACCCAGGAGGCCCATTACGTCCTCGTGCTGGGGGGCCTGGTCTGGGGGACGATGCAGTTCGGCTCGTACGCCGTCTTCGGCCATCGCCGCCCGCTGTCGGCCGTCGTGGTGGTCGGCCTCGTCCTGCTCGCGAACATGGCCCTCACGCGACGCGACCAGCTGGGATGGCTGGTGCTCTACGCGGCCCTGTCGCTGTTCCTGCTTATCCAGATGCACGCCTTCGGCGAGCGCAGCGCCTGGACGCGTCGGCGGATCGGCGACCCGGGGTCGCTCTCGTTGATCTACCTGCGCGGGGGGACGATCTTCATCGTCGCCGCCACGTTCGTCGCGCTGATCCTCACGCAGCGCGCGGCGTCCAGCCCGCTGGCCGGAGCCTGGTCCGGGCTCAACAGCCAGCTTGTGCAGCTCGGCAAGCAGATCGGCCGGCTGCTGCCCGCGGGCGGTGAGATCCGTGGCGTCGCCGGAGTCTCCTTCGGCAACACCGCCCAGATCAGCAGTCAGTGGTTCAGCGACGACGGCGTTGCGTTCACCGCGTCGGTCCCGGCCGAAGCCGCGAACCTCAAGTTCCGTGCCGCCACCTACGACACCTTCACTCCCGGAGGCTTCGTCCAGGGCGATTCGCGCTCGACCGATGTCCCGCCCGGCACAGCGCTGCTCGCGGGCTCGCCGGAGGTGCCATCGCCCGCCCTCGAGGCCCAGGTCACGGTGACCGTTGACCCGATGGGATTCCACGACTCGGTGCTGCTGTCGCCTGGCCTGGCTGCGAGCGTGAACGAGTCCTCAACGCTGCAGCTTCGTGGGGTTCAGGGCTGGTTCGTCAGCGACACCGTCGCGCCGGACAGGCCGTACACCGTGACCGCGCTGGTGCCGCGTCTGGACGGCGAGAACGGCATCACCGGGAACAAGCTGCTCAACGCCTCGACCCAGTACCCGGGGGACGTGACCGACGAGTACACGCAGCTGCCGCCCAATACGCTCGGGCCATACGCGAAGGCGCTCCTCGCCAAGGTCATCGCGCAGGCCGGCAGCACGAACCCCTATGCCCTCGCAACCACCATGGAGCAATTCTTCCAGACTGACTACTTCCAGTACACGACCGATGTGACCGGCATCAACTGCGGTGACAGCAACACGGTCGAGTGCTTCGCCCAGTACCGGAAGGGCTACTGCCTCCACTACGCGACGACCATGGCCGTGCTGCTGCGTGCGGCCAACCCCTCGAACCCGATCCCCACGCGCCTGGTCCAAGGCTTCCTGTCGTCCAAGATCGTGAACGGGCAGGAGACGATCCGCAACAAGCAGGCCCACGCCTGGGTCGAGGTCTTCTTCCCGGGCTATGGCTGGGTCTCGTTCGATCCCACCGGCGGCGGCGTCAGCCAGCCGGAGTCGATCCCGCTGGGGCCGCCGGTGCCGACGGCCTCGATCCCGCTCCCGAGCGGCGGCACGGCAGATGGCACGCCGCGGCCCACGCGCCGCGTCTTCGAGCCGGGTGCTGGCCAGGCTGGCAGCACGCCGCCGCCGTCCGCGCCCCAGCCAACCGACCGCCTGCTCGCGGCGCTCATCGCGGTGCTGCTGGCGGGCTCGCTGGGCGCGCTCATCGTGGCGGCCTGGTACCGCGGGCCTCGGGGCGAGGTGAGCGCGGACACCGCCTGGACGGCGGTGTCAACGACCGCGTCCCGGTTCGGGTTCGCGCCCCGGCCCACCCAGACCGTCTACGAGTACGCGTCCTCGCTGGCCGACCTCGTCCCCATGGCGAGGCCCGACATCACCGTGATCGCCGACGCGAAGGTCGAGGCGACCTACGCCCGGGTCGAGCTCACGCCCGAGCGGGAGCACGCGGTGGCGGCGGCGATGCGGCGCTTGCGGGTCTCCCTGGTCCGCCTGCTGTTCATGCGGGGCAAGGGCCGCGCAAGCCGAAGGTAGCGAGTGCTACAGCGCGCCCGACTCCGCCCGGCGCTCGCTGGCCTGACGGGCCACCTCGTCCTCGACGGGCGCGAGGTGGGCGGTCCAGTTGTGGGCGCGCAGGATTGGCCTCCCGCCGCTGATCTCCACGACCGTGATCCCCGTGAGGCCCATCGAGAACGACCAGAACTTGGCCAGCGGCAGGTCGAACAGCGCGAGCAGGACCACCTTGAAGACCCCGTCATGGCCCACGAGAATGGACCACGGCTGGCCGTCCGCCTGCCCGACGCCGTGGTAGCCGTGCACTTGGGGACGGTTGCTCGTGCCGCGCGGGTAGTCGCGGCCCAGCTCGTCGAGGACGCGCGCCAGGGCAGGCCGCACGCGGGCGTCCACCTGCATGAGGGTCTCCCCGCCAGGGGCCTGCATGGTGAGCGGATCGCGGCGCCAGCCCGCGATCTGCTCGGGCCAGCGCCGTTGGATCTCGTCGCCGGCGACGCCCTCCCACGCGCCCTGGCCGATCTCGAGGATGCCGGGCTCCGGGCGCAGCGAGGGCAGGGGAGCGCCGTCGCCGAGATCTGCCAGCGCCGACCTGACGGCCTGCGCCGTCTCCGTCGTCCTGCCCAGGGGCGAGTGGACGATCTCGCGCGGCGAGCCGCCCGGCACGGGCAGTGACGGCGCCGCGTGGCGGCGCGCGAGCCGTTCGCCGACAAGGGTCGCCTGCCGACGCCCGAGGGCGGACAGCGGCGACTCTGCGGCGCCCTGGAAGCGCCCCTCGCGGATCCACTCACTCTCGCCGTGCCGGAGCAGGACGACCGTCGCGTCGAGGCCGTCGGGGATCAGCGGCGCGCCGTCCCGACGGCCCGTGACCGGCACGGCGTCGGTCACCGGCGGGCGCCGAGCGTGACGGACCACACGTCGATCACCGCGACGTCGGCGCGGATCGCCGCGACCACGGCTGCCGGCAGGGCGTCGTCGAGGGCCAGCACCATGAACGCGTCAGCCCTGGGGGCCGAACGGGCGAGCGTCATGGAGCTGATGTTCACGTCCGCCTCGCCGAGCATCACCCCAACTCGCCCGACGGTCCCGGGCCGGTCGCGGTGCTTGGTGATGAGCATGTGGTCGGCCGGTGCAAGGTCCATCGCATGCTCGCCGAGGCGCACCAGGCGCGGCTCGCCTCGCGCCACCGTGCCGGCCACGGTGATGGCCCCGCCGTCCGCCTCGGCGGTCAGCGTGAGCAGCGAGGCGAATGCCCCAGCGTCGCGCGTCTTGCGCTCCACCACCGTGATGCCGCGGGCCCTCGCGAGCATCCCGGCGTTGACCAGGTTGACGCGCTCCTCGGTGGTGGCCTCGAGCAGTCCGCGGAGGACGGCCGCAACCAGCGGGGACGCGTCGTATGCCGCCGGCTCGCCCGCGATCTCGATCGTGAGCGTGCGCGGCGCCACGGGCAGCATCTGCGCCGCGAGCTGGCCCAGCGTCTCGGCCAGCGGCAGGTACGGCGCGATCGCCTGGGCCGTCTCGGGCGTCAGCAGCGGCGCGTTGACCGCGTACCGCGCCGGGCGCCCGTCCAGCACCTCGAGGATCTGCTGGGCAACCTCCTCGGCGACGGCCACCTGCGCCTCCTCGGTCGAGGCGCCGAGGTGCGGCGTGAGCAGCGTGTTCGGCGCCTCGAGGAGCGGGTTCCCGGTGGGCGGCTCGGCCGTGTAGACGTCGATGCCGGCGCCCGAGACCCGTCCGCTGCGCAGAGCCGCCGCGAGGTCCGCCTCGTCGATCACCCCGCCGCGGGCGACGTTGAGCAGGAGCACGCCCGGCTTCATGCGCTCGATGACGGCAGCGTTGATCAACCCGGTGGTGGACTTGGTCTTGGGCACGTGCACCGTGATCGCGTCGGAACGGGTCACGACGTCCTCGAAGGTCACGAGCTCGACGCCAAGGGTCGCCGCCTGCTCGTGCGTCACGAACGGGTCGGAGGCGATGACGGTCATCTGCAGCCCGCGGGCGCGGACCGCGATGGCCTGGCCGATCTTGCCCAGGCCCACGATGCCCAGCGTCTTGCCCCGCAGCTCGATCCCCGTGTAGCGCGAGCGCTTCCACTCCCCGCGGCGCATCGACGCATCGGCGGCTGCGATCTTGCGGGCGAGCCCGAAGAGCAGCGCGATCGTGAGTTCTGCGGCCGCGATGGTGTTGCCGGTCGGGGCGTTGACGACGGTGATCCCCGCGCGGGTGGCCGCCTCGAGGTCGACGTTGTCCACGCCCACGCCGGCGCGCCCGATCACCACCAGGCGCGTCCCGGCAGCGATCATCTCGGCGTCCGCCTTGACCTGGCTCCGGACGACGAGCGCGTCGTACTGGGGCAGGATCGCGAGGATCTCCTCGCGCGGGAGGCCGAGCTTCTCGTCCACCTCATGGTGCAGCTGCAGCAGCTCGAGGCCCTCTGCGGCGAGGGGCTCCACGACGAGGACCTTCATCAGTTGGCCTCCGCGGCGACGAGCGCCGCCTGTGCGGCGGCGACGCCCACGCCGGGTGCGACGGGCAGCCCCGCCTCGATCGCCTGGGCCTCGATGGCGCTGATCGCGCCGATGATGTCGTCGGTGGTGACCGAGCCCAGATGCCCGAGCCGGAAGATCCTCCCCTTGAGCTTGCCCTGGCCGCCAGCCACGATGAGGCCCCGCCGCTTGAGGCCCCCGTTGAACGCCTTCCAGTCAAGTCCCTCAGGGATCCAGGCGGCGGTGACCGTTCGCGATGCCACGGCGTCGTCGGCGAGGAGCGCGAAGCCCAGGGCCCGGAGGCCGGCACGGGTGGCGGCCGCGCAGGCGGCGTGGCGGGCGTAGACGCCATCGCCCTCGGCCTGCATCAGGCGGATGCCCTCGTCCACCTGGAACATCACCGCGACGGCCGGGGTCCACGGGCTTTCGCCGTTCACCTGCGAATCGCGGTGGCGCCGCAGGTCGAGATAGAAGCGCGGCATCTTCGCGGTCTCCGCTGCCGCCCAGGCGCGCGGCCCCACCGCGGCGAACGCCATGCCGGGCGCGGACATCCAGGCCTTCTGGGAGCCGGTGACAACGAGGTCGCAGCCCCACAGGTCCATCTCGAACGGCACGGCGCCCAGCGCGGAGATCCCGTCCACCAGCACCAGCGCATCGGGGGCGGCTCGGCGCACCGCTGCCGCCAGGGCGGCGATGTCGCTGGTGACGCCCGTGGACGTCTCGTTGTGGGTGAGCAGGACGGCCTTGAGCCCGGCGATCGCGGCCGCGGCCTCGCTGACCGCCGCAGGCTCGGGCGCCCTGCCCCACTCGACCTCCAGCCGCGTCACGGCGGCGCCGTACACCTCGGCCACCTTGGCGAAGCGGTCGCCGAATGCGCCCATGGTCACGGCGAGGATCGGGTCGCCGGGGGAGAGCGTGTTGACCACGGCCGCCTCGAGGCCGCCGGTTCCCGCGCAGGTGAGCAGGATCACGTCGTGCTCCGTCCCGAAGAACGGCTTCATCGACGCCTCGACGTGCTTGGTCAGCGCCTTGAACTCGTCGCCGCGGTGGTTGACCATCTGCCGCCCGCCGGCCTCTCGGACGGTCGGTGGCAGGGCGGTGGGCCCGGGGATGCGCAGGTTGGGCTCGAAGCGGGTCATCGGTGGTGGTCTCCAAGGGTCACAGAACGTGGGCCGCATAGTGCCCGACGTGGCGCGGAGTCGTCCACCGTGGTAGATATGTCGTCATATGAAGACCATCAGGACCACGATCCTGCTCGACGCCGACCTGCTCGACCGGCTCGACCGGCACGTGCACCGCCAGCGCACGACGAAGACCGCCGTCATCGCGGCGGCGCTCGAGGCGTGGCTGGACTCGCATGAGGCGACACCCGAGTTCCCCTTCCTGGGCATCGGCCGGAGCAGCCACGGGCGCCTGTCGGTCGACGGACGCGCGATCGTGCGGCGCGAGGCCGGCCGGCGGCAGGGGAACGGATAGATGGCGGTGCTCCTGGACCCGTCGGCGGTGCTCGCCGCGGCGGACGCCGCGGACCTCAACCACCGGGCAGCCGTCGCGTGGTTCGAGCGCGTGGACGAGCCGCTGCTGCTGGGCGCGCTGTCGCTTGCGGAGCTCGACGTGCTGCTCCAGCGCGAGCTGGGTGAGGCGGCCAGCCGAGCGGTGCTCGACAGCCTGATCGCCGGGTCGATCCGCCTGGTGGCGCCCACGCTCGATGACCTGCGGCGCGCCGAGGAGCTCATGGCCGAGGCCGCGGAGCACCGGCCGCGCCTCGCGGACGCCCTGGTGGTGGCCACGGCCGAACGGCTGGGCGTCCGCCGGGTGGCGGCCTTCGACCGGCGGCCGCTTGCCGTCCTGCGGCCGCGGCACGTGAAGAGCCTCGACTTCGAGCCCTAGGCGACCGACAGACACCGAACGGGGCCGGCAGGCCGGCCCCGTTCGGTGTTGCGATGGCGGGGGAGCGGCTAGCCGTGCTTGATGACGACGGTGCCGGCCTGGAGGTCGTGGAAGCCCTGGCCCTTGGGGCTCTGGGTCACGGTGTAGAGGAGGTAGAGGCCGTACAGGACCTCGAGCGGCCAGGCGAAGATCCCCAGGATCGGGATGATTCCGACGATTGCCTGCGGCCCGAAGAGGAACGCCCAGCGACGGATCGCCTGGTTCTGGACGAGCGTCGCGCCGTCAGCCGCGCCGACCGTCTCGATGTTGAGGAATTTCTGGCCGAACGACGCACGCATCTTCGTCCAGCCGTAGACGAAGTACACGGCGCTGATCACGGCGTTGACCAGCCCGCCGAAGAGCAGGAAGATGAGCCCCAGGCCACCGGTCGCGGCGCTGATCGCCAAGAAGATGAAGCCGACGATCCAGCCGATGACACCGAGGATGATCGCGTCGATGATGAGCGCGATGACGCGGGTCACGGTGTCCGCGTAGGTGATGCCCGGCGCAGGACCTGCCTCCCGGGGTGCCTGCTGGAAGTTGGGGTTGAACCCCCCCGAGGGCGGCGGTGGTGCCTGCCAGTTGCCCGAAGGCGGAGGGGGAGTGGGTGCGCCCCCGGCCGGGTCCGTCATCGTGTACCTCCCTCAACGGCGCCATGCGCCGAATCCCTTGAAGCATACGACGCCGCGATGCCGAGAGGGAGCCCGACGTTCGTCGCAGACGCAACAGGACCGGCCCGCGTGTGGCGGTGCCAACCGCCGTGCCGGGCATGTCATCATGCGGTCCGACGAAACCGTCCACAACCGCACGAGTCGAGGACCATGCGCATCCGAGCCGCGAAGTTGGAGGAGCTCGCGCCCAAGCCGCGCGAGCGCGCGCTGAGCCCGCGTCAGCTGGCCGCCCTGCAGCGCGAGGACGAAATCCGCAAGGCGTTCGCGCGCCTCAAGTCGGACGAGGACATCATCGCCATCGAGCTCGAACCTGCCGACAAGGTGCCCACCTTCCGCCTTGCAATGAAGCGGGTCATCGCCAGCCACCGTCCGGACGTCAACATCGCGATCCGGGGTCGGACCATCTACGCCTCGACCGGCCCGCTGCCGGGCATGCGTCGCGGCCGTCCGCCCAAGGCGGGCTGAGCGCGGCGCATGGCGTCCACCGCGGAGCACGACGGCCGTCCGTAGCTGGTGGCGGCGGGTGAAGCACGAGGATGGCTCGTGCGAGGCGGCTTGCGGTCGCACCCGGGCGCTTGACAACTCGCGCCCGGCGTCGTTCAATGCACCAATGCATAACCAATGGGTTATCAACCAACCGACCGCGGATCACCTGAGCGCCATCTTCGGCGCCCTGGCGGATCCGACGCGTCGGGCGATTCTGGAGCGCCTCGCACTGGGCGAGGCCACGGTGGGCGACCTTGGCGCCCCGTTCTCGATGTCCCAGCCGGCGATCTCCAAGCACCTCAAGGTCCTCGAGAGGGCGGGGCTCGTGTCCCGGCGCCGACGGGGGACCGCCAACATCAGCCGCCTGGAGCCCGCGGCGCTGCACGGGGCCAATGACTGGCTCGAGCGCTACCGGGCCGCCTGGGAGGAGCGCTTCGAGCGCCTCGACGAGGTCCTCGACGAACTCCAACGACAGCCCTGACCACGTCCCGATCTTCGTCAGGAGGTTCCACGACCATGGCCACCACCCGCGTCACCGCCCCGCCCGGCATGCCGTTCGCCGAGGTCGAGCGGGAGTTCGACGCTCCCCGCGACCTCGTCTACCGCGCCTGGACCGACCCCGGGCTGATCGTCCGCTGGCTGGGCCCGCGCCGGCTCCAGATGCGGATCGACTATTGGAATCTCGACGCGCGGGGCGGCTCGTACCGGTACATCCACTCCGGCGAGGACGGGGTCGAGCATGCGTTCCACGGCTCGTTCCACCGCACCACCGCCGATCCGTACACGCTGCTCCAGACCTTCGAGTACGAGGGCGCGCCCGGCTTCGTGTCGCTGGACGAGGTGCGGCTGGTGGAGGCGGGCGGCAAGACGATCGCGAAGCTGCGTACGGTCCACCAGACGGTCGAGGCTCGCGACGCGATGATTGAGGCGGGCATGAGCGAGGGCATGGACGACGGATTCGACAAGCTCGACGAGCTGCTGGCCAGCGAGCTGGCGGCTGCGCGATGACGCCGGAGGCGACCCTCATGGCGGCTCGAATCCGACCCGCGGGGCCGATCACGCCCTACCTGTGGTTCGACGGCCAAGCCGAACAGGCCGCCGAGTTCTACGTCTCGCTGTTCGAGGACAGCGACATCGACGACGTCTCGCGCTACACCGAGGTCGGCCGAGAAGTCCACGGCCGCGAGCCGGGCTCGGCGATGATCGTCAACTTCCGCCTCGCCGGGCAGCCGTTCATCGGACTCAACGGCGGCCCCCAGTTCTCCTTCAGCGAGGCGGTGTCGTTCATGGTGACCTGCGAGACGCAGGAGGAGGTCGATGCCCTCTGGGACCGGCTGACCGAGGGTGGCGATCCCGCTGCCCAGCAGTGCGGCTGGTGCAAGGACCGCTTCGGCGTGTCGTGGCAGGTGGTTCCGGGGGCGCTCGGCCGCTATCTGGGCGACCCCGACCCGGGTCGGGCTAGCCGTGCCATGGAGGCAATGCTCAAGATGAAGAAGATCGACGTGGCAGAGCTGGAGCGCGCCGCCGCGGGATAGCCCTGAAGATCCTGCGCGCCCCGAGGGAGGGGCGCGCAGCCCGAACGCGACGAGGGGCTAGGACGGGCCGCCGGTCTTGAGCGCGGCCAGCCGCGCGTCGACCTCGGCGCTGCTCCCCTGGTCCTCGAGGTCGGCGAACTGCGCGTCGAGTGAGCTCGCTGCCACCTCGGACATGCCCTTTGCCAGCGCCTCCTCGTGACGGATCTTGTCCTCGAAGCGCGCGACCTCGCTGGTGGGGTCCATCACGTTCACGCTCTTGAGCGACTGCTGGACCTGGACCTGAGCGTGGGCCATCTTGGCGCGGCTGATCAGCTCGTCGCGCTTCTGGACGAGTTCCTCGCGCTTGGCGCGCATCTGGTTGAGGCCGGTCTTGAGCTGGTCGACCAGCGCGGTCTGCTGCTCGATCTGCGGCGTGAAGGTCTTGACTTGGTCCTCGTACGAGATCTGGCGCTTGAGCGCGATGCGGGCGAGGTTGTCGAACTTGTCGGCATCGGCGGGGTTGCCAGCGGCCCGCAGCTCGTCGGCCCGCTTCGATGCGGCAGCCGCCTTGGATCCCCACTCGGCGGCTGCGTCGGACGCCTCCTTCGCGTCGTCCTCCAGCAGCCGGAGGTTGCCGATCGTCTGGGCGACCGCCTCCTCCGCCTCGCGGATGTTGTCCGTGAAATCCCGGACCAGCTGGTCGAGCATCTTCTGGGGGTCTTCCGCGCCGTCGATCAGCGCGTTGACGTTCGCCCGCACCAGTTGGCCGATGCGTCCGAGGATCGATGACTGGGCCATGACTGCCCCTCCAGCTGTTGGCGGCACCAACTCGGTGCCGCGTCAGTCCATCAGGTGGGATGCGTGGGGCCGCGGCGCCCCCGGATGCCGTTCATCGTACGCGCCCCGACCGGTCCGGCGCGACCCCGGCGGGCGGCGTCGTGGCCGTGCGGGCGTGGCGTGCGACTCCGTTCACCAGCGGCCGCTGCCCGAGGATCCGCCCCCGCCGCCAAACCCGCCGCCACCTGAGGAGCCCCCGAACCCGCCGCCAAAGCCCCCGCCGCCGCCCCAGCCGCCGCCGAACCCACCGAACCCGCCGCCCCCGAAGGGACCGCCGCCACGTCGGCCGCCCCCGCTGAGCATGCCCCCGATGATGCCCCCGATGATGGCCCCTGCGAGATCGGCGTTGGCGTTCCCGCCCCCGCGGCCGCCTCCGCTCCCGCCGCCGCCTCGCCACGGGTCGTCCCAGTGGTCGTAGTCGCGCTGGGCGAGCGACTCGGCCTCGGCCGCGAGACGGCCAGCAGTGTCGGCCTCCGTCCGGGCGGCGCCGCCGTCGGTTGCCGCGATGGACACAGCCTGGTCGAGGTGTCGCTGCGCCTCGGCCAGTCGGGTCCGCGCCTCGGTCCCGACGCCGGCCCGGCGCGTGGAGATCAGCCCCGATGCGCGCCCGACGGCGGCCTGAGCGGCGCTGATTGACGCGTCGAGCTGCGCCGCCGCCATCGCCGCCGCCTCGTGCGCCGACCGGATCTGGGCGAGCACGTCCTCGGCAGCCTGCTCGGCCTGGCGCGCCTTGGCCAGAGCCGCGGTGACGTCGGGCTTGGGCGGGTTGAGGGCGGCGCGGGCCTCGGCGAGGAGTTGGTCCGCTTGGGCCACGTGCGCCGCCGCCGCCGGGTCCGCGCCGTCAGCGGCCTTGGCTCGGGTGATGTCCTGCTCCGCGGCCGCGAGCTGCGCCGCGACGGCGCCGGCCGCCGCGTCGAGCTGCTGGGCGAGCCCGTCGAGCGCGTCGATGAACCGCGAGCCCTGGGCGAGGGCGTCCTGGCCCGCCTGGGCCGCCGCCGCGGCCTTGGGCGACTCGCCGGCCGTCACCGCAGCTCGCCCGGCGTCGATCGCCGCGCGGAGGGCAGCGACGCGCTTGTCGGCCTCGTCGAGGTTGGGCGCCACGGCCTGCCAGTCGGGATCGGCGTAGGTCTGCAGGTGCGCCATCGTCCGGCCCGCCGCCGTGACCCGAGCCGCCAGGGCATCGGCCTGGGCCGGCAGCGCCTCGATGATCTCGGGTGCCTGCTTCTGGAGGGCTCGCAGCTGCTCGAAGCGCGCCGTCTGCGCGTCAAGCTTCTGCTGGGCGGACCGGCAGCCCCGGACGAGCTGCTCGAGCATCTTGCGCCGCTGGGCTGCCGACTCGGGCGTGGCGTCGTCGAGCTGCTGACGGATGACGAACGCGCCCTTGAGATCGACCCTGGCCCCGTCGAGCGCCGCGGCGAACGGCGCCGCCGCCTCGTCGCCGTACTGCGCCTGGGCAAACCCCAGCTCCTGCTCCGAGTCGTTGACGGCGTCGTCGGTCTGCACGAGCACGCTGTTGGCGAGGGCCTCGAGATCCTTGGCGGACAGGCGGGCGAGGTCGTCACCGGCGTCGCCCCGAGGACCCGGAGCGTTGCCGGTCGCCTCGCGGTGCGTGCTGAGGTACCACATGACCAGGGCCGCGCCCAGGACGACGGCGGCGATCGCGAGCAGCGTGGGCACCGTGCTGTCGCCGCCTGCGGGCGCCGGGTTCGGGGCCTGGGTGGCGATGGGGCCGGCGGTCGCGCGGGGGGGCGAGGCCTCCGCGGGCGTCGGGGTGGCTGTAAGCGCGGCTGCCAGCTGGTCCGCGAAGTCGAGCGCCGCCCGGTCCGGCGCGTTCGCGCGCAGGTTCGTCGGCAGGGTGCGGGACAGGAGCAACGTGAGGTCGCTGTCGGAGATGGGGACGGCCTTTCCCTTCCAGTAGCCGTAGGCGTGGTCCGTCATCGCGATCACGAGCAGGATGTCGGCATCGCCGAGCCCGCTGGCCCGGGCGGTGTCGGTGGCGAACGCTGCTGGGTCGGTGCCGCCCGTGGTGCTGACGTACCAGACCCACGGCTGCACGCCGGAGGCGGATGCGACGTGGTCGAACGCGGCTTGGATCTGGGTTGCCGAGCCCGTCGGCAGGACGCCTGCTGCGTCGGTGACGGGGGAGGCCAGGCGCTCCGGGCTGGCGGCGAGCGCGAGCGGGGTCGCGAGGACGGCCAGCACGAGCGCGGCCACCGCGGCACCAAGGGCGCGTGTCTTGAGGCGCGTGGCGTCGCGGCGCATGGACGTTCCCCTGATGGTGGCGCCGCGGCGCCAGGGCCGTGGGGCGCCGTTGCATTCTGCCCCCGATGGGCCGGGCGCGGCGCCGTTCCGCGGTCGATCGGGGGCCCTACCCCTCGGCGTCGCGCTTCTCTGTGTCGGCCAGCTTGCGCCGGCTCTCCTCGCGGGTGCGAACCAGCTTGGCGGCGGCGCCCATGCCGGCGGCCTCGCCCATCGGGCCTGCCACGGGGTTGCGCGGCGTACGGCCCAGCGCCCGTGCCTCCTCGCGCTGGCCCTCGCGCCAGGCCATCCGCTCGCTGATCGTGCGCTCGTAGCCCTGGTCCGTCGGCAGGTAGTAGCGGCAGTCCTTGAGCTGGTCCGGCAGGTACTGCTGGTCCACGTCGTGGCCCGCGAAGTCGTGCGGGTACTGGTAGCCGACGCCGATGCCGTGGCCCTTCAGGCGCCGGTCGGCCGCGTTGCGCAGGTGGTTCGGGACGGGGAGCGAGCCGCGGTCGACCACGTCGGCGACGGCCTGCCAGTACGCCGCCCCGGCGCGGTTGGACTTGGGTGCGGTCGCGATGTACGTGGCAGCCTGCGCCAGGGCGTACTGCGCCTCGGGGAGGCCGACGTAGTCGAGCGCCGCGCCGGCGGCGACGGCCACCTGGAGGGCCCGCGGGTCGGCATTGCCCACGTCCTCCGAGGCCGAGATGATCAGCCGCCGGGCGACGAACTTGGGGTCCTCGCCGGCCGCGATCATGGCTGCCAGCCAGTAGAGTGCCGCGTCCGGATCGTTGCCGCGGAGGCTCTTGATGAACGCCGACACCGTGTCGTAGTGGCCGTCGCCCGCGCGGTCGTAGGCGAGCACCCGCTGCTGGGCGGCCGATTCGACATGGGCGAGGGCGGGGGAGACGCGACCCTCGTCGTCGCGGGCGTCGTCGTCCTCGGCGAGCGAGATCGCGCCCTCGAGGATCGTGAGCGCCTGTCGCGCGTCGCCGCCGGCCACGTCCACGAGGTGCTCGAAGGCCTCGTCGCCCAGCGCCACGCCGCCCTTCGGCCCGAGCGGTCCGGCCAGGCCGCGCTCGCCGTCGGCCAGCGCGTGCCGGACGATGGCGCCGACATCCTCGTCGGTCAGCGGCTCGAGCCGCCACACCCGCATCCGCGAGAGGAGCGCCGCGTTGACCTCGAAGTACGGGTTCTCGGTCGTGGCGCCGATGAGGGTGACCGTGCCGTCCTCTACATGGGGCAGCAGGGCATCCTGCTGGGCCTTGTTGAAGCGGTGGATCTCGTCGATGAACAGGACGCTGCGGCGGCCACTCAGCGCAAGCTGGTCCTGCGCCTCCGCGATGGTCGAGCGGACCTCGGCGACCCCGGACATGACCGCGGAGACCGTCCGGAGGTCCGCGCCCACGGCGTCGGCGAGGAGGCGCGCGAGGCTGGTCTTGCCCGTCCCCGGCGGGCCCCACAGGAGCATCGACGCGAGATGCCCGCGCGCGACGGAGCGGCGGAGCGGGCCGCGCTCGCCCACGAGGTGCGCCTGGCCCACGAACTCGTCGAGCGTGCGGGGGCGCATGCGGGCAGCTAGCGGCTGGCGCTCGGGGGGCGGGCGGAAGAGGGCCTCGGGGCGGGCGCCGGGATGACGTGCGGGCATCGGCCAAGTCTAGTCGGCGCAGGTCACGTCAGGGTTCGGCGCCGTCCAGATCGGCGACGGTGTGGGTGGGCCGACGAGGATCGGCGATCCCGATGGCGGGACGGCGGAGGCGTCAGATGGTGATGACGTGCAGGACGTCGATCAGCGCCCAGAGACCGAGCAGGATCGCGAGCATGAGGACCGCCATCTGGGCGATCTGGCGCACGTCACGAGCGACGTAGGCGTACTCCTCCTCGGCGCGGACCGCGAGCGAGCTGCCGCCGGCGTAGACCTCGCGCGTCGTTCGCTCCTTCGAGCGGGAGCGGGCGGTCTCGGCCTGGCGCTCCTGGGCCAGAAGCTGCTGCTCCAGCTCGGCGGCGCGCGCCTCCTCGGCCTCGGTCAGGCCGAGCGAGCGGGGCGGGGCGGGCGCGGCGGTCGCGGCGGCGCTGACCGCCGACGCGGCGGCGGGCCGACGATCGA
The DNA here is from genome assembly GCA_037446495.1 of Chloroflexota bacterium. Lineage (GTDB taxonomy): Bacteria > Chloroflexota > Limnocylindria > Limnocylindrales > CSP1-4 > CAIXZV01. The sequence continues at coordinate 72,817 of JBBIIL010000004.1, read as the reverse complement.
TGGGTCGGCGCTGGCCGGGACGGACGCTGCCGCGCGCTCGCTTCGCCATGCTGGGGTCCGCTGCCTCCTCGTGAGCCGGCTCCCGCGGGCGCGGGACCGTCGGCCGGGAAGGATACACCGGGTCCGCGTCCCGGCGTCCCGCTGGTAGACTCGGCGGGCCTGACCGGAGGAAGCCTTGGACTCGACCACGAGCGGACTCGTTGCCGCCGCCCTCGCCATTGCCGTTGTCGCCCTCATCGTGATTGCGGTGCTTCTGTGGCGCCGCCTCGCTGCCCTCGAGGGGCGGCTCGCTGGCCTCACAAGCGCAGGTGACGGCCGGAGCCTCGAGTCCACGCTTCACGCCACGCTCGACAAGGTGGCGACGCTCTCCGCGGGCGTGGACCAGCTCACCTCCCGCGCCTCGGTCCTCGAGACCGTGCAGAGGAAGGCCGTCCAGCGCACGGGCCTGGTGCGCTACAACCCGTTCGAGGACACCGGCGGCAACCAGAGCTTCGCTGTGGCGCTGCTCGACGCGAACGGCGACGGCGTCGTGGTCAGCAGCCTGCACGCCCGCCAGAACACGCGCGTCTACGCCAAGGCGATCACCGGCGGACGCTCGGAGGCCGCGCTGTCCGAGGAGGAGTCCGAGGCGCTGCGCAGGGCGATGGCCCAGGGCACGCCGGGCGCCAAGCCCTCCTGAGCGATCCCACGGCCGTGACACCGAAGCTGGCACGGCACCGCGTCACCGTGGCCCCGTGGTCGAGCTTCGTGAACCCCAACCGCCCAGGATGACCCGGCGCGCCCGCCGCGGCGATGCCGCTGGCCTGGTCCAGATCCCCGTCTGGGGCGCATCCCCGGCTGCGGTCCCGTCATCGTCTCCGGGGCCCGGGGACGGACCCGGCGCTGACGGCCTGTCGGCCCTGCTCGCCGGCCTCAACCGGGAGCAGCTGCGAGCGGTCACGCACGGGGACGGGCCGCTGCTCGTCGTCGCGGGAGCCGGCACCGGCAAGACCCAGGTCATCACGCGGCGCATCGCCTGGCTGATCGCCACACGCCGCGCCAAGCCGTCGGAGATCCTCGCGCTCACGTTCACGGACCAGGCGGCGGACGAGATGCAGACGCGCGTGGACCAGCTGGTCCCGTACGGCTACACGGACACGGCCATCTCTACGTTCCACGCCTTCGGGGACCGGCTGCTGCGCGAGTTCGCGCTGGAGCTGGGGCTGCCCACGGACCTGCGGGTCCTGAGCCGGCCGGAGACGGTGGTGTTCCTGCGGGAGCGGGTGTTCGAGCTGGGGCTGGAGGAATACCGCCCGCTCGGTGATCCGACCAAGTTCCTGGACGCCCTGGCGACGCTGTTCAGCCGGGCGAAGGACGAGGACGTGTCGCCAGAGGCGTTCCTCAGCCACGCGGAGGCACTGGCCGAGGCCGCGGACGCGGCGATGGAGGCGGCCGAGTCAGGGCAACCGCCGGACCGCGAGGCGGCGCAGGGCCAAGTGGAGGAGGCGCGGCGGCGGCTGGAGCTGGCCCGCGCCTACGGCACGTACCAGCGCCTGCTCGCCGGGCACGGGTCCGTGGACTTCGGCGACCAGGTGAGCCTGGCGCTGCGGCTGCTGCGCGAGTCGCCGTCCGCGCGCGCGGCGGTGCAGGGGCGCTTCAAGTACGTGCTCGTGGACGAGTTCCAGGACACCAACCGGGCGCAGTCGGAGCTCGTGGCGCTGCTCGCCCAGCCGCACCGCAACGTGACGGTGGTGGGTGACGACGATCAGTCCATCTACAAGTTCCGGGGCGCCGCCATCAGCAACATCCTCGAGTTCCGCGAGCGGTACCGCAACGCCAAGGTGGTCGTGCTGCGGCGCAACTACCGCTCGCGCGCTCCGATCCTGGACGCGTCGTACCGCCTCGTCCGCCACAACGACCCGGACCGGCTCGAGGTTCGGGCCGGCATCGTCAAGCGGCTCGTCGCGACGCGCAAGGGCAAGGCGGCGCCGGTCCGCCATGAGGCGTTCGCCACCGGGACCGAGGAGGCGGACTGGATCGCGAAGGACATCGGTCGGCGGATGGCCGCCGGGTCGCACGCCCGAGACATGGCCGTGCTGGTGCGCGCCAACGCGACCGCGGACCCGGTGCTTCGCTCGCTCAACCTCGAGGGGATCCCATGGCGGTTCTCGGGGACCAGCGGCCTGTACGCGAGGCCCGAGGTGAAGCTCCTGCTCGCGTTCCTCCGAGCGGTCGCGGACCCCGGCTCCTCGGTGGACGTGTACGCGCTGGCGGCCTCGGAGCTCTACGGCCTCGGCGGCGAGGACCTCGCGGGAATCGTCCAGATGGCGCGGCGCCGCAACCGATCGGTCCTCGAGGTGCTCGAGGAGCTGGGCGGTCAGCCGGGGATCCTGCGCCTGGCGCCCCAGACTCGGACCGCGGGTGCGAAGCTGGTCGCGGACCTGGGGCGATTCGTCGCGCTCGCGCACGAGCGTCCGGCGGGCGAGGTCGCCTATGGCTTCCTGCGCGAGACGGGCTGGCTCAAGCGGCTGGCCGCGGCGGGCACCGTGGCCGCGGAGGAGGCGCTGTCCAACCTCGCCCGGTTCTTCGACATCATTCGGGCCCAGTCGGCGCTCCTGGCCGACGACCGGGCGATCTTCCTGGCGCCCCATCTCCAGACGCTGATCGCCGCCGGTGACGATCCCGCCACCGCGGACATCGACCCGGACGCGGACGCGGTCGCGGTCATGACGGTCCACAAGGCGAAGGGCCTCGAGTTCCCCGTGGTCTACCTGCCGGGCCTCGTCGCGGGGCGCTTCCCGGCAACGGCACGCCGTGAGCCGCTCGCCCTGCCGGTGGAACTGGTGGACGAGACGCTTCCGGACGGCGACTACCAGCTTCAGGAGGAGCGCCGCCTGTTCTACGTGGGCATGACCCGGGCGCGGGACGAGCTGGTGCTGACCCATGCAGCGGACTACGGCGGGGCGCGGGCGCGGCGCGTCTCACCGTTCCTGCTCGAGGCGCTCGACCTGCCGGTTGCGGCCGGGACGGTGGGCACGGGCGCGAAGGCCCAGCACCCGCTCGACCGGATGGCCAGCCTCGAGCGGACCGAGGCTGCGCCGGCGGCGGTGCCGTTCCGCGAGGACGAGCCGCTCACGCTCTCCTTCTACGCTGTCGACGACTATCTGACCTGCCCGCTCAAGTACAAGTTCGCCCACTTGCTGCGGGTCCCCCTCGCGCCGCACCACTCGATCGTCTACGGCGCCGCGCTGCATGCGGCGGTGTCGGAGTTCCACAAGCGTCACGCCCGCGCGAACGTCATGAGCGAGGTCGCCCTGTACGCGGCCTTCCAGGCGGCATGGAACAGTGAGGGGTTCCTCTCGCGCGAGCACGAGGAGGCGCGCCTGGCCTCGGGCCGCGACGCGCTCCGCCGCTTCCGTGAGGAGCAGCTGCGTCCCGGCGCCGTGGTCCCGGCCTATGTCGAGCGCGACTTCTCGTTCCTGCTCGACGGGGACCGCGTGCGCGGGCGGTTCGACCGTGTGGACATCGCGCCGCGAGCGTCCGGCGCGTGGCCCGCGAGTGACGATGGCGCTCCAGCCGCCGACGTGGTGGAGCCCACGCTGGGCCTCGCTCCCGAGTATGTCGTGATCACGGACTACAAGTCCTCGGACGTCAGGGACCCCGTGAAGGCGCGAGAGCGGGCGAGGAACTCGCTCCAGCTGTCCATCTACGCGATGGCGTACGAGGCGATGACGGGTCGGCTGCCTGACGAGGTGGCGCTGCACTTCCTCGAGACGGGCCTGGTCGGAGTGGCAGCCGTGGAGCGCAAGCGAATCGACAAGGCGCGCCAGGCGGTGCGGGGCGCGGCAACGGGCATCCGGGCCCGCGAGTTCGGGCCGAAGCCGGACTACGTCGCCTGCGGCTTCTGCGCGTATCGGGCGATCTGCCCCTCGAGCGCGGCACGCTGATGGCGGGCGGGCTGGACCGGGCGACGCTGGCGGCGGTCGACGCCGTCGTGACCGGACGCGGGCGGGGCGCGGTCGTCGAGGCGGACAACCTCGAGCTCCTGGCCGCGCTGCCCGACGGCTCCGTGGACCTGGCGTACGCGGACCCGCCGTTCGCCACGGGCGCCCCGCGCCGCCTCCAGGCCATCCGGCTCGGGGCAGGGGAGCGCGAGCGCCCGGGGTTTCACGGCGAGCCCACCAGGTACGAGGTCACGAGCGACCTCGCGTACGACGACGCGCTCCCGCTGGACCAGCACCTCTCAGCCCTGCGGGCGAGGGTGCGCGAGGTCCACCGGGTCCTCGCGCCGCACGGCTCGCTGTACCTCCACGTGGACTGGCGCATCGTCCACCACGCGCGCCTCATGCTCGACGAGGTGTTCGGGCCCGAGCGGTTCCTCAACGAGATCGTCTGGGCCTACGACTACGGGGGCCGCTCGCGCGAACGGTGGCCCCGCAAGCACGACACGATCCTGTGGTACGCCAAGGGCGACGAGTGGCTGTTCGACCGTGACGCCATCGACCGCATCCCGTACATGACGCCCGGCCTCGTTGGGCCGGAGAAGGCCGCCCGCGGCAAGCTGCCCACCGACGTGTGGTGGATGACGATCGTGCCGCCGGGGTCGAAGGAGCGGACGGGCTACCCGACGCAGAAGCCGGTGAAGCTGCTCGAGCGGATCGTCGCCGCCTCGAGCCGGCCCGGCGACCTGGTCCTGGACCCGTACGCGGGCAGCGGGACCACGGGCGTCGCCGCAGCCCGGCTCGGTCGTCGGTGGCTGCTGGCGGACCGGAACCCGGCAGCCGTGGAGATCGCCCGACGTCGTGTGGCCGAGGAGGAGGGGAAGGCCCCGTGATCGAGGCGGTCACGCTCGACTTCGGCAACACGCTCGTGCCCGTGCCAGCCGCCTCGCTCCGCGGCGTGGTGGAGGTGGCCGCGCGCGGCATGGCCCAGCGCCTCGGCCCGTTTGAGGTGGACCGGGTGCTCGAGGTTTGGCAGGAGGAGCGCGAGCGGCAGTTCCGCGAGGAGGTGCCGCAGTTCCGCGAGGTGGACATGGCGCAGCGCATCGTCCGCATCCTCGCTCGGCTCCGGGGGCTGGCCGCCCCGGCGGAGCACGAGCGCTGGGACGATGCGGCAGCCGCGCGCCTGAGCGACCCGAGTGAGGCGGCATGGGCGGCGGACCGCTACTCCCGTGCGTTCGTGGAGGCGCTGCCGGCGGCGCCCGGCTCGGGTGCGCTGATCGAGCGGCTGGCGCGTGACCGGCGCGTTGCCGTGCTGTCCAACTGGCCGCTCGCGGCGACGATCGACCGCTATTGCGAGGCCGCCGGCTGGGCGCCGCACCTCAGCGCGATCGTCGTGAGCCAGCGCGTGGGGGCCATCAAGCCGCACCCGGCGATCTTCGCGGCGGCCCGGGCGGCGTTGGGCGATCCGCCGGCCGACCGCATTCTCCACATCGGCGACGACTGGGCGGCCGACATCGAGGGCGCCAAGCGCGTCGGGTGGCGGGCGGCCTGGATGGCGAACCGCCCCGACGATTCGCCGCTCCCCGGCAGTGAGCGCGACGCGACGGTCGAGGCGGACGCGCAGGTCGACTCGCTCGACGAGGTGGCCGCCGTCGTGGAGCGCCTCAGCCGAGACCGCGAGGAGACCCCCGCCGACCCTTGACCTGGGGCCGGACGGCGGCCACGCTGGGTTGCGCGCGTGTGGAGGCAGGCGCGGAGCCTGCGGCGAGGACTACACCGCAGATGCCGTCGAGAGCGACCTCGCCGTGACCGTGCTCGTCTGGCGCCACCCGACCGTCACGCTGCTGCCTGTCGCCTGCTCACTCGCCGGCGCTCATCGGACGGCCACGGCGACCCTGGCCAGGCCGCTGGGCGATCGCCCGGTCCTCGACCCGGCGACTGGCCAGCCGGTCATACGCTCCAGCGGGCCGTGGGGCCCTCCGGCCTACCGCAACCCGAGCGCGACGGGGCAGCACGGCCCGTACACTCGGTGGCGTGGAGACCCGCGACCGCCTCTCGAACCTCGGCCTGCTCGGCGCGGCAGCCGTCGTATGGGTGCTGGTCGGCATGCTCGTCACGACGCGGGACCCCTATGCGGACGCGGTGGCAGGCTACAGCGGCGCCCTGCTGATCGGCCTCGCGGTGGGTCTCACCTGCGCGCCGCTCGCCTGGCTCGTCGTCTTCGCCCGCCACGGGCGCATCGCGTACAACGGGGACTGGTTCCGCGCCCTCCGCCGTGGCGCGTGGCTCGGCCTGTTCAGCGCCGTGCTGGTGGTGCTGCGCCTCGTCAACGCCTACCAATTCCCGATCGTCCTGTTCCTCGCCGCCATCTTCCTCGTGGCGGAGATCACCCTCTCCGCCGAGCGCTAGGAGGCCTCAGCCCGTGTCCAACCCGGCCCCGCTCACGTCGTTCACCCCTGCTGCGCCATTCGCAGACGTCAAGGCGCGGGTCGCCGCGGCCATTGACGCGGCCAGCGCTGAGCTCCTGGACCTCTCCCACCGGATCCACTTCAACCCCGAGCCCGCGTTCGAGGAGCGCTACGCCGCACGGGCCTGCGCGGAGATCGTCGAGCGCCACGGGTTCGCCGTGGAGCGGCCGGCCGGCAGCCTCGAGACCGCCGTGCGCGGGCGCCTCGTCGGCGGCAAGGGCCCGAACGGCCCGCGGATCGCGATCCTGGCCGAGTACGACGCCCTGCCGGGCCTCGGCCACGGCTGCGGCCACAACACCATGGCGGCGTCAGGCGTGGGCGCGGCGGTGGGGCTGGCGGCCGTGCGCGACGCCTGGGCCGGCGAGGTGGTGTTCCTCGGCACCCCGGCGGAGGAGCGGGGCAGCGGCAAGGCGATCATGCTGCAGGACGGTCTGTTCGAGGGCGTGGACGCCGCGCTGCTGTACCACCCCTGCGACCGCAACCACGTCGAGACGGCGCCGCTGGCGAGCGAGGACGTGGTGGTCACCTTCACCGGCTTCGCCGCGCACGCGGCCTCGGACCCGTGGATGGGACGGAACGCGCTCGACGCGATGATCGCGCTGTTCGTGAGCGTGGGGCTCTGGCGCCAGCAGCTGCCCACGCATTGCCGCGTCCACGGCATCATCTCCGAGGGCGGCACGGCGGCGAACGTCATCCCGAGCCGAACGAAGGCCTGGTTCATGGTCCGCTCGGCGGACCAGGCGTACTACGAGGTCATGAAGCGCCGCTTCACGGCCCTCTGTGAGGCTGCTTCGAAGGCGGCCGACGTGGAGGTGGCCGTCGAGTACAGCGGCTACGCCAGCACGATGAAGCACAACCGCGTGCTGGCCGGCCTGTGGGTCGCGAACGCTTCGGCGCGAGGCATCGAGGACATGGGCCTGGACCCGACGTCGGGCTCGACGGACATGGCCAACGTCTCCTGGGCCGTGCCGGCGATCCACCCGGAGCTGTCGATCTCCGACACGCCCGTGCCGGGCCACACCATCGAGTTCCGCGAGGCGGCGGCCTCGCCGCGGGCTGACCGGACCGTGCTGACGGCGGCGACGCTCGTGGCGCAGACCGCGCTCGACCTGCTTCTGAGCCCGGCGACGGTCGCCGCCGCCTGGCGTGAGTTCCGCGGCGAGGCGTAGCAGCGCCCGCGAAGTCCGGGCAATCACGTGAACGTTGCGACCGGGTACCATGCCGCACGGCGCGCCCCGCTGGACGGCAGTCCCGAACCGGCGGCGCCCGCGAGCCAGGCGGCGACGACCGCGCTGGGCACCTGAAGCCCACCGGACCGACCCCGCTGCGGAGGACACCGTGGCCGAGCGTCCCCACAACGCCGACGAGAGTGAGTTCGCCGTCAAGAACGGCTGGAACCGCGAGTACGAGGCGTTCGACGACTTTGACCTGCCCACGTACGTCGGCCTGCCGACCTTCATGAAGCTCCCCTGGGTGCCCGACGCGGCGCAGCTGCGGGCGCGGAACGTGGACATCGCGATCGTCGGCGCACCGTTCGACGACGCGGTGAGCCACCGGTCCGGCGCCCGGTTCGGTCCGCGCGCCATCCGCGCCGCCCAGTACACGAGCGGCTCGGTCCACTCGCTCCAGCTGGGCGTCGAGCCGTTTGAGATCCTCAATGTGGTGGACGCGGGCGACGCGAACATCGTCCCGGCCTGGATCGACCGGGCCCACGCGTTCATCTACCGCAAGGTCCGCGACGTGGCCGCCAGCGGCGCCATCCCGATCGTGCTCGGCGGCGACCACTCGATCACCTGGCCCTCCGCCACCGCAGTCGCGGAGGTCCGCCGCCCCGGCAGCATCGGCATCGTCCACTTCGACGCCCACGCTGACACCGCGAACGAGGACTGGGGCGTGCTCGCCGGGCACGGGACGCCGATGCGCCGCCTGATCGAGTCGGGCGCGGTGAAGGGGTCCAACTTCGTCCAGGTGGGCCTGCGCGGATACTGGCCGCCGGTGGCGACCTTCGAGTGGATGAAGGCCCACGGCCTGCGCTGGCACCTCATGCGCGAGGTGGAGGAGCGGGGCGCCGAGGCCGTCATCGATGATGCGATCGCCGAGGCGCTCGACGGTCCTGACGCGATCTACCTAAGCGTGGACATCGACGTCATCGACCCGGGCAACGCTCCCGGCACCGGCACGCCCGAGCCGGGCGGCTTCCTGCCGCGCGAGATCCTGCGCGCCGTCCGGCGGATTGCGTCGCAGGTCGAGATCGCCGGCATGGACATCGTCGAGGTGTCGCCGCCGTACGACCATGCCGAGGTGACGGCGATGGCCGCGAACCGCATCGCGCTCGAGTGCATCAGCGCGCTGGCCAACAAGCGCCGCGCGGGGCACCCGGTTCGCTTCGAGGGCGCCGACCGGCGATGATGGGCGCATGAGCCCTGCCCCGGAGCGTGCCGCCGACGCGCTCGCCCGCCTCTACGACCTGGACCTCGCGGCCGACCCGGGCGACCTTGACCTGTGCCTCGCCCTCGCGGCGCGGACGGGGGGTCCCATCCTGGAGCTGGCCGTGGGCTCGGGGCGGATCGCCGTGCCACTGGCGGCGGGCGGGTACGACGTGACCGGCGTGGACCTCGACCCGGCGATGCTCGCCCGGGCGCGCGCCGCCGCGCACGCCGCGGGGAAGGGGATCCTGCGCCGCCTTCACCTGGTGGAGGGCGACGCGCGCACGGTCCGACTCGAGGACGCGGGGACCTACCAGCTCGCTGCTGTCCTGCTCAACTCGATCTTCCTCATGGGCACGCGCGCGGACCAGGCGGCCGCCGTCAGGACGCTCGCGGTGCACCTGGCCCCGGGCGGACTCGCGGTGCTCGACGTTTGGCTGCCCGACGCCGACGACCTCTCGCGCTATGACGGTCGCCTCGTCCTGGAGTGGGTCCGCGACGATCCCGAGACGGGCCACACGGTCACCAAGTCCGGTGCCGCGGAGTACGACGCGGCCACGGGAGTGGTCCGCCTGACGACCATCTTCGAGTCGGGCGTCGCGGGCCAGCCGCCCCTCCGCTGGGTGCGCGCGGACCGCCTCCGCCTCGTCGGCCCCGACGACCTGGTGGCCTTCGCCGAGGGCGCGGGGCTCGACGTGGAGGAGCTTGCCGGCGGCTACGACCTCGAGCCGCTGGGACCCGGCGCCGAGCGCGCGGTGCTCATCGCCCGCAAGCCCTGACGAGCCCCGTCCGGTGGCGGGGAAACCGGGACCATCGGGGGCCTGTCACGCTCGCTCTGCGTGGTATCGTCGCGCCGATGCCGGACCAGATCCGCTTGCTCGTCGTCGAGGACGTTCCGCAGGTCGCGCAGTACATCCGCGGCCTCCTGAACTCGCAGACCGCGATCAAGCTCCTTGATGTCGTCACCGACGGGACGCGGGTCGCCGGGCTCGCCCACGAACTGCGCCCCGACGTGATCCTCATCGACGCCCTGCTCCAGGGTCGCCTGAAGGGGATGCAGCTGGTCGCCAGGCTTCACGAGGGGGGCAACCTGGTCCCCGTCATCGTGCTGACGGTGCCGCAGCACCCCGTGCAGCCGAACCCTGCCACCGGGATCCACGCCGTGCTGCCCATGCCGTTCACCGGCTACGAGCTGGTGACCCGGATCCAGCAGGCGCGCCAGGTCGCGGCCGAGGCAGAGCAGCAGGGCGGCGCCCGGATGGTCACCCTGTTCGCGCCCAAGGGCGGGGTCGGCAAGACGACGCTCGCGTTCAACCTCGCGGTGGCCGTGGGCCAGTCTGGCCTGCGCACCGTGCTGATCGACGGGAGCCTGCAGTTCGGCGACATGCGGGCGCTGTTGAAGGTGCCGCTCGACGCGCCGTCGCTGCTGGACCTGCCAACCGACCGCATCCAGGAGTCGGACCTCGAGGACGTGCTGTGGCGCGACCCGTCGGGGATCGACATCCTCCTCGCGCCACCTCGCGTGGAGCTGGCCGAGATGGTCACCGTCCGCGACCTCGAGAAGACGCTCTCGCTGCTGCGCCGCGTCTACCAGGTGGTCATCGTGGACACGCCGGCGGTCATCAACGACGTCAACCTCGCGTTCCTGGATTCGTCCGACACCATCCTCGAGGTCGTGACCTGGGACTCCACGACCATCCACAGCACGATGGTCATGGCCGACGCCTTCCGCGCGATCGGCTACCCGCCCGCGAAGGTTCGGTACCTGGTCAATCGCAGCGACTCAAGCGGCGGCTTCGACCCGCAACTGCTGACGAACGCACTCGGGCGCAATCCGGAGTACGCGGTGTCGTCCGGCGGGGCGCTGGTCGTGCGGGCCAACAACGAAGGCATCCCGTTCGTCCTCGCGGACCCGACCGCCCAGATCAGCCAGGACATCTTCCGCACGGCGGCGGAGCTGATCGGCCGCCCGGCCGCCGCGGCCGCTCGCCGGTAGGGTCAGCGTGTCCGACCCTCGTCCCATCGGCGTCTTCGACTCGGGCGTCGGCGGGCTCACCGTCCTCCGCGAGATCCTGCGTCGCTCGCCACACGAGTCCACGGTCTACCTCGGCGACAATCTCCGGGCGCCCTACGGCACGCGCTCCGACGAAGAGGTGCTGCGCTTCTCGGCGCAGGCCCTCGACGCGCTCGCGGAGCGCGACGTCAAGGCGCTCGTCGTCGCGTGCAACACCTCGACCGCGGTGGCGCTCCGGGCCCTGCGCGCCCGCTACGACCTCCCGGTGCTCGGGGTCGTGCGACCCGGGGCCGCGGCCGCCGCCCTGGCCACGCGAAATCGTCGTGTCGGCGTCATCGCCACGCCGGCAACGGTGCGCTCCCACGCCTACTTCAACGCGATCAAGGACGAGAACCCCGCGGTGGAGGTCTACGAGCACGCGACGCCCAAGTTCGTGCCGATGGTCGAGGCGGGCGTCCTTTCCGGCGCCGAGCTCGAGGCCGTGGTGGCCGAGGAGTTGACGCCGCTGCTGGGCGAGCGCGACGGCGCCGGGGAGTTCGTGTTCCCGCGCCCTCCGTCAGCCAAGATCGACACGCTGCTCCTGGGCTGCACGCACTACCCGCTGCTGCGGCCGGTGCTGGCTGCTGCCGTGGGCGACCGGGTGGCGATCGTGGACTCGGCCACGGCCACGGCGGCAACGCTGGCGGAACTCCTCTCGGTCAACGGCCTCGAGGCGCCGGGCACGACTCGCGGGACTGCTGCAGACCCGGGCAAGGCCGGCCACTCGCGACCCGCCGAGACCTATGGACCTCCGCCGACGCACGTCCAGCTGACCACCGGCGACGTGGCACGGTTCACCTCGATCGCCTCGCGCATGTTCGGCGAGGCGTTCCCTGACGTCGGGGGCATCGAGCTGGCGGACGGCGCGTGAGCTCGGCGGACCGCGGCGGGGAGGCCCGACCGGGGGCCGGGCTGGCCTCGCGCATCCGGCCGGCTGGGTTCGCCATCGGGCTGGTGGTGGGCGCCGCGCTGACGGTTGCCGAGCGGCGCATCGAGCGTCACGCCCGGGCAGCCGGCCTCGTGGACTGGGACCGTGTCGAGCGGGTCGCGGTGGCGAGGTTGCGCCGGGCGCCGGGCGCGCTCGAGCGCTGGGACCTCGACGCCGCCGAATCGTCCTACGCAGCCGCCATGTCGAGGGTCGTGCCCGCGCTCGAGGCGCACCTCGGGGCGGACCTGCCCGGCGTCGTGGACCGCGTCGCCGTGGTGGATCGCGGCCAGTGGGTGCAGGCCAACACGGCCGCGTTCGCGTCGCTCATGGGCAGAATCGAGGTGGGGCTGCTGGACCAGTTGCTGCCGCCCGGCGCCGGCGTGACGAAAGCGGCGATGACCCTGGCGAACCGCTGGGTCACGACGGCCCAGATGGGCGTGCTGCTCGGGTTCCTGGGTCAGCGCGTGCTGGGCCAGTACGACATCGCCCTGATCTCGGCCGAGACCACGCCCGGCAGGCTGCTGTTCGTTGAGGAGAACATCCGGGCGGCGGCAAGGGCCATGGACGTGCCGCTCGAGCCGTTCCGGATCTGGATCGCGCTCCACGAGACCACCCACGCCTACGAGTTCGAGGCGCACCCCTGGCTGCGGCCGTATCTCGCCTCGCGCCTGGAGCGGCAGATCTCCATGTTCAGCGATGACGCCGCAGGGCTGGGCCGCGACGCCATGCGCCAGGTGGGGGCGTCGATCCGGGGCGCGGGCCGTCGCGACGACCAGCACTGGCTCGAGCGGCTGATGACCGCCCAGCAGCGTGAGGTCTTCCGTGAGACGCAGGCGGTGATGAGCCTGCTCGAGGGATTCGGGGACCACGTCATGGACGCCGTGGGCAAGGACTTGGTCCCGGGCCACGCGCGCATCTCCGCTCGCTTCCACGGTCGGCGCGCGAACCGCACGCCGTTTGAGCGGGCCATGCTCCGGATCACGGGCATGGACCTCAAGATGGAGCAGTACCGCAGGGGCGAGGCCTTCGTGGCCGCGATCGAGGAACTGGGCGGTGCGGGGGCGCTGCGCCAGCTGTGGGAGGGGCCCGAGTCGCTGCCGACGCCCGATGAGATGGATCATCCGGCGGCGTGGGTGCGCCGCATGGGACAGCGAGCGGGAACGGGAGGGACGGCGTGACGGACGCAGCCTCGCATGCGCCGGGCCCCGGGTCCCGGCCAGACGGCGCACCCTCCGCGATCGCGCTCACGCCCATCCTGGCGGCGCGCTACCGGACCCGCGACATCGAGGCGATCCGCGAGGCGGCACCCGGCTCGCGCCTGGTGACCATCGGCTTCGACGGGCATCCCGACGGCCCGCTGGACGACGTGGAGGTGATGCTCCGCGGGCGTCTCCCGGCTGAGACCTTCGACCGGATCCTCGCCCGCGCGCCGCTCCTCCGGTGGGTGCACTCGGCCACGGCCGGGGTGGAGCGGGTGCTCACGCCGGCGTCGCGCGCCCGGGGCCTGGTGATCACCAACGCCCGCGGGGTCTTCAGCCGGCCGATCGCCGAGTACGTGATGCTGATGATCCTCTCGGCCGCGCGCCGCCTGCCCCAGCTGCTCGAGCTCCAGGCCGAGCGAACGTGGCAGCCGCTCGAGGCGCGCGAGCTGCGCGACATCACGGTGGGGATCGTAGGCCTCGGGTCCATCGGCCGGGCGGTGGGCGCCCTGGCAACGGCATTCGGCTGCCGCGTGATGGCCACGCGCCGGCGACCCGAGGCGGGCGCGGACGCGTCCGACGGCGCCGGCGACGAGCCGTTCCTCGGCACGCTGATGCTCGACCGCGTCCTGCCGCCCGAGCACCTGCCCGAGATGCTGGCCGAGTGCGACTTCATCGTCCTGGCGGCGCCCCTGACCGAGGGGACACGGGGACTGATTTCCGATGCGGCGCTGGCTCGGATGAAGCCGGGCGCCTGGGTGATCAACGTGGCCCGGGGAGAACTGGTCGACGAGCGCGCGCTGGCCCGCGCCCTGCGCGACGGCCGGCTCGGGGGGGCGGTGCTCGACACGTTCCTCGAGGAGCCGCTGCCGCCCGCCTCGCCGCTGTACGACGTGCCCAACTTGATCATCACGCCGCACACGTCATGGTCGTCGACGCGCGTGCTCGACCGCTCGGTGGACTTGTTCGCCGAGAACCTGCGCCGCTATGCCCAGGGCCGGAGCCTGGTCAACGTGGTGGACCCCTCGGCCGGGTACTGACGGGCGCCTGGCTGGACGGGGCCGGCCGCCGTCCCCGCGCCGGGTAGCATCAGGGCATGCAGATCGCCATCGTCGGGCTTGCCGGGTGCGGCAAGACCACCGTGTTCAACACGCTCACCCGGGGCCACGCCGAGACGGGCGGCTATGGCGGGCTCCAGCTCAACGTCGGCGTCGTCAAGGTGCCCGACCCGCGCCTCGATCGGCTGGCGGCGGTGTTCAAGCCCAAGAAGATCGTGCATGCCGACGTCACGTATGTGGACCTGCCCGCGCCGCCGGCCGCGACGGAGTTCCACGTCGGCACCGACGAGCTCCCGGCCGAGCACCTCGCCCGGCTCCGCGACAGCGACGCGCTGCTCCACGTCGTGCGCGCGTGGGACGACGCCGCGCGCCCGCACCCTGCTGGCTCGGTGGACCCGGTGCGGGACCTCGAGCAGCTGGATCTCGAGTTCATCCTGGCCGACCTTGCGATGGTGGACCGCCGCCTCGAGCGCCTCAGGGCCTCCGGGCGCCACGGGACGCCCGCCGAGCGCGAGGCGAACGAGCGCGAGGAGGTCCTCCTGGCGCGCCTGAAGCCCGCCCTGGAGGCCGGTCGCGCCATCCGTGACGAGTCCCTCGACGAGGACGAGGAGAAGGCGCTCCGCGGCTACCGGTTCCTGACCCAGAAGCCGGTGCTCATGCTGCTCAACGTGGGCGAGGCCGACCTCGCCAAGGCGCCGGCGCTGATCGAGTCCATCGCGGGCGGCTACCGACACCAGCACGCCCTGGTCGATGCGCTCTCTGCCCGGATCGAGATGGAGCTCGGCGAGCTCGAGCCAGATGAGGCTGCCGTGTTCATGGAGGAGCTTGGCCTCCACGAGTCCAGCCTCGACCGTGTGATCGCGCTGTCGTATCGGCTGGTCGGGCTGATCTCCTTCCTCACGGCCGGCCCAGACGAGGTGCGCGCATGGCCGATCCCCGACGGGTCCAACGCCGTGGACGCGGCTGGCGCCATCCACACGGACCTCGCCCGCGGGTTCATCCGCGCCGAGACGATCGGCTACGAGGACCTGCTCGCCATCGGATCGATGGCCGAGGCCAAGCGGCACGGCAAGGTGCGCTCGGAGGGCAAGACGTATCGCGTCCGTGACGGCGACGTCATCGAGATCCTGTTCAGCAAGTAGAGGTCGCAGGGCGTGGCCGACGACGAGGTCCGGAATCGCGCGATGACTGGCGACGAGGTCCGGATTCGCACGATGACTGTCGGCGACTACGATGCGGTGATGGCCCTCTGGCTCGCCACGGAGGGCATCGGGCTGGCGGTGGGCGATGAGCGGCAGGACGTCGCGGCGTTCCTCGAGCGGAACAGGGGACTCAGCCTGGTCGCGGTCCGGGGCGAGGCCGTGGTCGGGGCGGTCATGTGCGGCCACGATGGCCGTCGAGCCAGCCTGTACCACCTGGCGGTCGTGCCGGCCGAGCGCGGCCGAGGGCTGGGGCGCGAGCTGGTCGAGCGGTGCCTCGCTGCGCTGCGGGATCTCGGCATCGGCAAGGCGAACATCTTCGTGTACGCCACCAACACCCCCGGCCAGGCGTTCTGGCGCGCCACGGGATGGGCGGCCCGGGACGACCTGCTGCTGATGCAGCGGACGCTGGCCGAGGGCTGAGCTCCCATGCACCGCAGGACGGGTGCAACTCGGCCGTCCGTCGAGTGCCCCGCAGCGCGGGACCGCCTAGTTCAGGCGGGGGTCGCCAGCCTGGAGGTCCGCCAAGATTGACGTGTAGTCGGTACCCTCCTCGGGTGCGTCGAGGTCGGCGAGGAAGTTCTCCTCGTCCTCCTTGGACACGTTCACCGCGGCCGTCAGGCGTTCATCGGTGATCACGAGGAAGTCGTAGTTCTCCTCCAGCTCGTCCGCGATCGCCTCGACCAGGGTGCTCTGCTCGAACGTGTCGATGACGCGACGGCGGATGCTCTGGACGAGCTCGAAGAACTCCTCCGGGTCCATCTCCTCCTCGCGTGCGAGAAGGAGATCGGAGAAGACGTCGTCCTCGCCTTCGTGGAGCTCGTAGAAGTGCATGATGAAACCTCGGTCGAAGACGGCCTCAAGGCCGTCATGGCGCATGTGCAGGGCGGTCAGTATAGGCGGGGCGCTGGGTCGCCTCGGGAGGACGGATGAGCAGGACGCCAGACGTCGTGGTGGTGGGGTCGGCCTGCCGCGATCTGGTCGATGACGACTCGCGCGGCTGGCGGCTGGGCGGCGGCGCCTCCTACTCGGCGCTCGCGCTGGCGCGGCTGGGCCTGCGGGTCGGTGCGATCGTGGTGGCCGACGAGCTGGCGGCCGGGTCGTCCGAGATCGAGATGATCCGCGATGCGGGGGTGGAGATCCACATCCAGCCAGACTCGAAGGGGCCGATCTTCATCAACATCGAGACGCCGACGGGCCGCATCCAGCAGACGCCCCAGGTGTCCGATGCGGTGGACCCCGCCGCACTGCCCGACGCCTGGCGGCCCGCCCGCGCGTGGATGATCGCCCCGGTGGCCGCCGAGATCCCCGACGCCTGGGCCGGGATCCCACCCGCGGACGCCCGCGTCGCGCTCGGCTGGCAGGGCCTCCTCCGCGTCCTGGTGCCCGGCGCCCAGGTCCACCATCGGCAGCCCTTCAGCTCGCCAGTCGTCCGGCGCGCTGACCTGATTGGCGTGGGCGTGGATGACATCGACGAGGCGACAACCGCCGCCGATCTTGCCAGGCTGCTCCTTCCCGGCGCGGAGATGCTCGTCACCGATGGTATCCATGGCGGCAATGCCCATCGGGTCGGGGAGGACGGCGCCATCGTCTCGTCCCGCCACTGGCGCTCCATCCCCATCCGCCAGTATGTGGACCCCGTGGGCGCCGGCGACTCCTTCTTGTCCGGCGTGTTCGCGGCACAGGTGAACCCGGCGCTTGTTGGCGCCTGGCCGGGCGACGACGGCGACCTCCGCCTCGGCGCGTCCTGCGGGTCGCTGATCCTGGAGGGCCCGGGCCTGTTCGGCGTTCCCCACCTCGAGGACGCCATCGCCCGGATGTCCGGCGGCGACAACCCCGACTGACGGTTCTCGCGCGCCCCGCAGGCCGTCCTGTCCGAGCCTGTGCACGCACACGGACGTCCCGCAACTGCGTGCACGGCGTCGCACGATGCTGCCTGTCGTGGTGACTTTCACGCCGTCCGGTTGGCGGGATCGACCATCACCCGGCGGCCGCAGCGACCCTCCCGATCCGTGCGCTGAGGCGCGCTGCTCGCCGGACGAGGTCTGCCTCGATTCGCGGGTAGGGCCGCCCGAGCGCGCGCGACCGCTCGAGGATGCGCCATGCAGCGCGGGTGGCTGCCAGCGCACCTCGCGGGTCTGTGAGCCTGTGCTCGCGCAGCTTTGCGACCTCGATCCAGGCGATCGCGCCCAGCGCCCCCCCGGCGCCCGCCGCCGACTGCCAAGCCTCCGCGGCCTCGGGCCACCGTCCGAGCCGGCGCAGCGCTCGCGCGCGCTCGGCGGCGATCCGCTCGTCGGTCCAGGGTGTGCCGGCGTCCCACGAGGTGGAGGCGCCGGGGTCTGGCCCCAGCGGCCCCCCGCGGCCCCCCGCCAATGCGCCGCGCCAACCGCCCCGCGGCGATCTGCCCCCGAAGTGGGGCCGGGTCCTAGGCTCCCACCATCCCGTCCCAGGCGGTGCATCCTCCGCGTCCGGCCCCGCGGGGTTGACGGCCGACCGCCCGAACGGATCGCGGGCCTCGCCCGGTCCGGCCAGCGCGTCGTCCAGGCAGGCGAGCGCCTCCTCGTGGCGACGGTCCCGGGCGTAGGCGCGGGCGAGGCCGGCCAGGTCGCCGCGCGGTGCTCCCAGTCGCCTCTCGCGCTCGGCATAGTGCCGCTCCACGTGGGCCAGGAGCAGACCGAGCGACCGCACGTCCTTCTCGTTGTGGATGACGACGCCGGCCAGGGGCTCCACGGGCCCGCCCCGGAGCACGTCGAGGTAGATCGAGGGGATCTCCCAGCCCTCGACGTCCCCCGTGCGGGTCACCCCGAGCAGCTGCTCCTCAACCGTGCGGAGGCGCGCGTCCTCCATGCGGTGGCGGAACACCCGGCGCACGAACGGCAGCAGGTCGAGGTGCCCCGCGTGGTCCGGTGCGGCACGGCCCGCGAGCCGGAACCGCGCCTCGATGAGCGGCCAGTCGAAGCCGCGACCGTTGTACGAGACGAGCCAGGCGTCAGGCGTGACCCAGCGCTCGATCTCGGCGAGCAGGGCCGGCTCGTCGGCGTGGTCCGGCAACAGGAGCTGCGTCTGGCGGAACGACGTGCCGTCCCAGCGCGCCAGTCCCACGAGGAACGCCAGCGTGCCCGCGGCGGTGGCGAGGCCAGTGGTCTCCGTGTCGAGGCAGACGAGGGGCGCGTCGGCCGGCGGGTGGCCGGGGAGAACCGCCAGGCGCCTGCGATCCAGGGGCATCTCGATGGGGGCGACAACCCGTCGAATCAGCCATCCATCGGGCGTGTCCGCCGCCTCCGCGCCGAGCGCACGAGCAAGGCGAAGCGCGAGGTCCGCCGACCGCCGTCCCGCGAACGGCGCACGGGCCGGCAGCTGCGCGGGTCCCGCCGCCGCGCCGCCCGGCCGCGCGAGCGTCGCCCGCAGGTTGGCCAGCCGCCGCTCGCGGGTGACGGTCGCGAGCGGCTCGACGGTCATGGGACCGCCCGCGCGGGTTGGGCAGCCGCGGGCAGATCCTGGGTTGTCATGCGACCGCCGCCCGCGGCCGCGTGGTGTCGGGGATCTCCTCGCCGGTCGACGCGTCGCGGCCGACCGTGACCGGGGGCGCGAGCGAGGCCAGCAGCCGAAGTGCCAGCGCCTTGCCGTCTACCTGCGGCTCGAGACGAGGCCCCGTGCAGGCGGGACAGCCGGCGTCGCAGCCACAGGCGAGAATGAGCTCCGCGGCGCCGGTCACCAGCTCCTCGTGGCGCGTCCACAGCCGCTCCGAGAGCCCCACGCCGCCAGGCATCGCCTCGTAGAGGTAGATCGTTGGCGCCTCGTGGTGGGGCGAGCGCACCTGGGCCACCAGCCCCAGGTCACGCGGGTCAACCATCAGCAGGACCGCGGCGACAGCTTGGATGGCTCGTCCCGCGCCGATGAGCGCCACGTCGAGCTCGTCCCGCCGCCAGCCCGCTGCGGCGTCCTGCGCCGTCAGCCAGTAGGCGGTGGTCTGCAGTTCGATCTCCGGCAGGTCGACGGGTCCCCAGCCCACGTTCTCGTCGGTGCCGAACTTGAGCTTCTTGTAGAGCGTCACGAGGCTCGCGACCATCACCTCGCCGTGAACCCGGGAGCCGCCAGCCGCGGGCGCCTCGGCGAACACGTCGAGCGGCTTGAGCGTCACGGCGCGGTTCGCGTACGTGTAGTGGTCGGCGTCGATCTTGTGGACGTACGCCTTGCGCTCGCCCCACTCGAGCCGGTCCACGTGGTATTGGACCGAGTCGTGCATGTAGACGGCGTGCTCGTGGACGAGGACCTGGGCGCTGAACAGGTCCACCTCGCCCAGGACGCGCGGCCGGTCCGGAGATGTGTCGATGATCACGACATTCTCCGGCGCGGCGGACCGGAGCGACACCTCGGACGCGGGGAAGTTCTCCGAGCTCCAGTACCACCGCCCGTCGTCCGCCTGGCGGACCTGGCCGCCCTCGCCGAGGAAGGCGAGCAGCTCGTCTGCCGGTCCCGGGCCGAACCACTCGCCGGGCTCGAACGGCAGCTCGAACGTGGCCGCGCGAATGTGCGCGAGCAGCACGTGGAGGTTGTCCGGGTCGAGGCGCGCCTCCTCGGGCCGACCGCCGAGCACGAACTCCGGGTGGTGGATCACGTACTGGTCCACCGGGGCGGGGGAGGCCACGAGCACGGCCACGCTCACGTCCCCGCGCCGGCCCGCGCGCCCCATCTGCTGCCACGTTCCGGCGATTGACCCCGGGTAGCCGGCGAGGATCGCCACGTCCAGCCGTCCAATGTCCACCCCCAGCTCCAGGGCGTTGGTGGACACGACGCCCAGCACCTCGCCATCGCGCAGCCCGCGCTCGATCGCCCGCCGCTCCGTGGGCAGGTAACCGCCCCGGTAGCCGCGGATCCGGCTTCGGGGCCCGAGGTCCAGGCGCAGGCGCTCCCGCAGGTTGCTGAGCATGATCTCGACGGCGACGCGGCTCTTGCCGAACACCACGGTCTGGCGGCCCGCGCGAAGGAACGGGAGCGCCCACCGCTCGGCGAGGGTCAGCGCCGAGCCCCGAGCGCCGCTGGCTCCGTCGATGACCGGAGGGTCCACGAGGACGAGGTGCCTCTCCCCGGACGGCGCACCGTTGCGATCCACCAGCTGCGCCGGCCGGCCCGTGATGGCCGCGGCCAGCTCGGCTGGGTTCCCGATCGTGGCGGAGCAGCATACGATCACCGGGTGGCTGCCGTAGTGAGCGCAGAGGCGGAGCAGCCGACGCAGCACGTTGGCCACGTGCGAGCCGAAGACGCCGCGATAGGTGTGCAGCTCGTCGATGACGATCACGCGAAGCTGCTCGAACAGCTGGAACCACTTGGTGTGGTGGGGGAGGATGGCCGAGTGGAGCATGTCCGGGTTGGTGACCACGACCTGCCCGGCCTTGCGGATGGCCGACCGGATGGGCGCCGGCGTGTCCCCGTCGTACGCCGCCGACGAGACGTCCAGCTCCGCATCTCGAACCAGCTCGCTGATCTCTGCGACCTGATCCTGCGCGAGGGCCTTGGTGGGGAACAGGAACAGCGCCCGCGCCGACGGGTCATCAGCGAGCGACTGGAGCACGGGCACCGTGTAGCAGAGCGACTTGCCTGACGCCGTGGGCGTGACCACCACAACGTCCCTGCCGTCGTGGACCGCCTCGATGGCCTCTGCCTGGTGGAGGTATGGCCGCTCGACGCCGCGCTTCGCCAGGCCGGCCCGGAGCCGCGGGTCCAGCCATCCGGGCCACTCGGCGAACTGGGCATCCGTGGCGGGGCGCACCTCGTGGTGGACGACGCCGCGGGCCAGTGACGGCTCGCCGAGGACCTGCTCGAGGACCGCCAGCGTGGTGGCAGGGGCGTAGGTGCGCATGGCTGGCTCCCGGTGCAAACCGAACAGATGAGCGATTGCGAGCGAAGTCTACGCCACGGTGTGCGGGCCGCGTGACACCTCGCCTGTCACGCCTCAGGCTCGAAGCTGCACGATCGACGGCCGCATGGCGTGCGCAAACTCGGTTGACAGGCGAATCCGGCGCAGCTACCCTCGCTCCAATGTTCCGAGCCGACGACCGCGAGACCAATCCCGAGACCGGGGCCGCCAACGCGGTCGCGGCGTCCGACCCCGTTCGCGGCGGTGCGTCCTCCATCAGCCTCGCGGACCTTCCCGTCGCCGGGCTCACGCGCCGCCGCATCGCCCTGCTGCTCGGTGCGCTCGTGGCGGCGTGGGTGATCGTGCTCTTCGCCCACCAGGTGGGCCAGGCCAGCGAGGCGTCGGCCAAGGCCCAGGCGATGCGGACGTCGAACGCAGGGCTCGCGGCCAACGTGGCTGCCCTTCAGTCGGAGCTCGCCCTGATCCAGCGCCAGGCCTTCGTGGAACAGCAGGCGCGCTCATACCGCTTGGGCACCGCGCAGGAGATCCCGTTCACGCTGGCCGACAACGCGCCGTCGCTCTCGCCAGACGCTCCCGGCTCGGCGGGTGTCCGCCTGGGCGCGGTCACCGAGAAGCCCAGCCCGATCGAGCAGTGGATCCGGCTCCTGTTCGGTCCGGGTGGAGATCCCCCGAACCCGGCGGGCAGCTCGGGTCGCTGACGCCGCCGGGTTCGGCCGGGCGAGTTCAGGGCAGCGCGAGCTTCGCGATCGAGACCGCCTGGTCGCACGCCTGCTGCGAGTACGGGACGCCGGTGGCGCTGGAGGCCTGATCGAGGTTGAGGCTCCCGAAGTCGCTGCCGATCAGGAGGCTCACGTAGACCAGGTCGTTGCCCTTGCGGACGAGCGCACCCGTGGCCGGGTACTTGTCCGACCAGCCCGTGCAGAAGGCCTGGTCGCCGGCGTTTGACACGTCGACTGCGAAGTACTGGCCACTCTGCGCGTTGGCCCTCTCCTTGTCGAACACCGACGACGCGTCGCCGTTGCTGTACTTGGCGATGCGGCCGTAGCCGCCGGACGTCTGCGTCGTGTTGGTGCTGGCGCCCGAGAGGATGTAGCAGTTGTCGGCATCGGGTATGACCCGCTTGTCAAGCGTGAGGCCGATCGCGGCGTTGGCGAGCCCGGCGAGCGGATGCGCCTCAGTGTCCTTGCCAAGCACGGTCTGCAGCTGAGCGCTCGACACGATCGAGCAGTCCTTGAGGTTGCCATTCTGGTCGAGGCCCACGCCGGTGCCGAGGTCGGTGACGACCTTGGAGGTGAACAAACCGAGCACCAGGACCCCGCCGACCACGAGCACCACCAGGATCACAACGACGACCAGGCACCCGATGATGCAGCCCTTGTTCCCGCCGCTCTTGGCGGGCGGCGGACCACCCTGCCAGCCGGGCTGGGGCTGACCGGGCCCGGTCCATCCGGGCTGCGGCGCGGCGCCCTGGGGCGGCGGGGCGGCATTCCACGCGGCAGCACCGGCGGCCGGAGCCGCCCACTGGCCCTGCCCGACAGGCTGCGCCTGGGCGGGCTGCTGCTGGGCCCAGCCCTGCTGCGACGCTGGCTGTGTGCCCCACTGGCCGGGCTGCGACGGCTGCGGCGGTGCGGGCTGCTCTTGCGGCGTGGTATTCCAGGCAGGCTGCTGGGCTGGCGGCGCACCCCAGCCCTGCGGCGCCGGCTGCTGGGCGGCAATCGGCGCGGGCTGCCCGGGAGTGCCCCAATGGCCGGGCTGCGCCGGCTGCTGCGGTACCGGCTGCGGCGTGGCAGTCGGGTCAGTCTGCTGGGTTGGCGGCGGCGCACCCCAGCCCTGCGGCGCGGGCTGCCCGGGAGCAGCCTGCGGCTGGCCGCCCCACTGTCCCTGCTGTGTTTGCCCGCCCCATGCCGGGGCGGGCTGGGCAGGCTGCTGGGGTGGGCTGGGCTCCTGGGGAGCGGCGGCCCATGTGCCCGAGGCCGGGCTGCCGCCCGGAGCGCTGGCCGGCGGCGGGGTCGTCCACGCGGGCGCGGGCTCGGGCGCGGGTGCGCTCGGCGGGGCCGTGGGCTCAGGCTGGTCCGGTCCGGCCTCCTGGCCGGGCATGTCGCTCGCCATCCAGATCTCCCCGTGACAGAACCTCAGGTCCAGCATTGTGGCCGTTCGGAGGGGTTGGCTCAATGGGCTTTTCGCCGCGCTTGTGACCAGAGGCTGCCATCTGGTCTACAATCCGCGCCCGTGGCTGGGTAGCTCAGCGGCAGAGCAGGCGACTCATAACCGCCCGGTCGACAGTTCGATTCTGTCCCCAGCCACCAGCACTCATCACCCGCTCGGGCACCGCCCGGGCGGGTTTGTTGTTCATCCGGAGCGCACCGTCCACACATCCGCGGGGAGGGCAGCAGCGTATTGGGTTATGAAGACCCACCGCCGCGCCGGAGGGGGTATCGGGGGACCCGGCGCTATACTCGCCTTTCGGTCGGCTCGAGCCGGCCCATCACCCTCCGGAGGCGCTCCGTTTGAACGCGAAATTCCTGCGCAACGGGATCGTGATGCTCGTCCTTGTGGCGGGCACGATCGTGTTGCTCGTCACATGGCTCAACTCCTCGTCGCCTGCCCAACAGGACGGCTACTTCAAGTTCCTCAATGACGTCAAGTCAGGGCAGGTGACCAAGGCCAGCCAGGACGGCGAGACCGTCACGGTCACCCTCAAAGACAACACCACCTACTCGGTGGTCGTCCCCAACGCGATCATGACCGACGTCGCAGCGGACATGACCAAGGCGGCGGCGGCCGGCAATCAGCCGTTCCCGAGCGGCGACATGTTCATCCGCAAGCCCACCCCGGACACGTCCTGGATCGGGCTGCTGCTGACGGGCCTGCTGCCGCTCCTCGTCATCGGCGGCTTCATCTTCTTCATGATGCGCCAGGCCCAGGGCACCAACAACCAGGCCCTGAGCTTCGGCAAGAGCCGGGCGCGCATGTTCCTGGGCAACAAGACCGTCGTCACGTTCGCGGACGTCGCGGGCGTGGACGAGGCCAAGACCGAGCTCCAGGAAGTCGTGGAGTTCCTCAAGTACCCCGAGAAGTTCAACTCGCTCGGCGCTCGGATCCCGCGCGGTGTGCTCCTGGTGGGCCCTCCCGGCACGGGCAAGACGCTGATGGCGCGTGCCGTGGCCGGCGAGGCGGGCGTCCCGTTCTTCAGCATCTCGGGCTCCGAGTTCGTCGAGATGTTCGTGGGTGTCGGCGCCAGCCGCGTGCGCGACCTGTTCGACCAGGCCAAGCGCAACAGCCCGTGCATCGTGTTCGTGGACGAGATCGACGCGGTCGGCCGCCAGCGCGGCGCGGGCCTGGGCGGCAGCCACGACGAGCGCGAGCAGACGCTCAACCAGATCCTGGTCGAGATGGACGGCTTCGACACGAACACCAACGTGATCGTCGTCGCCGCCACCAACCGGCCGGACGTTCTCGACCCGGCGCTCCTGCGCCCCGGCCGCTTCGACCGCCAGGTCATCCTCGACCGCCCGGACATGAAGGGCCGCCTGGCCATCCTCAAGGTCCACACCAAGGGCAAGCCGCTCGACAAGACCATCTCGATCGAGGAGGTCGCGCGCCAGTCGCCCGGGTTCTCGGGCGCTGACCTCGCGAATCTCGTCAACGAGGCCGCGATCCTCGCAGCTCGGCGCAACAAGAAGGTCGTCGGGCAGAACGAGTTCGCGGAGGCCCTCGAGCGCATCGTCGCCGGCCCGGAGCGCAAGAGTCGCGTCATCTCCGACGAGGAGAAGCGGATCATCGCCTATCACGAGGGCGGCCACGCGGTGGTGCAGCGGATCCTGCCCAAGTGCGACCCGGTGGCCAAGGTCACGGTCATCAGCCGCGGCATGGCCCTCGGCTACACGATGGCCCTGCCCACCGAGGACCGCTACCTCCAGTCCAAGACTGAGTTCGAGGACAAGATCGCCGGACTGCTCGGCGGCAACGTCTCAGAGCGCCTCGTGTTCGGCGACACGACCACCGGCGCCAGCAACGACATCGAGAAGGCCACGGACCTCGCGCGGCGCATGGTCACCGAGTTCGGCATGAGCGACCGCCTTGGGCCGCTCTCGTTCGGCAAGCGCGACGAGATGGTGTTCCTCGGCCGGTCGATGGGCGAGTCCCGCGACTACTCGGATGACGTCGCCAAGATGATCGACGAGGAGGTTCGCGCCATCATCGACCGGGCCTACGAGCGGGCAACGGAGGTGCTCACGGCGCACCGTGATCGGCTGGACCGCCTGGCCGAGAAGCTCATCGCCGAGGAGTCCATCGACTCCCCCGAGTTCGAGAAGCTGTTCGACGACCTGCCGCCCAAGGAAGGGCGCTACGCGGGGATCCCGCGGGTGATCGCCCCCGGCACCGATGGCGGCGCGTCCGCCGGCACGGGCCCCGGCATGCCGGCGCCCAGTCCCTCGCCGCAGCCGGCCTGACGCCGGGTCGGCAAGCCCCAGTCCCGCACCCGATGCGAGGGCGGACCCCGGTCCGCCCTCGTTCGCTGTCCGGCTCGCGGTAGGATCGAGGGACGCCACAGCCTTGCCAGGAGCCCCCATGACCGACTCGTCGCGCGCCCCGGAACCCACCCCGATCGACCCCGCCGTCGAAGCCGCGCTTGTCGCCTCGCGCGAGGCACGCGCCGAGACCCTCCTGGAGTTCGCGCGGATCCCCAGCATCTCCACCCAGCCCGAGCACGCGGCCGACATGGTGTCCGCGGCGGGCTGGGTCGCTGCCCGGCTGCAGGGTGTCGGAGCCACCGAGGTCGAGGTGGTCAACACCGACCTGCACCCGATCGTCTACGGGCGCATCCACGAGGCGCCGGGCGCGCCGACCGTGCTCGTCTACTGCCACTTCGACGTGCAGCCGGTGGACCCGGTCGAGCTATGGCAGACGGCGCCGTTCGAGCCGTTCCTGCGGGACGGCCGGTTCGTGGGACGGGGCGTGGCCGACGACAAAGGCCAGCTGGTGATGCACCTCTCAGCGCTCGAGGCGCTGCGCTCCGTGGGCAAGGCGCCGGCGGTGAACCTGACCTTCGTCTTCGAGGGCGAGGAGGAGTTCGGCTCCGAGTCGCTGTTCCACTGGATCCCGGAGAATCGCCACCGACTGGAGGCGGACCTGGCGATCGTCAGTGACACAGGGTACTTCGAGGGCAACGTCCCGGCGATCACGGTTGCCCTGCGCGGGATCATGTACGCGCAGATCGACGTGGATCTCTCGCCCGTGGACCTGCACTCGGGCCAGTACGGCGGCGCAGTCGAGAACCCGGCCAATGCACTGGCGCGCATCATCACCGCGCTCAAGGGCCCCGACGGCCGCGTCCGCATCCCGGGCTTCTATGACGACGTGGTGCCGCTCACCGAGGCGGACCGCGCCCAGATGGCCGCGCTGCCGTTCGACGAGGAGGCGTTCCGGGAGGAGACCCAGGTCCCGGCGCTCGTGGGCGAGACTGGCTGGACGATCCTCGAGAGCCGCACGGCTCGCCCGACGCTCGACGTGAACGGCATCTGGGGCGGCTTCCAGGGCGACGGCGCCAAGACGATCATCCCGGCCCATGCCCACGCCAAGGTGTCCACGCGCCTCGTCGCGAACCAGCAGCCCGAGAGGGTGTTCGCGGCCCTGCGCGACTACGTGGCGCAGGTGGCGCCTCCCGGCGTGAAGGTCACCACCACCTACATCCACGGCGGCGAGGCGAGCCTGACCCCGACCGACCACCCGGCGACCCAGGCTGCGGCCCGTGCGATCCGCGCCGTCGAGGGCGTCCATCCGGTGTTCATTCGCGAGGGCGGCTCGATCCCCGTCACCGCCGCCTTCGACCACGTGCTCGGCCTGCCGGTCGTGCTGGCCGGCTTCACCCAGCCCAACTGCAATGCGCATGCCCCGAATGAGTGGCTCGACGAGCGCAACTTCGAGGCGGGTACGCGGATCATCGTTCGTCTCTGGCAAGAGCTGGCGGGCCTGCCGCGAACGAGTGCGGAGTAGCAGGACCGGCAGGACGATCGGTGCACGGCGGGGGCGTGGCCGGGTGTTAGCATGCGCCGGTGGGAAACCCCGCGTCGGGAGGACTTGAGGGAGTGACGACGGAAAGCGATCCGATGCCGAAGGCGGCCTGGCGGCTTGAGGGGCCGAACGGCAGCTTGGCGCCCCGGTCGGCGATCGAGGTCCTGGTGGACCTCAACGATAAGGTTGCCACCGGTAAGGTCGGCGAGTACCAGCCCGTGCCGCTGGGCTTCACGCCTCTCGACAAGACCATTGGCAACGGCCTCAGGGCCGGCGAGCTGCTGCTCATCGGCGGCGCCCAGGGCACCGGCAAGACCACGATGGCCCTGCAGATGGCCCGCAACGTGGCGTCCGGCGGCCAGGCGAACGTCCTCTACATCTGCTACGAGCACGACGAGCTCTACCTGCTCAACCGCATGATCGCCGCGGAGTCCGCCCTCGCCCACCTGCCCCACACGACCGGCGCGATCAAGATCCAGGACGTCCGCAAGGAGATTCTGGGCACCTGGATGTCCGAGGGTGGCGGCGTCGCCCAACTGGCGTCCAATCCGCGCCTGCGCCCCTCGCTGGACCGGATCGCCCGCTACGGTCAGAACCTGTTCCTGCTCCGCGGCACCCAGACGGCCAGCACCATCGACGGCATCCGCGCGCTGGTCCGCCAGCACCGCGAGCTCTCAGGCGACCGCCGGCTGCTGGTCATCGTCGACTACATGCAGAAGGTGCCCGTCATTCCGGAACCGCCGACGGAGGCCGAGAAGGTCACGTTCGTCGTCAACGGGCTCAAGGACATCGCCCTGTCCGAGGACGTGCCGATGATCTCGATCGTCGCCGCGGACAAGGAGGGCCTCAAGGCGGCGCGCCTGCGCAACCACCACCTGCGCGGGTCGTCGGCGATCAACTATGAGGCCGACATCATCCTGATCCTCAACGAGAAGTACAACATCGTCGCCAAGGTCAACATCGAGTTCAACCCGTACCAGGCACAGCGCTTCCGCGACTGGGTGGTGGCCTCGGTCGAGAAGAACCGCGGCGGCATGGACGCTGTCGACATCGAGTTCGAGAAGCACTTCGAGTTCTCCTGCTTCGACCCCAACGGGCGCACCGTGCAGGAGAAGCTCATCGAGGAGCGGCTCTACAACGACTGACCGCGGTCGCCGGCCGGCGGGCGATCCCCAGTCCGCGCCGACGCGACGAAGCACGCTCGACCCATCGGGGGACTGCCTGCAGATGCCACCCGGGGATGGCTGCGCGACCCTCGGACCGACGCGCTAGAGTTCGAGCCATGAGCACCAATGCGGACAAGTTCCCGGACGTCGTCGAGATCGTGGTGGAGATCCCCAGGGGGAGCCGCAACAAGTACGAGTACGACGAGGCAGCGCACGTCTTCCGGCTGGACCGCGTCCTCTCGTCCGCAGTGTTCTACAACTTCGACTACGGCTTCATTGAGGGCACCCGCGCCGATGACGGCGACCACACCGACGCCCTGCTGATCATCGACGAGCCCACCTTCACCGGCTGCCACGTCTGGGCGCGTCCGGTTGGCGGCCTCGAGATGCACGACGAGATGGGCTTCGACTTCAAGGTCCTCTGCGTAGCCCTCGGCGACCCGCACCAGCAGCACATCGAGCGGCTCGACCAGATCCGCCCCCACCGCCTCGTGGAGATCGAGCATTTCTTCGAGACCTACAAGCTGCTCGAGAACAAACAGGTGAACATCGACGGCTGGCGCGACCGCGACCGCGCACACGAGGTCCTCCGCGCCGACCGTGACCGGTTTCGCCCCCTGCGCGGTGGCTGAGGTTCCCCAGCGCCTGTTCGTCGCCGTCGCCGTGCCGCCCGGCGCGCTCGAGGCGTGCCAGCAGCTCATCGACGCCGTGCGGATGACGAGCCCGGGCCGAGATGCCCGCTGGGTCCGAACCGAGAACCTCCACCTGACCATCCGCTTCCTTGGTGATGCGCCGCCGGACAGCGTCCCCGACGTCGGCCTCGCCGTGCTCGACGCCGCCGCGTCGGTGGATCGCTTCCGCATCGAGCTGGCGGGTGCGGGCGCCTTTCCGGACGGTCGCCACCCGCGGACGCTGTGGCTGGGCGTGGATCATGGGAACGACGGTCTGATCCGACTGGTTGACGCGCTTGGGGCGCCCCTCGACCGCCTGGGCTGGCCGCCGGAGACGCGCACCCGCCGCCCCCACCTGACGGTCGCCCGGACGGACGCGCTCCAGGGCGAGGTCAGCCACGCGATCGCGAACGACCTCGCGCGTGCCAGCGTTGGCTGGAGGGCCGGCTTCGAGGCCGCGACCCTGACGCTGTTCCGGAGTCACCTCGGCGCAGGACCGCCGCGCTACGAGCCGCTGGTGGAGGCTCCGCTCCGCGCCTGACGCACACCTGTTTGCCCGGTCGGCGCCCTAGGCCTTACGCTCGCATCTCCCCAACCTGCACGAGACCCGGGAGACAGTAGATGGCCAGCGCACCCCGCCGAACCAAGTTCGTCCTGGACGAGGACCGGATCCCGCGCGCCTGGTACAACATCGTCGCTGACCTCCCGGCGGGGGTCCAGATGTCGCCGCCCCTCCACCCTGGGACGATGCAGCCGATCGGCCCGGCCGACCTCGCGCCGCTGTTCCCGATGGGGTTGATCCTGCAGGAGGTGTCCACCGACCGCGACATCGAGATCCCGGATCCCGTCCGCGAGGCGTACCAGCTCTACCGGCCGTCGCCGCTCTACCGCGCCCACCGCCTGGAGCGCGCCCTCGACACCCCGGCCCACATCTACTACAAGAACGAGGGCGTCAGCCCGGCCGGGAGCCACAAGCCCAATACCGCCATCCCGCAGGCCTTCTTCAACAAGCAGGAGGGCGTCAAGCGGCTCGCCACCGAGACCGGCGCCGGGCAGTGGGGGAGCGCGCTCTCCTTCGCGGGAGCCGTGTTCGGCCTCGAGGTCAAGGTCTACATGGTTCGGGCGAGCTACGACCAGAAGCCGTACCGCCGGATGCTGATGGAGACGTACGGGGCCTCGGTGGTGGCGAGTCCGAGCCCCACGACGAACTACGGCCGCCGGGTCCTGGCGGAGCACCCGGACTCCAACGGGTCGCTCGGCATCGCGATCAGCGAGGCGGTGGAGGACGCGGCAACCCGCGACGACACCAAGTACGCCCTCGGCTCGGTGCTCAACCACGTGATGCTCCACCAGACGGTGATCGGCCTCGAGGCGCAGGAGCAGATGGCCATGGCCGGCGAGCGACCGGACGTGATCATCGCGTGCGCTGGCGGCGGCTCCAACTTCTCCGGGCTCACGTTCCCGTTCGTCGGCGAGAACCTCCGCGGCGAGGCCAACTACCGCGTGATCGCGGTCGAGCCAGAGGCCGCGCCGTCCCTGACCCGGGGCGTCTACGCCTACGACTACGGCGACACGGGCAAGATGGCGCCGATCGTCAAGATGCACACCCTCGGCTCGGACTTCATGCCGGAGCCGATCCACGCCGGCGGCCTGCGGTACCACGGCATGTCGCCGCTGGTGTCGCTGCTCAAGGAGCACGGGCTCATCGAGGCCCAGAGCGTCCACCAGGTCGCCTGCTTCGAGGCTGGCGTCCAGTTCGCCCGCGCCGAGGGCATCCTCCCGGCGCCCGAGAGCACGCACGCGATCAAGGTGGCAGTGGACGAGGCCCTCGCCGCCAAGGAGGCTGGCGAGCCCAGGGTCATCCTGTTCAATCTGTCGGGCCACGGCCATTTCGACCTGTCGTCGTACGAGCGCTACCTGCAGGGCTTGCTCGAGGACTACGAGTACCCCGCTGAGCGTGTTGCCGAGTCGTTGGCAGCGCTGCCCCAGGTGCCGGGCTGACGCTCGATCGGCCGGCCGAGGGCGCGCGGCCGGCGTGCAGCGCGCAGGGCACGTGCGGGGCGGTGCGCGACCGCATACGATCCGCTCGTGCCGAAGCTCGCCTGTCATGCCTGCGGTCGCCAGATCTACACGGTCGCCCCGATCGAGGCGCTGTTCGCCGAGGAGCGGCGATGCCCGCGCTGCGGCGCCCTGCTCTCGAGCGAGCGCCGCAGCGCTGACCGCCGCCAGTCGGTCCGTCGCGTGAATCCCCCCGATGATCCCGGGCCGCCGGCCGAGACGGGCGAGCGCCGTGTCGCGGACCGCAGGATCGGACCGCGGCGGGATGGTGATAGCAATCCCTTCCGGACATAGGTCGGCACCCGCCTCGCTTCCGTGGCTGGCGCGTCCATCCGGGCCGGTGTCCGCGCGATAATCGCGGCATGCGCGTCGCCCTCCTCGGACTCGGCCTCATCGGCGGGTCGGTTGCGCGCGCCCTCCGCGCCGCCGACGGGGACTGGTGGGTGGGGGCTTGGACGCCGTCCGGCACCGGTCCGAGACGAGCGCTGGAGGCCGGCGCCATCGACGAGGCCTTCAGCCACGCCCCCGATCTGGTGCGCGAGGCCGACTTGATTGTCCTGGCGGCGCCGCCGGTCGCCTGCATCGGGCTCATCGGCCGGCTCGCGGGCCAGTGGCGCGACGCCCTTCGCCCCGGCGTCACGGTCACGGATGTCGCGTCCGCCAAGGCGGAGCTCGAACGCGCTGCGCGCGACGCCGGGCTGCCGTGGGTGGGAGGCCACCCGATGGCCGGCAGGGAGACGAGCGGATTCGGCGCCGCGGATGCCGCGCTCTTCGAGGATCGGCCCTGGGTCATCACAGCCGCCCTGGGCGGCGGCGACCCATCAGCGGTCGAGGCACTCGCGCATGCCTGCCGCGCCATTCCCGTGCACTTGGACGCGGGCCGTCACGACAGACTGGTGGCCTCGGTCAGCCACCTGCCGTTGCTGACGTCGGTCATGCTCGTGGAAACGGCCACTGGCCTGCCGGGTGCCGAGGACCACGACTGGGACGGCGCCCGAGCGCTCGCGGCGGGCGGCTGGCGGGACACCACGCGCCTCGCCCGGGGCGACACGGCGATGGGGGCTGAGATCCTCGCCACCAACGCCGACCGCGTCGCCGAGCGGCTGCGCGCATTCCGGGCCCGGCTCGACGCCTGGCTCGAGGTGCTCGAGACCCCGGGCGGGGCGGACCCCGCCGCGATCCGGGAGCGCCTCGAGGCCGCGCGAGAGCGGCTGGAGCGCTGAGGCGTGGACAACCCAGACGAGCTGGTCCTGGTGGTCCCGCGTGAGGCCCTCGTGACGGATCCGGGCTGGCTGGGACTTCGGCGCATGGAGCTGGCCGAGGCGCTCGAGATCGTCGCGCGCGAGGGGCGCTTCGTGCGTCGGCGCGACGCGGAGGAGGACCCCTCGCTCAAGCAGGTCATCCCGTATCTCGTGCTTCGGGACGGCGAGAGCTGGTTCCTGATGCGGCGCACCCGGGCCGGAGGCGACGCCCGCCTCCACGACCTGGGTTCGATCGGCGTGGGAGGGCACGTGAACCCCGGCGACGGCGATGTTGTCGGCGGCCTCCGCCGCGAGTGGCGCGAGGAGATCGAGGCGGACTTCATGCCCCAGTTCACGCCGGTCGGCCTGCTCAACGACGACACGACCCCCGTGGGCAGCGTCCATCTCGGATTCGTCTACACGGCCGACGCCGCTGGGCGGTCCGTGGCCATTCGCGAGACGGACAAGCTGATCGGCGCGTTCGCCACTTCGGCGGCGGTCGCCGCCATGCGCGACGGCCTCGAGACGTGGAGCCGGCTGGCCCTCGACGCCCTGACCGAGCGTCCCGGCGAGTGAGGCCCGGCGGCACGGGCGGTCCCGGGTGCGCGGGTGCCATACTGACGTCAGCTCCCATGAGCGATCGCATCACGCACTCTCGCATCGCGCTCGTCCGTGCACTCCTTGCGGCGGGTTTGTTCCTCGTCGCCCTCGTCGCACCGGTGCAGGCCGCCTCGGGCGGCGTCGTGGTCCTCACCGCCAACGGCGTCGTGGACAACGTGATGGCAGGCTACCTGCGCGACGGCATCGCTGCGGCGCAGTCAAGCGGGGCGTCGGCGGTGGTCATCAAACTCGACACGCCGGGCGGCAGCCTCGACGCCATGACCCAGATCACCAAGGCCGAGCTGGAGGCGAGGGTTCCCGTCATCGTGTGGGTGGCGCCGGCCGGGGCGTGGGCCGCCAGCGCGGGAACGTTCATCACGCTCGCCGGCCACCTCGCCTACATGGCCCCCGGCACCAGCATCGGGGCCGCGTCGCCGGTCGGGAGCAGCGGGCAGGACATCACGGGCACCGAGGGCGACAAGGTCCGCTCCATCGCGATCTCCACGATCACCTCGATCGCCCAGGCGCGCGGCCGCAACGTGGACTGGGCCGTGTCCGCCGTCGCCAACGCCACCTCAGCCTCCGCGACCGAGGCCGCGGCCAAAGGCGTGGTCAACGGGGTCGCCGACACGCTCGACGCGGTCCTCGCCGCCGCGCAGGGCCAGCAGGTCACCACGCCGGCAGGGCTTCTGACCGTGGACGTCGCGGGCAAGGCGGTCACCGAGACGCCGATGAACCCGGGGATGGGGTTCCTCCACCTGCTCTCGGACCCGAACATCGCCTTCATCCTCTTCGTCGTGGGGCTCGCTGGACTGCTGATCGAGTTGATCCACCCGACGATCGTCGGCGGGATCGTGGGCGGCCTCAGTCTCATCCTAGCGTTCATCGGTTTCGGCAGCCTGCCGCTCAACGTGGCCGGCCTCATCCTGCTCGCCTTCGGGATGCTCCTGTTCGTGCTCGAGACCCAGATCGCCAGTCACGGGATCCTCGCCCTGGGCGGCCTCGTCGCCTTCGTGCTGGGCGCGTCGATCCTGTACTCGCCTCCGACCGGCGCGCCCCTCGAGCCGTCGGTGGCGGTCGCCACGCCGCTGATCGTCGTGATGGCCGCCGCATTCGCGCTGCTGATGGGGGCGATGGCCTACGCCGCAATTCGAATCCGCCGCATGGCCGCCCCGAGGGGCACCGTGGGTCAACCCGTCCCGGTCGGCACGACCGGCGTCGTCCGGATGCCGATCGCGCCGCTGGGCACCGTGTTCCTGGGCGGAGAGACGTGGAGCGCGCGGACAGCCGACGGACGTGAGCTCGACCGCAACATCCCGGTCCGCCTGGTGTCCTTCGACCGGCTCGTCGCCATCGTCGCCCCTGTCGTTCAGCCGCCTGCGATTGGCCCGCGGCCAACGGCCGCTCCGAACCCCGCCGCACCGCCCACCGCCCGTCCGTAGCCTGGGAGGCCCGCATGGAACTCATCGTGACGCTTGCGATCCTGGTGGTCGTGCTGTTGTTGGTGCTGATCTTCCTGTACCTCTCGGTCAGGATCGTCCAGCAGTACGAGCAGATGGTGGTGTTCCGCCTGGGCAAGACCAACGAGCAGATGGTCCGCGGCCCGGGGATCCGGTTCCTGATCCCGATCGTGGACCGGCCGGTGAAGGTGGACGTGCGCGAGCAGTTCATCGAGGTCCCGAGCCAGACCACCATCACCAAGGACAACGCGCCCATCAACGTCGACTTCCTGATCTACTGGCGCATCTCGGAACCGCTCAAGAGCGTGGTGAACGTGGCCTACTTCGCCGGCGCCCTCCAGGGTGTTGCCACCACCACGCTGCGCGCCGTCATCGGCGACATCCTGCTCGACGACGTGCTGTCCAAGCGCGAGCAGATCAACGAGGTCCTGCGCACGAAGCTCGACGAGGTGACCGAGCGGTGGGGCGGCAAGATCACCACGGTCGAGATCCGCGAGATCACGCCGCCGCGCGACGTCCAGGACGCGATGAACCGCCAACTCTCCGCCGAGCGGACCCGGCGCGCGGTCATCACGGAGTCCGAGGGCGCCCGGCAGTCGGCGATCAACGTGGCCGAGGGCCAGAAGCAGTCGGAGATCCTCAAGGCCGAGGGCGAGCGCCAGGCCGCGATCCTGCGCGCGGAGGGCTTCAGCCAGGCGCTCGAGCGGATCTACAGCGCCGCCCACCAGATCGACGAGAAGACGATGGCGCTGCAGTACCTCGAGGCGCTCAAGGCCCTGGGCGCCAGCCCGTCCACCAAGTTCCTCATTCCCACCGAATTCTCCTCGCTCGCCCAGAAGATCGGCGGCTACGTGGACCGGGGCGTCAACTCGCCGTCGATGCCCGCCGAGAAGTGATCCGCCGCGCCCTGGTGATGACGGCAACCCTCGGGGCGGCCATCGTCTCGATCGCGCCAGTCAGCGACCGTCTTGCCAAGCGGCTCATGTCCGCGCCCCGGCACCTCCCCGAGGAATCGGGGATGGCCACCTTGCTCGACCGTCTGGGCGGCGAGGTGGTGCGCCTGCGATCGCGAGACGGCGTGCGCCTGACGGGCCGCTGGCTGGCCGCTGAGCCCGGCGACGATGACTGGTTCGTGGATCCGCGCGAGGCCATTCTCCTGCTCCACGGCTACAGCGGCAGCGTGACGCCAGACCTCGTCGAGCTGGGCCCGTTCCTGCGGCGCACGGCGGCCGTGCTGGGCCTGGACTTCCGCGGGCACGGCGGGTCGGACGAGGCGCCGACCACGTTCGGCCTCAACGAGGTGGAGGACGTCGCGGGCGCGCTGGCCTGGCTGGGTGAGCGCGGGGTGCGGCGCGTGGCGCTCGTCGGCTCGTCGATGGGCGGGATCACGGCGATCGCCGCGGTCACCGTGCTCGGGGACGGGCGCCTGACCTCCGCTGACACGTCCACCGAGGCGGCTGCCGTGACGACGGTCGACGCGCCGCGCCCGCGGATCGTCGCGGTCGTGGCCGACTCGGTGTCGCCGGAACTCGCGCTGGTCGTGGGGCGCCGGATGGGACTGCCGGGCGGGGTCCGGCTCGCCGGCCACGTGTTCTCGCGGTTCGCACGGCTGGTGGGCGGGGATCCGAGGGCGACGCAGCCCATCGCGCTGATCGGTCTGCTCGAGGATGTCCCGCTGCTCCTGGTGCACGGCGGGTCGGATCCACTGATCCCGCTCAGGGCACAGGCGCGGCTGGTTGCGGCGGCTCCCGGGGCCACGCGCCACCTGGTGGTCGAGGCGGCGGGCCACAGCGCGGCGCACGCCGTGGACCCCGACGCCTGGGAGGGCGCCACCGGCGACCTGCTGCGGACAGCCTTCGCCGAGGCTCGCGACTAGCAAGCGGGCAGCGGGCGGACAGGCCCGTATACTGCGCGAGACGGCGGAGCGAGTGCGCTCCATCATGGTGAGAGGATGCGGGGAGGCGCGATGGCCGGGAAGGTGCTCGTCGTCGATGACGATGCGGGCGTCCAGCGACTCCTGCAGCAGACCCTCCGCGCCGAGGGCTATGAGGTCCTGCTCGCCACCGAGGCGGCGGAGGCGCTGCGGCTCTGGCAGTCCGAGGACCCGTCGCTCCTGTTGCTCGACGCGACTCTCCCGGGCGTGGACGGCTACGACTTCGCCACTCGGATCCGCGGTTCCGAGCCTGCGGGCAAGCACGTCCCGATCATCATGCTCACGTCGGACCGTGACGTATCGCAGAAGGTCAAGGCCCTGCGCTCCGGTGCCGACGACTACCTCGTCAAGCCGTTCCATCCGGCTGAGCTGCTCGCCCGCATCAAGGCGCTGATCGCGCGCTTCGCCCCCGGCGACTCACTCGTCGGCCGGCCCGCGATGGGCCGGATCCACGCCTACTACGGGGCGAAGGGCGGCGTGGGCACCACGACGATCGCCATCAACACGGCCATCGCGCTGTGCTCGCTCGACCGGCGGGTGGTGCTGGTGGACGGAAATCTCCAGTTCGGAGACCACCGCGTATTCATGGACCTCGCCAACGACCGCAAGAGCATCGTGGACGCCGTGAATGCCCCGACGATCGACGGGGACCTGCTCAAGGGCGTGATCCAGTCGCACGAGTCCGGCGTGGACCTGCTGCTCGCGCCGCCGTCGCCCGAGGCCGCAGACCTGGTCACCTCCGCGCACATGCACGAGGTCCTCCAGGTGCTGTCCACGATGTATGACTACGTCATTGTGGACATCGACAAGCGCCTCGACGAGTTCAACCTGATGGTGCTCGACATCGCGGAGACCATCTTCGCGGTCATGACCGCCGACCTCTCCTGCCTCAAGAACGTCCGCCTTGTCCTGGGCACGATGGGGCACTTGGGCTACGCGTCGGGGAAGCTCAAGCTGGTGCTCAACCGCTCGAACGCCTACACGGGCATCAACGTCAAGAGCGCCGAGGGCGCGCTGCGCCAGCCCATCGAGCACCAGATCGTGAACGAGTACCGGGGCGCGATCTCCGCGCTCAACACCGGGGCGCCGTTCATGGCGGCCAAGGCAGACTCCGTGCTCGGCCGCTCGGTGCTGGACTTCGCCAAGGCTGTTGACAAGGCGCCCGCTCGGTCGGTGCCGCAGCTGCAGCCGGGCACCGCGCACTAGACGCGCTGGCAACTCGCGTCGGGAGCGGGATGGTCGCCCCGCTCCGGTGCCAGCGGCCGCCGTCCCGCACGCCGGGGGTGAGTCGCCGATAAGCCTGCGGTGAGCCTGCAGGCCTACCGTGCGTCCGTGCTTGCGACGCTGCTCTCCGCCACCCTTCACGGCCTCGCCGGACGTGTCGTCCGGGTCGAGGTGGACGTGGCCCCGGGGCTGCCCGGGTTCACGATCGTCGGGCTGCCGGACGCCGCGCTGTCCGAGGCCCGCGAGCGCGTCCGCGGGGCGCTGCGGAACGCAGGCTACAAACACCCGCCCCGGAGGATCACCGTCAACCTCGCCCCGGCTGAGCTGCGCAAGGCCGGCGCCTCGCTGGACCTCGCGATCGCGCTGGGCGTGCTGCTGGGATCCGAGCAGGTGTCGGCCGACGTGGCGGGCGTGGGACTGGTGGGAGAGCTCGGGCTCGGCGGAGAGGTGCGTCGCGTGCCCGGGCTCCTGCCGATGGCCATCGCGCTGCGCGACCGGGGCGTGCGGCGGGTGCTGGTGCCCGAGGAGGCGGCCGCGGAGGCCAGCCTCGCACCGGGCATCGAGGTCGTCGGCGTGGCCTCGCTGGGTGATGTCGAGGCGTGGCTGCGACGGCCGAGGGCGCGGCGACGGGCACCAGCGCCGCTGCGCAGGACCGGGATCGGCCCGGGCAGCGCCGGAGAGGTCGCGGCCGGGAGCGGGGCCGACGCGGCGGACCGCGTGCCGGACATTGCGGAGGTGCGAGGCCAGGTCGTGGCTCGGAGGGGTCTCGAGATCGCCTTGGCCGGCGGCCACGCCCTGCTGCTGATCGGCCCGCCCGGCGCAGGGAAGACGCTGCTGGCGCGGACGATCCCGTCCCTGCTGCCGGATCTCGACGATTCGGCGGCGCTGGCGGCCACCGTGGTCGCGTCGGTGGCGTCCGAGGTGCCCGTCACGGTGCTCCAGCGCCGGCCGCCGGTCCGGATGCCGCACCACACGGTGAGCTACGCGGGGATGGTGGGCGGGGGGCCGCGGCTGACCCCCGGTGAGGTGACCCTCGCGGACCAGGGTTGCCTCGTCTGCGATGAGCTGCCGGAGTTCGGCCGAGACGTGCTTGAGGCGCTGCGCCAGCCGCTCGAGGAGGGGAGCGTCGCGGTGGTCCGCGTGGGCAGGTGGGCGACGTTCCCGGCCCGGTTCACCTTCGTCGCGGCGATGAACCCGTGCCCGTGCGGGAGGCTCGGCTCAGCTGTCCAGGCGTGCACGTGCCCACCGGGGGCGCCGCAGCGGTACCTGCGTCGCGTCTCGGGGCCCCTGCGTGATCGGATCGACTTGTGGGCCGCGATGGACCGCGTGCCGCCCGAGTTGCTGCTCCGCGGGCCCGTTCCCGAGTCATCGGCCGTCGTCGGGGAGAGGATCGCGGACGCGCGGTCACGTCAGGTGGCGCGCAACCGTGGCCTCGCGAACGGACGTCTGGGCGGTCGCGCCCTCCGCGAATCCTGTCGCCTGGACGAAGCCGCCTCGGTCCGGGCCGTGCTGCTGGCCGAGCGGGAGGGGCTCTCCGGGCGGGGCACAGACCGGCTGCTCCGCGTCGCGCGGACGATCGCCGACTTGGCGGGGAAGCCGGCGGTGACCGCGCTGGACCTTGACGAGGCGGCCCGTTTCCGCATCCCGGCGGACCGGTTCGCGCTGGGGCTCGCGGGCTGATGCTCGGCGTCGGGCGGTGGGGACCGCTGGGCCGAGACGCGGACGGGGTCGTCGGGGGCGCCGGCCGGGGTCCCGCGCTGGACCTCGACGAGCGTGATGCGTGGGTGGTGCTCGCCGGGGCGCGGGGCGTGGGGCCGGTGACCTTCGAGCGGCTGCTGGGGTCGTACGGGTCCGCCCTGGCGGTGCTCCGCGACGCGACGGTTCGGGGCGCCGTGTCCCGGCTGGTGGACGCCTCGGCGGGTCCGGATGCGTCGCCGGTCCTGAGCGCGAGCGCAGCGGCAACCATCGTCGACGCTGCGGCCGACCCGGGGCGTGCGCTCGACTCGGTCCGCGCCGCGGGCGTCGGGTTCCTCACGCTCGCCGACGCCACGTACCCGGCGCGCCTACGACGCATCCTCCTGCCGCCGCCCGTGCTGTTCTTCACTGGCGACCTGCGTGCGCTCGACCCGGCCAGGCCCATCGCGATCGTGGGCACGCGCCGACCCACCGCCGTCGGGCGCGCCACCGCTGGGCGGATCGCCGAGGCGGTGGTTGCACGCGGTGCGACGATCGTGTCCGGGCTCGCGTACGGGATCGACGCGGCGGCCCACGAGGCGGCCGTGCGGCGCGGCATGCCCACGGTGGCGGTGGTGGGCGGCGGGCACGGGCACCTGTACCCCGCAGGGCACCGGGGCCTCGCGGCGGCCATCACCGCGGACGGCGGCGCCATCGTCAGCGAGTTCGCGCCGGACGTGCCGCCCACGCGCGGCACGTTCCCCCGCCGCAACCGGATCATCAGCGGGCTCTCGGACGCCACGATCGTCGTGGAGGCTGGGGCGCGCAGCGGTGCGCTCACCACCGCCGCCTGGGCGCTTGAGCAGGGTCGCTCCCTGTTCCTGGTCCCGGGCCGCCTGGACGACCCGGCGGTCGCCGGCTCGCTGGCGTTTCTTCGCGAGGCTGGCCCCGAGGCCAAGATCGTGGCTGGGATCGCGGAGCTGGTGGAGGACCTCGGCCTCGAGGATCGGGTCGCCGCCCCTGCGCCACGCGGCGCACCTGGGCTCGGTGAAGCCGAGAGCTCGGTGGCGGCAGCGCTCGAGCGGGGTGCGGGCAGCCCGGACGAGCTCGTGCTGGCCACGGGCCTCGCCGGGGCTGCGGTACTCGCCGCCCTCACGACGCTCGAGTTGCGTGGTTTCGTCGTGGAGGTGCTCGGCCGCTACCAGCCATCGGGACGCCTGGCAGAGCGCTCCAAACGGGGCCCGCGACGTCTCGATGGGCGCGAGGAGGGCCGGCCCGCCGCATGATCGGGTCTCGTTGCGGAGCGAAGGGACGCGGAGCCCTCGAGGTGGACTTCCGGCGGAGCACGGTGTTACCCTCCGCCCAGCCCCGGGCGCGTTCGCGCGAGTCCGCCGGGGTCGGCGCCAGCGTCTCCGGGCGTTAGGGACACGACGCAGTGGAGGACGACCGATTGCGAAAGCTCGGGGCGGCCCTGCTCGCCCTGCCCGTGGTGATCCTCCTCTACGTGGCCGTCGCGGTTAGGTCGGCCGGGAGATTCCGCGCAGCCGGGTTCGTCGGCGCCGCCGGGCTGATCGCGCTCGTCCTGATGGTCGGCGGCCGACCCGCTCCGTCCGCGGCCGCACCGCAGTCCCTCACGCGCACCGTGTCGGCACAGCTGCTCAACACCGTTGTCACCGACCACAGCCTCAAGGCGCCGATCACGGTCGCCTTCGACGCGCCCATGGACGGGGCCTCCGTGGCGGCGGCGCTCCGCATGACGCCCGAGGCCGCCGTGTCGTTCACATGGGACGAGGCCGGCAGGACCCTCACCATCGCGCCGCTCAGGGCCTGGGCACCGGACACGCTGTACACGCTGACCGTCGCCGTCTCGGCCCGCGGTGCCGACGGCTCCCCGATGGCGACCCCCGTCCATGCCGTCGTGATGACTGCCCGTGGGGGGAGCGGGACACTCGAGGTCACGAAGGTCTCCGGCACGCGCGCCGCGCTCGACACCGCGTTCGTCATCCACCTCGATCGCGCCGTGGCCCTCGACGCCCTCCGGGCCTCCATCAGGACCGATCCCGCCTTCGCCGGAATGGTGACAGCAGGCGCGCGCCAGGGCGACTACACATTCACGCCCGATGCCCCGCTCGCGCCCAACACCGTCTATCAGCTGACGCTCGCGGGACTACTGGACGGCGATGGGGTCGCGTTCGCCGCCATCCCATCCGTCCTCGTGCGCACGGTGGCCGCCCCTGCCGTCCCCGCCGTCGTCCGCTTCCGGCCGGGGGACGGCGCGACGGGCCAGGATCGCGCCAGCGTGATCTCCGTCCGCTTCACGGCCGAGATGAACCCCACGACCACCGCAGCCGCCTTCAGGGTCACGGCCGCGGGCAAGGCTGTCGCCGGCAGGCTCACCTGGGCGGAGACCTACCATGTCATCGTCTTCACCCCCGCCACGGCGCTGCCATACGGCGCGACGGTCGGGGTCAAGGTCGCCGCCACCGCCACGTCGGCCGCCGGTGGCCCGATCGCCGCCGCCGCCGGAACCTTCGTCGTGAAGGCGCTGCCCGCCGCCGCCAAGAAGCCGCCGGCCCCCAAGCCGCCGGCCCCCAAGCCCATCCCGCACCCGAGCGGCTCGGGCGGGTCAGGCGGCGTGTCGGCCAGCTGGTACTCGGTCGAGGTCTACTACCTCAACCTCATGAACTGCACGCGGACCGGCGGCTGGGTCACCTCGTCGGGGAGCTGCTCGTCGCCGGGCGGCCGCAACGTGCCGCCGCTGAAGCTTTCGGCGGGCATCAGCGCCAACGTGTCGCGCCCGTACGCCAAGTACCTCGCGACGCAGAACCTGTGCAACCACTTCTATGGCGGCACGCCGGGTGACCGGCTCCGCCGCGCGGGCTACACGAGCTACAACTGGGGCGAGAACATCGGCTGCGAGAGCCTTTCGCCGTACCAGGCGGTCCTGGGCGACCACCTGTTCTTCCAGAGCGAGAAGCCGTACAACGGCGGCCACTACGTCAACCTGATGAACTCGCTCTACACGGAGGTCGGGGTCGGCGTCTGGGTGTCGAGCGGCCGCGTCCGGCTGGTCATCGACTTCTACCGGCCGTAGCCCGGTCCGCGGCGCACGGCGGGACCATCGGCCCGCTGACGCGGGGCCGCGAATCGGTGAGGATCGCCCCGTGATCCGGAACGTCGTCCTCCACATCTCCAACGAGCAGCCGCTGCTGGCCGACCTGTATGAGGTCCCGGCCGCGCGCGACGCCGGCATGCTGTGCACGAACCTGCGCGCGATGGACGGGAAGCGGCCGCTGTTCGTCGACAACATGGAGGCGACCTTCTTCTTCCCGTACCGCGTGGTCCGTTTCCTCGAGATCCCGAGCGACGCGCTCGAGAGGCACCTGGCCGAGGGCCGCGGCGCCGCGCCGTCGGACCGCGCTGCCGGCATCAGGATCCCGGGCGGGCCAGAGTCCACGCTGCCGGCGGTCATCGAGGCTCCAGCCGGCGATGACCTCGGCCTCGACATGGGCGAGGAGATCGACGAGGACTTCCTCAGGCGGATTCGCGACATCTGACGACCGGCGCCGCAGCCGCGGTCGGTGCCCCCGGCCGGGACCGCCCTGATGCCAGCGAACCGCGATACGGGCGGGCGAAGGCCCCGATGCTACACTCCCGGCCGCCATGCCCAAGCACCTCGTCATCGTGGAGTCGCCAGCCAAGGCGCGGACGATCGAGCGCTACCTCGGCGCCGACTACCAGGTCCTCGCGTCGTACGGTCACGTCCGAGACCTGCCCGAGAACCCGGGCAAGGGCAAGTTCGGCGTAGACGTGGACGCCGACTTCGCGCCGGAGTACGTCGTGCCGGAGGACCGCCGGCGGCAGGTGGCCCAGATCGAGAAGGCTGCCAGGACGGCCGTCGACGTCTGGCTCGCCACCGACCTCGACCGGGAGGGCGAGGCCATCGCGTGGCACGTGGCCGAGGCCGCATCGGTGCCAGCGAGCAAGACGCGCCGCGTCACGTTCTCGGAGATCACCGAGGGGGCGATCAAGGAGGCGTTTGCGCATCCCCGCGACATCGACCGCAACCTCGTCGATGCGCAGCAGGCGCGGCGCATCGTGGACCGACTCGTCGGCTACACCCTGAGCCCGCTGCTCTCGCGCAAGGTCCGCGGCGGGCTGTCGGCGGGCCGCGTGCAGTCGGTCGCCGTCCGCATGGTCGTCGAGCGAGAGCGCGAGATCCGCTCCTTCACCGCGCGCGAGTACTGGACCCTCGAGGCCGCGCTCCTGGCCCCCGACGGCACGCCCTTCACCGCGGACCTCGTCCGCGTCGACGGGGCGGCCGTGGACATCGGCGACGGGGAGTCGGCCGAGCGCCATGCCGCCGCGATCCGCGTCGAGCGGCCGCGCGTGGACTCGGTGGCCACGCGCCAGTCCAAACGCAATCCGTCACCGCCGTTCACCACCAGCACGCTCCAGCAGGAGGCCAGTCGCAAGCTCGGCTTCTCGCCCAAGCGCACCATGTCGATCGCCCAGCGACTGTACGAGGGCGTGGACACGCCTGACGGCCACGCCGGCCTCATCACGTACATGCGAACCGACTCCACCGCCATCGCCGGGGTTGCGATGGCCGAGGCGCAGAAGGCCATCGCGGAGCGCTTCGGCAAGCAGTACGGCACCGGCCGCGGCCGCGTGTACAAGACCAAGCAGAAGGGTGCCCAGGAGGCCCACGAGTCCATTCGCCCGACGTCGTTCACGCGGGACCCGGAATCGCTCAAGGGCCACCTCAAGCCCGAGGAGCTGCGCCTCTACCGCCTGATCTGGCAGCGCGCGATCGCC
Source organism: Chloroflexota bacterium (assembly GCA_037446495.1). GTDB lineage: Bacteria > Chloroflexota > Limnocylindria > Limnocylindrales > CSP1-4 > CAIXZV01. The sequence continues at coordinate 28,828 of JBBIIL010000004.1, read as the reverse complement.
TCGCAGATGGCGCCCAAGGAGCTCGAGACCGCGACGGTCGAACTCATGGCCGCCACCTACCGCCTGCGCGCCTCGGCCACTCGCACACTGTTCGACGGCTTCGCCCGCGTCTACACCGAGGGCCGCGATGACGGCGAGGACGAGGCCGAGCGCACGCTCCCGCCACTCGCCGAGGGCGACCTCACGACGGTCGAGTCCGTGACCCCCACGCAGCACTTCACCGAGCCGCCGCCGCGCTACACGGAGGCCACGCTGATCAAGGCGCTCGAGGAGCAGGGCATCGGCCGGCCGTCAACATACGCGGCGACGATCTCCACGGTCCTCGATCGCGGCTACGTCAAGGTGGTCGAGCGGCGCCTCGTTCCTGAACTGGTCGGCGTCATCGTCACGTATTTCTTGGTGACGTACTTCGAGGACTACGTGCGGCTCGACTTCACCGCCCGGATGGAGGAGGACCTCGATGAGATCGCCGACGGCGAGCGCGAGTGGGTCCCGCTGCTGCGCGACTTCTTCGGCCCGCTGAGCGGGCAGGTGGCCGAGGTCCGCAGGACCGTGAAGCGCGCTGACGTCATGGCTGCGTTCCTCCGCGACTGGAAGGACTTCCTCGATGTCGAGCTGACGGACACCGTCTGCTCCGAGGGCCACCCCATGGTCATCCGCCTGGGGAACGACGGGGTCTTCCTCGCCTGCTCCGCGTATCCGGACCACAAGGAGACTCGCTCGCTGTTGGGCGATGGGGACACGCCGACGCTGGAGGGCGATGGCGAGCCGTGCCCCGAGTGCGGCGAGGGCGTGCTCGCCACCAAGCGCGGCCGGTTCGGGGCGTTCGTGGGCTGCTCGCGCTACCCCGACTGCACGTACATCAAGAAGGACGGACCGCCGCCCCCGGACCAACTCCCCTTCGAGGTCCGTTGCCCCAAGAAGAACGACGGCCACCTCGTGGCGCGACGCGTTCGGCGCACGGGGAACGTCTTCTGGGGGTGCTCTGCCTACCCGAAGTGCGACTTCACGGTCAACGACGAGCCTACGGGCGCCCTCCACGACGCACACGAGGACGGGCGGGGGGCCGTGGCGAGGCGTGGCGATGCTGGGATCTGCCTGACCTGCGGCGCGCCGGTCGAGCTCCCGGCAGTCGTCACGCCGGGCCTGCGGCTGCCCGGCGGTGCGGCGAATCCATCGGCGCTGGCGCGCCCGGCGCGGCGGTCGGGTGCTGGCGGCGGACGACGGGGCGGCGGTCGGTCCGGGGGCACGACTCGGCGGTCCACCCGGCCCCCCGCCGACCAGTCCGGCTCGGGCTCCCGCCGCTCGACCTCGTGAGTCGGGTCCCACGCCCGTGACTGGCCCGGAGGCGCTCCGGGCGTTCCTCCGCTCGCTCGAGGCGCGCGACGCCTCGCCGGAGACCCGCCGCTCGTACGAGCGCACCGTGGCCGCCTGGCTGGCCTGGGCCGCGACAACCGGTGCCGACTGGCGAACACCGTCGCGGCCGACGCTGCGCGCCTACCTCGGGGAGCTGTCCGAGGGCCACGCGCGCTCGTCGGTGGCCCAGCGCATGGCGGCTCTCCGCGCGTTCTACCGGTACGCGTCGCGGTCCGGCCTCACGCCAGGGGACCCGTGGGCCGCCGTCGCAACGCCGCGCCTCCCGCGCCGCCTCCCGCGCGTGCTCGAGGTGGAGCAGGTGGAGCGGCTGATCGCCGTGGTGGACGAGGACCTCGCGGTCGGTGCCGACGGCCACGCGGTGGCGACCCGCAACCCGGAGCTCGCCCTCGCGCTCGCCCTGCGCGACCGTGCCCTGGTCGAGACCGCGTATGCGGCGGGACTCCGCGTCAGCGAGCTGGCGGCCGCAGACCTTCGGTACCTCGACCTGCGGCGTGGCGAGCTGCGGGTGCTGGGCAAGGGCCGGAAGGAGCGGGTGGGCCTCTTGGGCCGGCCCGCCCGCGAGGCGCTCACCGGGTACCTCGAGGAGGGCCGGCCCGTCCTCGCGGCCCGCGCCCGCGCGGCGGACGGAGCACCCGAGCCAGCCGACGGCACGGCGGTGTTCCTCAACCACAACGGGCGACCGCTCGGCGTGCGCGGACTCCGGTACCGCATCGACCGCCTGTGCCGCCGGGCCGGCCTGCCCGAGGGCGTGTCGCCCCACACCCTGCGCCACAGCTTCGCCACCCACCTGCTGGAGGGTGGCGCGGATCTGCGCGTGGTACAGGAGCTCCTTGGCCACGAGAGCCTCGCCACGACGCAGATCTACACGCACGTCTCGCCAACCCGGCTGCGCGACGCCTATCGTCAGGCCCACCCACGGGCGAGGGCCCCCAGCTGATGGACGAGCCCACCCTGGACCCGGTGAACGTCGAGGACTTCGAGGATGCCATCGCGCCCCCAGGCGTGACCCTTGCGGGCTCGTCCACGACGCGGGCGCTGGTGACCGCCGGGCTGATCGTGACGGTGGCGTCGCTGGCCTCCCGGGTGCTGGGCTTCGTGCGCTACATCGCGATCGTGCGGGCCGTGCCCGATCCCGCGAGTCTCGACGCGTTCAATACCGCGTTCCGGGTCCCCGACTTCCTGTTCCAGCTGGTGGCCGCGGGTGCCGTCGCGTCCGCGTTGGTCCCGGTGATCGCGGGCCTGTTCGCCACCGGGGAGACCAGGCGTGCGTGGCGCGTGGTGTCCACCATCACCACGCTCATCCTCAGCGCGCTGTTCGTCCTGGTCGTGATCGCGGAGCTTGCCGCGCCGCAGCTCGTCGCGTTCATCGCGCCCGGGTTCACGGGCGCCAAGCTGCAGATGACCACGGACCTCACCAAGGTCATGCTGCTGAGTCCGCTGTTCATGGCGGGCGGTGCGATCGCCTCGGCGGCGCTCAACGCCCGAGGCCGATTCGCGGCCGCATCGGTCGCCCCGCTGGTCTACAACGTCGGGATCATCGGCGGCGCGCTGTTCGCCGTGCCGGTCCTGGGCGTGAACGGCCTCGCCGTGGGCGTCGTCGTGGGTGCGGCCGGCCACTTGGTCGTCCAGATCCCGGGGCTGCTCTCGATCGGCGCCCGCCTGCGGCCGTCCGTGGCCCTCGACGACGGGCCCACGCGCAAGGCGCTCGTGCTCATGGGTCCGCGGACCATCGGCCTGGGAGCGACGCAGATCGTGTTCCTCGTCGTCACCGCGCTGGCCACCTCGCTGCCCACCGGCTCCATCACGGCCTTCACGCTCGCGTTCGCGCTGCTCCAGATCCCGATCGGCGTGATCGGGGTTCCGCTGGGCACGGTGCTCCTGCCCTCCCTCTCGCGCGAGGCGGCGACGGGCGACACGGCGGCGTTCCACCGTCTGCTCGTGCGGGGCCTCAGCCTGCTCGCGTTCGTGATGCTGGGCATCTCGGCGCTCGGCATCCCGGCGGCCGGCGACGTGGTCCGCGAGGCCTACGGCCTGGGCCACCTCGACGCCACCATCCTGGGCTGGGTCACGGTCTCACTGGCCGTGTTCATGCTCGGCCTGACGGCCCACTCGCTGATCGCCGTCCTCGCCCGCGCCTTCTACGCGCTTCAGGACACGGCCACGCCGCTGATCGCTGGGCTAGTGGCCGTGGGCGTCAACATCGTCGTGGGCGTCGCGCTCGTGGGCCCGCTCGGCCTGACGGGCCTGGCGGTGGCGATCGCGGTCGGGGCCTGGCTCGAGACCGTGATCCTGGTCGTCCTCCTCGGGCGCCGCCTGCCCGGCCTCGGCCTCGGGGAGGTCTGGCTGGTCATGGCCAAGTCCATGGTCGCGGCCGTGCCGGGTGCGCTCGTCGCCTGGGGCGTGACCGTGGCGCTGGTGAGCCTCTGGGGCGTGAACGCCGGCTTCGCGCTTGCGCTCGTGCGGCTCTGCCTGGCCACCGCGGCGGGCGGTGCGGTGCTGCTCGGCGCGTCGCTGGCGCTGCGGATCGAGGAGCCGCGCCGTATCCTCGGGATCGTGCTTGACCTCACGCACCGTCGCGGTCGCGGATGACGCCGGCCGCCGGCCTCCGCGAGCCCGACCGGGCCTCCTGGGACGCCCTGGTGGAGGCCAACCCGCGCGGCTCCTACCTCCAGCTCTCCGCATGGGCCCGCGTCAAGGCCGTCAACGGCTGGTCCTCGAGGCGGCTCCTCGTGCCCGGGGCGCAGTCGGGCGTCCAGGTGCTGCTGCGCCGCGCTGGACCGCTGCCCTGGGCCTTCGGGTACGCGCCTCGCGGGCCCGTGCTCGCGAGCTGGGATGCGGAGAGCGTTCGCGCCTTCACCGCCGCCACGCGGGCCGGCCTGGCGGGCTCGCGGGCGAGCCACCTGCGCATCGACCCCGAGGTCGAGCGCGGCGCCGGTCCCGACGAGGCCGGCGCGGTCAGGGACGCCCTCCGGGCCGCCGGCTGGCGCGACGCCCCGCCCGTCCAGCCCCACACGACCCGCGTCATCGACCTCACGGGCGACGAGGCGGCGCTGTGGGGCGACCTGCGCAAGAAGTGGCGCCAGTACGTGAACCGGGCGCGGGCCGGCGGCGTGCGCATCGTCGACGCGGGCCCAGAGCGGTTCGAGGAGTTCTACGCGATCTACCGCGAGACGGCCGAGCGGGCGGGGTTCCTCATCCGATCGCCGTCCGCATACCGTGACGTCTGGGACGCCTACGCCCCCGACGGCCGCGCGCGCCTCCTGTTCGCCGAGCTCGCGGACGGCACGCCCGTCGCGACGCTGCTCCTCGTGCGGGCCGGGTCCCGCGTGGTGGAGCCGTACGGCGGCATGACACGGGCGGGCGCCGACTCGCGCGCCAACTACCTGCTCAAGTGGGAGGCGATCCGCTCCTCGCGCGAGTCGGGCGCCACGAGTTACGACCTGTGGGGCCTCGCGCACCCCGGCATCGCGCACTTCAAGACCGGCTTCGGTGGGCGGGAGATCCGCTACATCGGGGCCTGGGACCTCATCCTCGACCGGCTGGGCCGGACCACGTACTCGGCTGCGCTGAAGGCGCGCGTCCGGGTCGAGCGGGCGCGACACGGGCTGCGGGGCTCGGGCGGTCAGACGGCCGCGGGTTACGAGGGCGACGGCGGGGGCGACGCGTGACCACTCCGGTGCGCGAGCTCTCCGGCACCGAGCTCGACGGCTGGGACGCCGCCGCGGTGGATGCCCCGGGAGGGCACATCCTGCAATCACGGGCCTGGGCCGAGCACCGTGCGGCACGGGGCTGGCGGCCGCGGTTCCTCGCGATCGGAGAGCAGCGAGCGCTGGTGTTGGAGCGTCGCTGGCCAGTTGTCGGCGGCGGTTCGGCGTACATCGCGCGCGGGCCCGTCGGCGCGGGGGAGCCGTGGACCGGCGACGGCTCGGGCGCGGCCGTCGGCGAGGCGCTCACCGCCGTCACGGGCCTCCTCGACGGGCAGGGGATCGACGTCTTGGCCGCCGATCCCGAGGTGGCCGCGGGCGATGCCGCCTACCGCGATGCCCTCGCTGCCTCCGGCTTTCACGCCATCCCCGAGATCCAGCCGTCGCGCCACCGGACGGCCCTCGACCTGCGGGGCGCCGGCGAGCCCGAGCTGCTCGACGGCATCGCCAAGGCCACCCGCCAGCGGATCCGCCGTGCCGAGCGCGACCAGACGCGCGTGCTGCGCTGGGACGCGGCGGGGTCGGCGCTCGAGGGCGCGCAGGATGCCGGCGGCGATGAGGCGGCGGGGGACGCGTTCGCCCGGTTCTACGCCATGCTTCGCGCCACCGGCGAGCGTCGCGGGTTCGACTTCGCGGGCCCCGACGAGTTCGTCGCCTGGTGGCAGCGGGCGCTGGCCGCCGGCCACCTCGTCTACCTCGAGGCGCGGGCCCACGACGACGGCGCGCTCCTCGGCGGCCTGGTCCTGTACCGCCACGGGCGCCGCCTCTCCACGGCCCACTCGGCGGACGTCGCGGACACGCGGCGGGCGCATGCCGGGACCATGCACCTGCTGCGCTGGCGCGCGATCCAGCTGGCCCTGGCCGAGGGCCGTGCCGAGATGGACCTGGGCGGCGTGGACGTGGTCGGCGCACGGCGCGAGCCCGTGCCCGGCGAGCCCACGTACGGCCTGTACGAGCACAAGCGATCCTTCGGGGCGCACTGGGTGGCGCTCGCGGGCGCGCAGGAGCGCGTGGCCCGTCCGTGGCGCTACCAGGCGGGCCGCGTGACGAGCCGTCTCGCCCGGCAGCTTGGCCGAGGGCGCGAGTGACCGGCGAGGCCACGCCGATCGAGCGCCTGATCGCCCGGAGCGGGCCGCGGGAGCGCCGGCCGCTGTCCGGGATGCTGGAGCGGCTCGCGGCTGCCGACCTGCTGGCCGGCCCGGTGGACGAGGCGCTCGCCGAGCGGAGCGTGTTCGGCGTGACGGAGGATTCGAGGCAGGCGGGCGGCGGCCGGCTGTTCGTGGCGGTGCACGGCTTCCACGTCGACGGCCACGAGTTCGCCGCGCGGGCGGCAGCCGCCGGGGCCGGGGCCGCGATGGTCGAGCACGAGATCCCCGGCCTCGCCATTCCCCAGGTGGTGGTCCGCGACACCCGCCGGGGGCTGGCCGCCGCGGCGAACTGGTGGTACGGCGACCCGTCGCTCGATCTCGGGATCGTAGGTGTGACCGGGACGGACGGCAAGACGACCACGTCGTTCCTCGCCGCCGCGGCGCTCGAGGCGTCGGGCCTGCGGACGGGGCTCATCGGTACCGTGGAGACGCGGTTGGGCGGGCTCCGCGAGCGCCACGAGGCGCACGTGACCACGCCGAGCGCCCCGGAGCTCCAGGCGACGCTGGCGGCAATGGTCGCGGCCCGCGACGACGTGGCGGTGGTCGAGACGACATCGCATGCGCTGGAGCTGGGCCGCGTGCTGGGCACCGCCTACGACGCGGCGATCTTCACAAATCTGACCCACGAGCACCTTGAGCTCCACGGCACCTTCGAGCGCTACCGCGAGGCGAAGACCCGGTTGTTCGGGGCGCTGGCGGAGGGACCGGAGAACCCGCGGAAGGCCGTGCGGGGCAGCCCGTGGCCCAAGACTGCCGTCATCAACGCCGACGACCCGAACCGGGCCTGGTTCGAGCGGGCCGCCGCCGACGCCGGCGCGCCGGTCACCAGCTACGGCTGGTCTGCCGACGCGGACGTGCGCGCCACGGCCGCCGACGAGGACGCCCGCCGACTGCACATCGAGTACGTGGCGTCGTCGGGAGCCGCCGAGCTTGACCTCCAGCTCGCGGGCCGGTTCAACGTCCACAACGCGCTTGCCGTCGTGGCGCTCGGCGAGGCGCTGGGCCTGCCGCCGGGCCGGGTCCGCGCCGGCCTCGCGGCGGTGGAAGGCGTCCCCGGGCGCATGGAGCGCATCGCGCAAGGCCAGCCCTTCTCGGTGATCGTGGACTACGCCCACTCGCCGGCCTCGCTCCAGGGCGTGCTCGAGATCCTGGCCCCTGTGGCGCAGGCGGGCGGCGGCGGGCTGATCGCCGTGTTCGGCTCCGCGGGCGAGCGCGACACCGTGAAGCGCGCCGTGATGGGCCGGATTGCGGGCGAGCGCTGCCGGCTGGTCGTGGCCACGGACGAGGACCCGCGCGGCGAGGACGGCGCGGCGATCGTGGCGGAGATCGTGGGCGGCGCGGTTGCCGCCGGGAGGCGTGCGGGCGAGGACGTGCTCGGGATCCCCGACCGTCGCGCTGCCATCGTCGCCGCCTTCGGGCGGGCCCGCCCGGGTGACGTGGTGCTCCTTGCCGGCAAGGGCCATGAGCCCACGATCCTCTACGCGACCGGCGCCGTCCCATGGGACGAGGCGGCGGCAGCCCGGGAGATCCTCGGCGAGTTGGGTTTCCGGGGCGCCTGACGCAGTGCGCGGCTGCCTGTTCACGATCGGCCTGGCCGCTGTCGTCGTGGCGCTCGTCGTCTTCATCGGCCTGCCGGCGGTGGCGGCCGGCGTGCTCACGGCCGGCGTCAAGGCGGCGGGCCTCCAGGCTGACGACATCACGGTCAGCGTGTCCGCTGACCCTCCCTGGAACCTGCTCTCGCTGCATGCCGATCGCGTCCGGGTGCGGGCCACCAGCGCCACGTTCCGCGGCCTCCACATCGGCGCGCTTGACGTGACGCTGCTCGACGCCTCGATCCTCGACCGCTCAGCAGCCAGCGTCGCCGGGCGGCTGACGGGGGTCACGGTGCCCAATGTCGCCGGGCAGCCCTTGGGCCTCGGGGCGGTCAACCTGGCTGGGGGCGGGGGACAGGTCACGGCAACGACCACGGTCGCCGTGGCCGACGCGCAGGCGCTCGTGGCCGCTGAGGTCGCGTCCGTGACCGGGGCGGCGGTCCCAGCGTCCGCCGTCCACCTCAGCGCGCCGGACAAGGTAGTCGTGAAGTCGGCGAGGCTGCTGACGGCAACGCTGTCCGTGGACGGGAGCGGGGACCTCGTCGCCACCGCGGACGGCATCGCGCCCGTGACGCTGCTGCGGGCGGGCGAGGACGTCCCGATGAAGGTGACATCGGTGAGGGTGGACGCGGCCGGGAACGTCGTGCTGGCAGGCGACCTCGTGGTGAGCCTGCTGGGCGGTTGAGGCCGCCCGGCGCCCGGGCCCCGGCCACCGTCGAAATGGCGCGGTAGACTTCGCGGATGGCCGACTCCGTCGTCCGCGACCCCGAGGAGCGCGTCGTGAAGCCGCGCCCCGCGAAGGAGCGGGCCGGCCGGCGCGGACGCGATGGGGGGCCGGTCGCACCGGTTGAGGGCGAGGCGCATCGCCCGCATCGGGGCCACAAGGATCCCGGAACGGCACGGGTCCACCTGATGAACGCGCTGCGCGGCCACCACCCGCAGGCGGACCTCGGCGTGGTCGAGCGCGCCTTCGCCCTCGCGGTCGATGCCCATCGTGGCCAGGTCCGAGCGTCGGGCGAGCCGTACGTCATGCACCCGATCGCGTCGGCGCAGATCCTCGCTGACCTCGGCATCGACCCTGTTGCGGTGGCGGCGGCCCTGCTCCACGACGTCCCGGAGGACACCGAGTACAGCCTCGCGGACGTCGAGGAGCGCTTCGGACCCGAGATCGCGCACATGGTGGACGGCGTCACCAAGCTGTCCAAGTTCAGCACCCACAGCCACGAGCAGCAGCAGGCCGAGAACATCCGGAAGATGTTCCTCGCGATGGCGGACGACATCCGCGTGGTGTTGATCAAGCTCGCCGACCGTCTCCACAACATGCGCACGCTCGGTGCGCTGCCGAACGAGAAGCAGCAGCGCATCGCCCGCCAGACCATGGAGATCTATGCCCCGCTGGCGGAGCGGCTGGGCATCTGGCAGATCAAGTGGGAGCTGGAGGACCTCAGCTTCAAGGCGCTCGAGCCCGAGGCCTACCGCGAGCTGGCGAAGCTCCTGGACACCCGCCGGAAGGGCCGCGAGAGCTACATCGAGCGCGCCATCGAGGAGCTGCGCCCGGAGCTGGCCGCCGCGGGCCTCGACACCGAGCTTCAGGGCCGACCCAAGCACATCTACAGCATCTACAAGAAGATGCAGCGCAAGGGCGCGGAGTTCGGCGAGATCTACGACGTCTACGCCATCCGGATCTTGGTGGACGAGATCCGCGACTGCTACGCGGCCCTCGGCATCGTCCACGCGCTGTGGCGGCCCATTCCCGGCCAGTTCGACGACTACATCGCGGTCCCCAAGAACAACCTGTACCAGAGCCTCCACACGGCGGTGATCGCGCTCGACGGCAAGCCCCTCGAGATCCAGATCCGCACCCGTGCGATGCACCAGGTCAGCGAGGTGGGGATCGCAGCGCACTGGCGGTACAAGGAGGGCTCCAAGTCGGAGCGCGACTACGACGCCAAGCTCGCCTGGCTGCGCCAGCTGATGGAGTGGCAGCGCGACGTCGGCGACCACGATGCCACCGAGTTCGTCGAGGGCATCAAGCTCGACATCTTCCAGGACCAGGTCTTCGTCTTCACGCCGCGCGGCGACGTGAAGGACCTGCCTGCGGGCGCCACGCCGCTCGACTTCGCCTATCGCATCCACACCGACATCGGCCACCGGACCATCGGCGCCAAGGTCAACAACCGGCTCGTCCCGCTCGACTACCGGCTCAAGAACGGCGACATCGTCGAGATCGTCACCACCAAGGGCGAGCACGGCCCGTCGCGCGACTGGCTGAACATCGTCCGGACCTCCCACGCGCGGGAGAAGATCCGCCAGTGGTTCAAGAAGAAGGACCGCGCCGAGAACGTCGTCCACGGGCGGGAGTCGCTCGACCGCGAGCTGCGCCGGCTGGCCCGGACCAGCGTCGCGCAGATCGGCCTCGACAAGGTGGCGGACGTCGCGAGGAGCTACGGTCACGAGACGATGGACGACTTCTACGCGGCCATCGGCTATGGCGCCGTCTCCGCGCAGCAGGTGGTCATCCGCCTCGGCGTCCTCGATGACGGGCAGGCCGCGCTGCCGACGGTGGCGGCGCCCCAGCCCGCGCGCGCCGGCGGCGTTCGCGTGAAGGGGGTGGGGGACCTCCTCGTCCGCTTCGCCAAGTGCTGCCACCCCATTCCGGGAGACCCGATCCAGGGGTTCATCACGCGGGGCAAGGGCATCACCGTCCACCTGCGCAGCTGCCCCACCGTGATGAACGAGCGTGAGGTGACCCGGCTGATCGACGTGGAATGGGAGTCGGCGCCCGCGCAGACGTACCCGATCGCGATCCGCGTTGAGGCCTACGACCGGACCGGCCTGCTCTCCGACGTGACCCAGGTGATGGCCGAGAACCGCGTGAACATCCTCGCGGCCAATGTGTCCGTCTCGCCCGACCACACGGCGATGCTCACCATGACGCTCCAGGTGGCGTCTGTCGCGCAGCTGGCCAAGGTGATGGGGCGCGTGGAGCAGCTCAAGGATGTGCTCAACGTCCAGCGCGACCTCGGGTAGCGGGCAGGCGGCGACCGGCGGACGCGGGAGCGCCCCAGCGGGTCGCGATGCGGTCGGGCGGTCGGGCGTCGCCCGGATCAGCGGCGGTGGGCGCCGGCGGCCGACGCCCCGACGCTCTCGCGGGCGAGCACCGGCGCGATGCCCCGGGCGCGAATCTGCTGCAGCCAGACGATCCCGATCACGCCGGTGACCAAGCACAGCACACCGGCGACGAGCAGCGACGTGCTGACCGAGTAGGTCGACGCCAGCGAGCCCGCGAAGACGCCGCCGATGGGCGTCGAGCCGGCGAACACGGTCGTGTAGACGCTCATCACGCGACCGCGGTACCCGTCCTCGACGTTGAGTTGGATCGTCGTGTTGGCCGTGGCCGCCATGCCGATGGCGCCGAAGCCCACGAGCGCCATCGCGGGCAGCGCCAGGGCAAAGGTGCCGGTGGCACCAGCGGCGAGGAGGCCGATCCCGAGGCCGATCGCCCCGACGCCGATCATCATCGGCCGAGGCCGCCCGGAGAAGGCGATCAGCAGGGCCGCGAACAGCGAGCCAACACCGGTGGCCGCCATCAGGAAGCCGAATCCCACTGCATCGGTCTTGAGCACCTCGTCCGCCAGGGCCGGGATGATGACGCCGAAGTTCATGCCGAACGTCGATGCGAGCCCGATGATCGTGATCGGCAGGAGGAGCATCGGCGAGCGCCAGCAGTAGCGCAGGCCGTCGGCCAGCGTCTCGCCCACCGCGCGGACGGTCTTGGGGCGGCTGTAGTGGGCGGGGGATCGGAGGTCATCGTCGCGCATGACCACGTAGGCGACGATCACGGCGAGGAAGCTCAGGCCGTTGAGCAGGAACGCGATGGCGATCCCGAAGATGCCGATGGCGATGCCCGCGACAGCAGGGCCGATGATCCGCGCTCCGTTGAACATCGCCGAGTTCAGCGCCACGGCGTTCTGGACGTCGTCTGGCCCCACCATCTCCACGGCGAAGGCCTGGCGGGTGGGCATGTCAACGGCGTTGGACACGCCGAGGAGGGTCGCCAGAACGAGGATGTGCCAGATCTGAACGACGCCGCTGAGCGTCAGCGCGAACAGGATGAGCGCGAGCAGCATCTGGACGGTCTGCGTGACGATCAGCGTCTTGCGCTTGGGGAGCGCGTCCGCGACCAGCCCGCCGAACAGCCCCAGGATCAGCACGGGCAGGAACTGGACCGCCGACAGCAGGCCCAGGATGAATGGATCGCCGGTGAGCTTGAGCACCAGCCACGCCTGCGCGACCGTCTGCATCCAGGTGCCCACCAGCGAGACTCCCTGGCCGCCGAAGAACAGCCGGTAGTTGCGGTGGGCGAATGCGCGCGAGCCGTTTCGCAGGGAGAGGCCGCCGGTCATCGTCCGGGCTCCGGCGCGCGCGGCGCCCCGGTGTGCGCGGCGTGGTCCGGCACACGGCCTGCAGCCAGGTCGTCGAGGTGGCTCAGGTTGTGGCCTCTTCGAGCCCGGGCGTCGGCGAGCATCGCGTCGATGCGGGCGCGCTTCCGCTCGAGCGTCTCGATCTGGCGGTCGATCCTGACGATCGCGTCCGTGATGGCGGCCCGCTGCTCCGCCTGGTCGCCCTTGCGGAAGCGCACCCGGTTGCGGGCGCTGGCCTGCTCGTCCTCGAGCAGCTGGCCGATCTCGGCGAGGCTGAAGCCCGCGTCGTTGCGCAGCGCCGCGATGAAGCGCAGACGGTCGAGATCGTCCGCGTCGTACAGGCGGTACGCGCCCTCCGAGCGGGCGACCTGGGAGAGCAGCCCCATCTCCTCGTAGTAGCGGATGGAGCGGGGCGTCAGGCCGGTCTCGGCAGCGACCTCCTGGATGCGCAGCAGCCGAGGCGCAGTCTCAAGGGCGGCGGGGGCAGCGGCATCGTGACTCATCGCGTTCATCCTACCTTAACGTTGACGTTCACGTGAACGTTGGGCGTGGCCGCGGGCACCGCCACGCGTCGGGCGTGCGCCTCCGCGCCGACGTCGACTCGATAGACTCACGGCACGATGCCCACCTTTCGAGCCCCTCGGGGCACTCGTGATTTGCTTCCCGACGACCGCGCCGTCTTCGAGCGCCTGATGCGACTCGCCGCGGACCTGACCCGCCGCTACGGCTATCGGCCCATCGAGACGCCGCTGTTTGAGCAGGCGGCCGTCTTCGAGCGGGGGATCGGCGAAGTCACCGATGTCGTGGAGAAGGAGCTCTTCCGGATCGCGCCGCGGACCGAGGAGGCCGAGTCATGGGCGCTGCGCCCAGAGCCCACTGCGGGCATCGTCCGTGCCTACGTCCAGCACGGGATGCAGACCTGGCCGCAGCCGGTGAAGCTCACGACCACCGGGCCGATGTTCCGCTACGACCGCCCGCAGGCCGGCCGCTACCGCCAGTTCTGGCAGTTCGACGTGGAGGCCATCGGCGATGCGGGGCCCGCGATCGACGCCGAGGTCATCGAGCTCGGACACCGCTTCTATGCCGAGGCGGGCGTCGAGGGCGTCGAGGTCCTGGTCAACTCGATCGGGGACCCGGCCTGCCGCCCCGCCTACATTGCCACGCTCACCGAGTACTACCGCGGGCACGCCGCCACCCTGCCTCCGACCGAGCGGGATCGCCTTGAGCGCAACGTCCTGCGGCTGCTCGACTCCAAGGACCCGGACATGGCCGAGCTCAACGCCGCCGCGCCGCGGATCACGGACCACCTGTGCGAGGCGTGCGCGGCCCACTTCGAGAGCGTCAAGGCGCACCTGACGGCACTCAGCGTCCCGTTCCGCGTCGAGCCAGGCCTGGTCCGCGGCCTCGACTACTACGCGAGGACGGCATTCGAGTTCTACGTCGCCGGCCGCGAGGGCCAGCAGCAGGCGCTCGGCGGTGGGGGCCGCTACGACGGGCTCGTGGCACTGCTGGGCGGCAAGCCCACGCCCGGAATCGGATTCGGCCTGGGCCTCGACCGGGTCGCCTTGGTGCTGGCGGAGCAGGGGAGCGCGGTCCCGGACGACACGGCGCCACTCGCCGTGGTGGTTGGCGCGGAACCGGACGACACGGTGTCGCGCCTGCGCGTCGCGACACACCTCAGGGCGGCCCATCTGCGTGTCCGGGCTGACCTCGGGCGTCGCAAGCTCGGGCGTCAGCTCGAGGCGGCAGGCAAGGACGGCGCGCACTTCGCCGTGATCCTCGGCGACGAGCTCGCCGCCGGGCAGGTGCAGGTTCGCGATCTCCAGGCCGGGACGCAACGCGTGGTCGCCCTCGAGGACCTCGCCCGCGAGCTGGCCCGCGCGGAGGCCTCGCACCGCCATGGGTGAAGGCGGGCCGTCGCCGTCGCGGCCCCGCCGCCGGCCCCGCCGACGGCCCTGACGTTCCGGCCGGAGGTCTCTCGGCGCCGCGCCGGGCCGTTCGACGCTTCGCCTCGAGCGAGCCGCCGCCGCGTGGTGAGGGCCCCTGAGGCGCCGTGTGGCGAGTCCGGCGCGGCGACTCGCGACGACACTTCGACGCAGCGTCGAAGAATCTGAGCGCCGCCGGTCGGTTCTTCGCCCCCCAGTCGAAGAACCGACATTGACGGGACCGAGTCGGGGCCCGACCGAGGCCGATCTTCGACGGAGGAGCGACGATCCGACGCGAAGGGGCCGAAACCTTCGACGGTCAGTCGAATCCCGGCCACTCGGCCGATGGCGAGTTGCACCTCCGCGGCCGGGAGCCAGATCGTCGCCAGACGGCCCCGGAGACCGTGCACGGTGTGGCTCGGCGGCACGGGGTGACAAGCTTGTCCGGGACCGGGGCGTCCCCGACCCCGTGGCGAGGAGCCGCCGCAGGCCCATCCGACCGCCGTGCGAGTCGCCGCCGTCGCCTCCGGTAGGATTGGCCCAGCCAGGACCGCATCCGGGAGCCCTCCGTGTCCGCAGAATCCGCCTCGCTCGCCACGCCGTACCGCACGCACACCTGCGGGCAGCTCCGCGTGGACGACGACGGCGCGAACGCGAAGCTGGCGGGCTGGGTGCACCGCCGGCGCGACTACGGCAAGCTCGTGTTCATCGACCTGCGCGACCGGCACGGGATCACCCAGGTGGTGGTGGACGCGGCCGACGCACCCGAGGCGCACGAGACGGCGACCAGGCTCCGCTCGGAGTTCGTCGTCGCCTTCGAGGGCGTGGTCGCCAGGCGCCAGCCGGGCACGGAGAACGCGAAGCTCGCGACGGGCGCCGTCGAGCTCCAGGCGCGCAAGGTCACGATCCTCAACGAGTCCAAGACGCCCCCGTTCTACGTCAACGACCCCGAGGCGACGATCGACGAGAGCCTGCGGCTGCGATACCGCTACCTGGACCTTCGCCGCGAGGCGATGGCTCGCCGCCTCCTGCTCCGGAGCCGCCTCGTGCAGGCCATCCGCGCGGCACACCACGCCCACGGATTCGTCGAGGTGGAGACGCCCAATCTGATCAAGTCCACGCCCGAGGGCGCCCGCGACTTCATCGTCCCGTCACGCCTTCAACCGGGCACGGTCTACGCGCTGCCGCAGAGCCCCCAGCAGCTCAAGCAGCTGCTGATGGTGGCGGGCGTGGACCGCTACTTCCAGATCGCGCGCTGCTTCCGCGACGAGGACCTGCGCGGCGACCGCCAGCCCGAGTTCACCCAGCTCGACCTCGAGATGAGCTTCGTGGACGAGGACACAGTCCGCGCGTTCATCGAGCAGATGGTGATCGAGGTCACGAGGGCCACGGTGCCCGAGCGCCCGATCCGCGAGATCCCGTTCCCGCTGTTCGAGTACGACGATGCGATCGAGCGGTTCGGCTCCGACAAGCCGGACCTGCGCTTCGGCGTGGAGCTGTTCGACCTGGCCTCGGCGCTGGGTTCGTCGTCGGGGTTCCGCGTCTTCGACGAGACGATCGCCTCCGGCGGCCGCGTGAAGGGCATCACGGCGCCCGGCATGGGTGGCGTGTCGCGGCGCGAGATCGACGAGCTGACCGAGATGGCCAAGCGCTTCGGCGCGCGGGGCCTCGTCCACCTCGCGGTCCAGGCGGGCGGCGAGCTCCACGGGCCGATCGCCAAGTTCCTGAGCAGTGAGACGCAAGCCGCCGTGCGGACGGTCGCGGGCGCGACTGAGGGCGACCTGATCCTCGTGGTCGCAGACGGGCAGGACACCACCAACGAGGTCCTGGGCCGGCTGCGCAACGAGATCGCGTCGCGGCTGGGTCTGGCCGACCCCAACCAGCTCGCCTACTGCTGGGTGCACCACTTCCCGATGTACCAGTGGGACGCCGAGCACGGCCGCTGGGACGCCACGCACAACCCGTTCAGCGGCGTCGTTCCCGAGGACGAGGTCCTGCTCACCACGCTGTCTGGCGACCTCGACCGGCGCGATCCCGGCGACCCGGCCGGCCGCGCCAAGGCCATGCAGTACGACGTGGCGCTCAACGGCTGGGAGCTGGGCGGCGGCTCGGTCCGGATCTGGGACCCGACGTTGCTGGCCCGCAGCTTCAACCTGCAGGGCTACACCACCGAGCAGATGAAGGAGCGCTTCGGCGCCATCCTCGAGGCGTTCGAGTACGGCGCGCCGCCCCATGGCGGGATCGCGCTGGGCGTGGACCGCTGGGCCGCGCTGCTCAGCCACCAGACGAACATCCGCGAGGTCATGGCATTCCCCAAGACCCAGTCGGGCTCGGACCTCATGCTCGAGGCGCCGTCGGCGCCGGACGAGGAGCAGTACCAGGAGCTGGGGCTGCGCTTCGTGGGCGTGCCGGAGAAGCGCTGAGAGTCCCCGAGACGACCGTCGCGCGACCGCGCACCTGCGCCCGGCGGGCTCGACGGCAGAGACGGGCGCTCAGGAGCCCGATGGGGCGGCGCTGGGGTTGGCAACCGGCGCGGACGTCGAGCCGGGCGAGGCCGAGGACCCCGGCGCCGGCGGGAACTGGTCCGGCTGTGCCTGGACGCGAGCCAGCATCTCGAGCGTGGCCTGCGCCACCGCCGCCTGCTGGTCGTCGCGGCTGATCGTGGCGGGCGGGTCGTTGGGCTGGCCCGTGTAGTAGCCCATCTGCCCGTGGTTGCCGCCATCGATTGGGACGTAGGCGCAGTCCGGCGGCAGGAGCATTCGCGACTCGGGCGCGGCGATCTTGTCCGCTCCCGCGTCGAGCGTCCCGAATGCCGACGTGCACGCGACGCCCGAGCCCGAGATGTCCGTCGCGGCGTAGGCGGCCCACAGCGCGAGGCCGCGCATGACGCCCGGGTTGCCCGCGATGAACTGGGCCGCCATCGCGCCACCCAGCGAGTGCCCGCCGATCGCCCAGCGCTTGACCTCGGGATGCTGGCGGATCACCGCCTTCGCACTGTCCACGCCCAGGATCGCCATGTTGAGTGGCATCGCCACAACCACGACCAGGTAGCCGTGGGCGGCGATGCGCTGCGCCAGCGGGCCGTACGCGGCCGGCGGCACCTTGGCGCCGGGGTACACGACGAGCCCGACGTCGTAGTGCATCGACGGCGGCATCCACTCGTAGTTGCCGCCGTTCTTCTGGAACGCCACGTCGGGTTGGGCCCCGAGCGATTCCTGCGCCCCGGGGAGGAGCGGCATGGGCTGGAGCCACCATGCGCCGACGCCCGCGAACAGCACGATGACCGCGAGGATGACGAGGGCAATGGTCCGGCGTCGAGGCAGGCGGAGTCGGGGTGCCACGGGCAGTCCTAACGGGTCGGGTCGGCGGGGGCCAGGCGCGCCGGACCGGCGGGCTGCACGTCGTCGCGCTGCGCCGCGGCCGCGGCGCCCCACTCGCGCTCAACGCGGTCGTCGGGACCGGGCGGGCCGTCGAACGCGGGCAGGTCCGCTCGGGCGACGGCGATGTCGTGCGTCGTGCCCGGGTCGCCCGTGTCCACCAGCCCGAGGGCGAGCCCGCCGGCTGCGAGATCGTCGAGGATCTCGTGGGGCATGCGGCCTGGTGCGATTTCCATCAGCCTGGTCAGCGCGCTGAGCGGGAGGAGCGCCGGCCAGCCCGGCTCGCCGTCGTAGGCCGGCCGGATGAGCGAGCTCGGGTCATCGCCGTGGGCCCCGATCAGCGTCGTGACGGTCTCCGCATCGGCCCAGACGAGGTGCGCAGGCCAGACGAGAGCGGCCGAGGTCGCGCCCACGAGCTCGACGGCTGCCCGGATCCCGCGGGCGAGCTGCCCGACCGTGCCGCCCTGCAGGGGTGCGGGCTCGAGCAGCGTGACCTCGGCCGTGGCGAGGGCGGCGGCAAGCTCGCCCTCGGGGTCGTGCGCGACCACCACGATCGGCATGGCGCCGCCGGCCCACGCCGCATCAGCGATCCGGCGGACCGCGGGCGTCCCCTCGGCGTCGGCCAGAGCCAAGGCGGGCGACGCGGCGAGGATCACGGCGGCGACGGTCATACGGGCTCCTCCTGCACGGACAGGAGTGTAGCCGCGGCGTGGCGGCCGGGCGGGCCGGCCCGAACGGCAGGCATGTGCGACACTTACTCAGCCCATGAGTGACACTCCCGGCTCCGCCGTGCCCACAACGGCCGTCCCCGCCATCCGCGCCGACCTGCGCAATGTTGCGATCGTCGCCCACGTCGACCACGGCAAGACCACGCTGGTCGACGCCCTGCTGCGCCAGACCGGTGTGTTCCGCGAGAACCAGGCCGTGGTGGACCGGGTGATGGACTCGATGGACCTCGAGCGCGAGAAGGGCATCACGATCCTCGCGAAGCAGACCACCATCGAGCACGATGGCGTGCGGCTCAACATCGTGGACACGCCCGGCCATGCGGACTTCGGCGGCGAGGTGGAGCGCTCGCTCCTCATGGTGGACAGCGTGCTGCTTTTGGTGGACGCGGCCGAGGGCCCGCTGCCCCAGACGCGGTACGTGCTGCAGAAGGCGATGGCTCGCCGGCTCCCGGTGGTGGTGGCGCTGAACAAGATCGACCGCTCCGACGCCCGGCCGGCCGAGGTCCTCGATGACGTCTACGAGCTGTTCATGGACCTCGGCGCGGACGAGCACCAGATCGAGTTCCCGGTCGTGTACACGAACGCACGGCTGGGCACGGCGACGCGGGACCTCGCGGAGCCGGGCACGGACCTCCGTCCGCTGCTCCAGCTGCTCATCGATGTCACGCCAGCGCCCGAGTTCGAGCCGGGGCACCCGCTCCAGCTGCTCGTCACCAACCTCTCGGCGAACGAGTACGTCGGCAGAATGGCGGTCGGCCGCATCCGCAACGGCACGATCCGCGTCGGGCAGCGCATCGCCGTGGTCCGCGAGGAGGCCGACTCCACCGACGGCGGCGTCGAGCCCGGCCGCACGATCACGCTGAGCGGCAGCGTGTCCAGCCTCCAGACCGCGCGCGGCATGGAGCGGGTGGACATCGCCGAGGCCGGCCCGGGCGAGATCGTGAGCGTCGCGGGCATGCCCGAGGTGACGATCGGCGACACCCTGACCGAGCCGTCGGACCCGCGCCCGCTGCCGCGGCTCGACGTCGACGAGCCCACGCTGCGGATGACCTTCGGCGTCAACACCTCGCCGCTGGGCGGCCGCGATGGCAGGTATGTCACCTCACGCCAGATCAAGGCGCGCCTCGAGCGGGAGGTGCTGGGCAACGTCTCGATCGAGGTCTACCCGACCGAGGCCGGCGACACCTTCGAGGTCCGCGGCCGCGGCGAGCTCCAGCTGGCGATCCTGATCGAGCAGATGCGCCGGGAGTCGTACGAGCTCACCGTCAGCCGCCCGGAGGTCATCCTCCACGAGGTCAACGGCGAGGTCATGGAGCCGTACGAGCGGATCACCATCGACATCCCGCCGGACTACATCGGCGAGGTCCAGCAGGCGCTGGCGGGCCGCAAGGGCCGCCTGGAGCAGATGAGCACCGATGCCGACGGGCGCGTCCGGATGGAGTTCGTCCTGCCGGTCCGCGGGCTCATCGGCTACCGCGGGCAGCTCCTCACCGACACCCGCGGCACGGCGCTGCTCCACCAGATCGGCGAGGGCTACGGCCCATGGGCGGGCGAGGTCACGCACCGCACCAACGGCGTGCTGGTGAGCGACAGGTCCGGCACCTCCAACGCCTACGGGCTGTTCAACCTCCAGGAGCGCTCGGAGCTGTTCATCGGGTCCGGCGAGGACGTCTACGAGGGGATGATCGTGGGCGAGAACGCCCGCTCCGGCGACATGGACGTGAACGCCTGCAAGGAGAAGAAGCTCACGAACATCCGGACCCACAGCCACGACGAGGCGCTGCGCCTGACCCCGCCGCGCCCGCTGACGCTCGAGAGCGCGATCGAGTTCATCGGCACGGACGAGCTGGTCGAGGTGACGCCGACCGCGATCCGTCTGCGCAAGCGGCTGCTCGCCAGGCAGGACCGCGAGAAGGAGCGGGGCCGCGCCTACGACATGGCTCGGGCGGCCGACCGGGCCTGATCCGGGCGCCTCGGGGCCGGTGACGGGACTGCCCGTTTGAGCGGCAGTGGGCGAGCCGGGTCGTACAATCGGGCCACGATGCCGATCTACCTCGACCACGCCGCCACCACCCCCGTCCGGCCCGAGGTGCTCGAGGCCATGCTGCCGCTCCTGGGCGGCGTCTTCGGGAACCCGTCGTCGGCGCACGCGTTCGGCCGCGCGGCGCGCGAGGCGCTCGACGACGCGCACGAGCGACTGGCGCGGGCGATCGGCGCGGACCCGCGCGAGATCGTGTTCACGGGCGGCGGCACCGAGGCGACGAATCTCGCGCTCAAGGGTGCTGCCTGGGCAGGCCGGTCGCGCGGCCACCGGCTGGTCACCACGGCCGTGGAGCACCACGCTACTGCGCACACGCTCCGCTACCTCGAGAAGTTCGGGTTCGAGGCGCTCGAGGTGGGCGTGGACCGGTATGGCCGCGTCGATCCGGACGAGGTCGAGCAGGCGCTCACGGATCGCACGATCGTCGTCTCCGTGATCCTGGGCAACAACGAGGTCGGGACCCTGCAGCCCGTCGCGGAGATCGCGGAGCGCGTGCACGCCCGCCGCGGGATCCTGCTCCACGTGGACGCGGTGCAGGCCGCGCCGTGGAGCGAGCTGGATGTCGAGGCGCTGGGCGCCGACTTGGTCTCGCTGGCCGCGCACAAGATCGAGGGGCCCAAGGGCGTGGGAGCGCTGTGGATCCGACGGGGTACGCACATCCTCTCCCAGCAGCACGGCGGGGGGCAGGAGCGGCATCGGCGTGCGGGCACGGAGAACGTGGCCGGCGCCGTGGGGATGGCGAGGGCGTTCGAGCTGCGGGCTGCTGAGCGCGCGGAGCTGGTCCCGAGGGTCCGCTCCCAGCGCGACCGGCTGTCGGCCGCGCTCCTCGCGAGTGGGCGAGTGGAGGCGACAGGACACCCCACGGACCGCCTGCCGCACATCGCATCCTTCGTCGCTCGCGGGACCGAGGGCGGGTCTGTGGCGCTCGCGCTGGACCTCGAGGGGATCGCCATCTCCACCGGCTCCGCCTGCGCCACCGGCTCCGCCGAGGTCAGCCACGTGCTCACGGCGATGGGCTATCCGCCCGAGGAGGCGCGCGGCCAGTTGCGCCTCTCGCTGGGCCGGACCACGACCGACGCCGAGGTGGACGAGGCGTGTCGCGTGGTGCCGGCCGTGCTGGCGCGCGTGGGCGGCGGCAGTCCGATCGCCCAGATCGCGGGGGCGCCCGGCACCCGGCCGTGACCGCGGCAGGCGAGGCCGTCCTCGTCGGCGTCGACGCTGGCGCCACCAAGACCGTCGCGCTCGCCGTCCGGCCGGACGGGTCTGTCCTGGGGCGTTCCGAGGGCGAGGGCGCCAACCCCAAGCGACACGGGTTGGGCGTTGCCGCAGAGCGGATCGCGGCGGTCGTCTTGGACGCCGTCGGGGAGCCGCCGGCGCTCGTGTTCGTCGCGGGGGCCGGACTGGACCGGCCGGCGCAGGCGCGGGCCATGGAGCGGGAGCTGGTGGCGCGGATGCCGTCCGCGCGGGTCATGGCTGCCAACGACACGACGGCGGTGCTGCGCTGCGGCACCCCCGACGGCGTGGGCCTCGTGGTGCCCGTGTCGACGGGCGGCAACGTCATCGGTCGCGGGCCGGATGGACGCGTCACCGACCGCGGGCACGGGATCTTCGGCGGCGGATACGTCCTGGGCGCGTTGGCCGCGAGGGCGGCAAGGCGTGGTGGCGTGTCGCCCGAGCTGGCGGCAGCCATCGACGCCGCGGACCTCGCCTGGCGCGGCCGGCGGCCGGATCCGGCGGTGGCGCAGCTGGGCGCCGCGGTGGCGCGCGCGGCCGCGGCAGGCGACCGGTACCCGGCACGCATCGTGGACCGCTGGTGTGCCCGCGTGACGTCGTCGGTGGGACAGGAACGGGAGCGGCTCGGACTCGGGCCGAGACCCGCCGTGATCGTCTACGGCGGCCTCCTCGAGGCCTCGCCATGGCTGGCGAGCCGCATTCGGGCGGCCGTCGTGGCCGGCGCGCCGGGCGCCCGACTCGTGGCGCTCGAGAGGGATCCGGTCGAGGGCGCGGCGCTGCTCGCCCGGGATGCCTGGGCCGGCCGGGTCTCGCCATGGGACTTCCCGCCGCGCTCCTGACAAGCTGGGGGCTCCGGGGCGTCGCGCCGCTACAATCCGCCGATGAGCCGGATCCTCGTCGCCATGTCCGGGGGCGTCGACTCCTCGGTTGCCGCGGCGCTCCTCCACGAGCAGGGGCACGAGGTCGTCGGGGTCTGGATGCGCCTCCACGACGTGGCCGACAGCTACGCCGAGTTCCGCAAGTCCTGCTGCTCGGCCGACGCCGCGGACGACGCGCGCCGGGTCGCGGCCCGACTCGGGATCCCGTTCTACACCCTGAACCTCGAGCGCGAGTTCGCCAGGGGGGTCATCGGCCCGTTCGTCGATGACTACACCCACGGGCGCACGCCGTCGCCATGCGTCGAGTGCAATACCGTCGTGAAGTTCGGCGCCCTGCTGGGCCGCGCCCGGGGCCTGTACGGCTGCGAGTCCGTGGCGACCGGCCATTACGCGCGCCGCCACGTGGACGCGACACGCGACGGGCCCCGCGCCCGGCTCGGCACCGCCGCTGACGCCCAGAAGGACCAGACGTATTTCCTCTATGGCCTGCGCCAGGAGCAGCTGTGGTACAGCCGGTTCCCGCTGGGCGACCTCGAGAAGCCGCAGGTCCGCGCGATTGCCCGCTCGCTGGGCCTCGGCACCGCCGACAAGCCCGAGAGCCAGGAGATCTGCTTCGTTTCGGGCGGTGACTACCGGACGGAGCTGCGGACCCGAGGCGGCTGGGCGCCCGAGCAGGGACCGGTCCTGGACGCGGACGGCACGCTCGTGGGCGAGCACGGGGGCGCGGCCGGGTTCACGGTGGGCCAGCGCCGCGGGCTGGGCGTCGCGCTCGGCGAGCCGCGCTTCGTGGCCCGCGTGGACGCGGCGACGAACACCATCCAGCTCGGCCGGCGCAGCGACCTCGAGACGCGGACGGTCCACATCGAGGCGGCATCGTTCATCGCGGACGCCCCGCCGTCCAGCGCGGACCACGCCGGAGCTTGGCGTCCCTTCCGGGCGCATGTCCGCATCCGCCACCGCGCCCCGCTGGTGGGCGCCACGGTTCGCCCCGCCTCGTCCGAGGAGCCGGCGCTCGGCGGCCGGTGGATCGCGGAGCTCGACGCTCCCGTGTGGGCCGCCGCACCCGGGCAGGCCTGCGTCCTGTACCAGGGGGAGTCGTGCCTGGGGGGCGGCAAGATCGCGGCCCAGACAGCGCAGCCGCCAATCGTCGGCGCGCAGCGACCCGTCGGTGCAGGTCCCGCCTCGTGAGCATCGGGCCCGGCCTCCCGCTCGCACTGCTGCTGGGTCTGGTCCACACCGCGCTCTACGTGCTGATCCGCGGTGAATCGGGGGGTCGGCTGCCGCTCACGTACCTCGCGGCAGCCCTCGGCTCGTGGGCGGGGGCGGCGATCGGCGCGCAGGTGGGCATCACGTTCCCGGCCATCGGCGACTTCGCGCTGATCCCGGCGTCGATCGTCGCGTGGCTCGGCATCGGCTTCGTCGCCATCGTGGCCACTCTGGGCCCGGATCGGCGGGAGCCGGGCGCGTGAGCGGCGAGCGCGATGGCCTGCCCTCGTTCGCCGCCGCGCTGTCCCAGGTTGCAGGGCGCCTCGTCGGGGCGGATCGGGCGTCGATCGCGTTTGTGGGCAGCCTGATCGCCGGGGCACTGGTGGGTGCCGCGGTGGCGGGAGCCCCGATCGTGCGGTCGCGCATGGGCGCCCTCTCCAAGCCGAGCCCGACCGACCGCTGAAGGCGCATCCGGGCTGGAGCCGCTGCCCAGACCGTTCGCCTCGCCCATCGCGATGTCGGGCCGCGCAGGCCCGTCGGCGCACCACCGCGCCGGGCGTGTCCGCTTCCGCGCAAGGACGACGCCCACCGTTGGGTACCATTGCGCCGATGTCCACCGATGCGCTGATCCCGTTCCTGTCCGCAGCCGAGATCCGTGCCCGCTTCATCGAGTTCTTCGCGGAGCGGGGCCACACGGTGGTGCCCAGCGCAAGCCTGGTGCCCGCAGGCGACCAGACGCTCCTGTTCACCAACTCCGGCATGGTCCAGTTCAAGGACGCCCTCACCGGGGTGGAGAAGCGCGACTACGTCCGCGCCGTGGACTACCAGCGCTGCCTGCGGGTGGCCGGGAAGCACAACGACTTCGAGGAGGTGGGCCGCACGCCGCGGCACCACACGCTGTTCGAGATGCTGGGCAACTGGAGCTTCGGCGACTACTTCAAGCGCGAGGCCATCCACTGGGCGTGGGACTTCCTCACCCGCGACCTCCAGATTCCTGCCGAGCGCCTCGCCGCCACGGTCTACTCGACCGACGACTTCGCGCACGACGTCTGGCGCAACGAGATCGGCCTGCCGCCGGAGCGACTGGTCCGCTGGGGCGACTTCCCGGCCGGCGACGAGAAGAACTGGTGGCGCATGGCCGACGTCGGCCCGTGCGGTCCCTGCTCCGAGCTCCACTATGACCGGGGCGCCCACCTCTCGGAAGGCCCGGAGTGCGTGCCGGACCACTCCGAGCACTGCCCCCGCTGGCTCGAGGTCTGGAACCTGGTGTTCATGGAGTTCGAGCTCCACCCGGACCGCTCGCTCACGCCGCTCCCGGCGCCCGGGGTGGACACCGGCATGGGCCTCGAGCGCGTGGCCTCGGTGGTCCAGGGCGTCGCGAGCAACTACGACACGGACCTGTTCGCGCCGATCCACGCCAAGATGCGCGACCTCCTGGGCTCCGACCCGGACGCGTTCGAGGCGAGCCGCTTCTCCTACCAGGTGATCGCAGACCACTCCCGCGCCGTGACGTTCCTCGCCGCCGACGGCGTCCAGCCGTCCAACGAGGGCCGCGGCTACGTGATGCGCCGCATCATGCGGCGGGCCATCCGACACGGGCGCCTGCTCGGCCGCCACGAGCCGTTCCTGGGCGAGACGGCCAAGGTCGTCATCGACACCATGTCGGACGCGTACCCGCACCTCCTCGAGCGCCGAGGCGAGGTGCTCGCAACCATCGAGCGCGAGGAGCGCCAGTTCAGCCGCACCCTCGAGGCGGGCATGGGCCAGCTCGAGGAGGCGCTCATCCCGCTCACGTCCAACGAGCGCGTCATCGGCCGCCAGGCGGACAGGCTCCCGCCCGAGGCTCCAGTGCTCCCGGGCGCGGTGGCCTTCAAGCTGCACGACACGTACGGCTTCCCCATCGACCTCACCGTCGAGCTAGCCGCCGAGTACGGCGTCCGGACAGACCTCGCAGGGTTCCAGGACGCGCTCGCGGAGCAGCGGGACCGGAGCCGCGCGAACACCAAGTCAGGCCTCGCCGAGGCGAACCTGGCGGCGTCGCAATACGCCGAGATCCTCGCCCGGACCGGCCCCACGCAGTTCCTCGGCTACGACGCCACCAACGCGGTCGGCCGGGTCGTCGCCATCCTGCGCGACGGCACCGAATACCAGACGCTCGAGGCGGTCCCCGAGGTGGAGCTGCGGATCGGACCTGCCGCGCGCGTCGAGCTGGTCCTCGACCAGACGCCGTTCTATGCGGAGTCGGGCGGCCAGGTCGCCGACGTCGGGATCATGGTCGCAGCGCCGACGGGACCTGCGGGCGGGTGGCAGGTCCTCGGGTCTGACGCGCTGCTCACCGTGGATGACGTCCAACGGGTCGCCGGCACGCAGACGGCCGGCCTGATGATCCACCGCGGGGTCCTGCGAGGGCGGGTCAGCGTCGGCGACCAGCTGCTCTGCATCGTGGACGCCGAGCGGCGTGCCGACACGATGCGCAACCACACGGGCACGCACCTGCTCCACCGCGCGCTGCGCAACGCCGTTGGGGAGCGGGCGCGCCAGGCGGGCTCACTCGTCCATCCCGACTACCTGCGCTTCGACTTCCCGTTCGAGCGCGGCCTCACCGACGACGAGCGGCTCGAGATCGAGCGCGAGGTCCGGCGCGTCGTCCGCGAGGACCGCCCGGTCAGCGTGGAGTGGATGTCCATGGCCGAGGCGCAGGGCGCCGGCGCCGACGCGTTCTTCGACGAGAAGTACGGCGAGCGGGTCCGGACGATCCGCGTCGAGGGCTTCAGCCACGAGCTGTGCGGCGGCACCCACTGCCGCGCGTCGGGGCAGATCGGCAACTTCGTCATCACGTCCGAGAAGAGCATCGGGTCGGGGATCCGGCGCATCGAGGGGGTCACCGGCGCCGCGGCGGACACGCTCATGGAGGAGCGGTTCGCCCTGCTGGACCGCGCGGCGGCGGCGGTCGGCGCCCGGACCCCGGACGCGCTCGAGGAGCGGATCGCGCAGCTCCAGAATGAGCTGCGCGAGACGAAGCGGCGCCTCAGGTCCGGCCCCGCGGCGGGCGACCGCCCGAAGCCGGGCGACATCGCTGCCGGGGCGCACGAGATCGCCCCCGGCGTCCGCTTTGTCGGCTGGTCCGGCGCCGTGGCGTCCATCGACGAGCTCAAGGGGCTCGCCAAGGACATCCGGGGCTCGCTGCCGTCGGGCGTGATCGCCGTGGGCCTCGACGCGGACGAGCCGCAGCTGTTCGTCACCGTCAGCGACGATCTGGTGCGGCGGGGCGTCACGGCGGGCTCGCTCGTCGCTCAGGGCGTCGCCAGGATCGACGGGCGGGGCGGCGGGCGCCCGGAGATGGCCCAGGGAAGGGGCACCAAGCGTGACGGGCTTGCCGACGCCATCGCTGCCGTGCGGGCTGCGGTGGTGGAGCAGGCCGGCGGCTGACCAGGCTGCGACGAAGCGAGGGGTGAGGGACTAGATGTCGTTCCTGCGGCGGATCTGGAGCCGCGACGAGGTGCCGGCGCCCGCGGCGTGCACGGCCCTCGATATCGGCACGGAGTACGCCAAGGCGCTGGTCTTCGAGATCGATGACGAGGGGCACGGCACGGTCCGCGGTGTCGGCCGGAAGCGCCAGGGCCTCAGCCACATGCAGTCCGGTACGGTGGCGGACATCGCCGCGGTGGTGGACAACTGCTCGGTGGCGCTCCAGGAGGCCGAGGAGATGGCCGGCTTCCGCCCGTCCCAGGTCGTCATCGGGATCGCCGGCGAACTCGTCAAGGGCTTCACGACGACGGTCACCCAGGAGCGCAAGAAGCCAGGCCTGCCGATCAACGACGCCGAGCTCATGAAGCTGATCGAGAGCGTCCAGCGCGAGGCACTGCGCGAGGCCGAGCGGTCGATCACCTGGGAGACGGGCCTGCCGCAGGTTGACGTGCGCCTCGTCCACAGCGCGGTCGTCGGCGCCTCGATCGACGGGTACGCGCTCTCCAACCCGGCGGGCTTCCAGGGTCGCCACGTCAGGATCGGCATCTTCAACGCCTTCGCCCCGCTCGTGCACCTCGGCGCGCTGCAGTCAGTGGCCAGCCAGCTGGACCTCGAGCTGCTCGAGGTGGTGGCGGAGCCGTACGCCGTGGCCAGGGTGCTGGGCGCGGACAACGTCCGCCAGGCTGGCGCCCTGTTCGTTGACGTGGGCGGCGGCACCACCGATGTCGCGCTGGTGCGCCAGGGCGGCATCGAGGGCACGCGGATGTTCGCGCTGGGCGGGCGCGCCTTCACCAAGTCCATCGCGGATCGGCTGGACCTGCCCTTCCCGCGCGCCGAGTCGCTCAAAGTGGACTTCGCACGCGGCCTGGGGGTCGAGCGGGCGAACGAGGTCGCCGAGATCGTGCGCGACGACGTCGCCGTCTGGGCGGCCGGCGTGGAGTTGGTCATGGACGAGCTGGCGGCCGGGGAGTTGCTGCCGAGCCGGATCTACCTCTGCGGCGGCGGCTCGCGACTGCCCGAGGTCCAGCAGGCCCTTGCGGCGGAGCGGTTCTGGAAGCGGCTGCCGTTCGCGCGACCGCCCGAGGTGACCGTCATGTCACCGGAGCAGGTCACCGACATCTCCGACGCCACCGACCTGCTCGTCGACCAGCAGGACGTGACGCCGCTCGGCCTCGCGTACCAGGCGATCGAGCTGCACACCGCCGAGGACCCGCTCGACGCCACATTGCGCAGGGTCCTGCGCGCGATGAAGGTCTAGGCTTCGCCCGCATGGCGACGATCGTCTATCTGGACGTCGAGGACGAGATCACCACCGCGGCGGCGCGCATCCGCAGCGCGGCCGAGGCGCGGGTGGCGATGTTCATCCCGTCGGGGTCGCGGGTCGCCACCTCGCGCATCAACTTCCGACTGCTCGCCCGCGAGGCGCAGGATGCCGGGCGCCGGCTGGACGTCGTGGCGCCGGACCCCACGGCGCGGGCGCTGGCCGCGTCTGCGGGCCTGCCGGTGTTCGCGTCCGTCGCGGAGTACGAGGGAGCGCTGGCTTCAGGGGCGGACCTCGAGCCGCAGCCCGCCGTGCCGCCGGGCAACTCGAGCAGCGGCGTTCGCGGCAAATCGGCCGCGGCCGGTGCTGGAGGCGCCTTGGCTGGCGGGGCGGGCGCCGCCGCTGCCGGTGCAGCCATGGCGGGCCGAACCAAGCAGCCGCTGACGGTTGACGCCGGACCCAAAGG
>JBBIIL010000003.1:141153-149486 GCA_037446495.1 Chloroflexota bacterium | reverse complement strand
GGTCTTCCACCGAAAACTCAGGTTATGGCGTCACGCGCAACCCCTGGGACCGCGACCGCGCCCCCGGCGGGGACCGGACGTGGCGGCGGGCTGCTGGTGAACGTGTCGCGCTCGATCGCGCGCGCGGCGCTCGGACCCGCTCCGGCGGGCGCCCCGGCGGACCCCGGCGAGCGGCTCGCAGCCGCCGCAGCCGAGTGGTCGGCCATGCTCGCTGTGCTACCCTGAGGCGGTTCTGGACATCCCGGCCCGGATCGCCGCTTCTCACCGTCGAGGTGCCACATGCCGCTCGGACTGACGCCCGCACACCTGATCCTGATCCTGGTGATCGCCCTGATCGTCGTGGGTCCCGGCAAGCTGCCGGACGTGGGCTCCGCGCTGGGCAAGAGCATCAAGGAGTTTCGGAAGGCCGCGTCTGACGTTCAGGAGGCCACGTCCCTGACCGGCGTCGTCGCCCCTGCCCCCGCCCCGGTGCCGGCAGCGCCCGTGCCTGTGCCCGCCCCCGCCCAGGCGGCCCCCGCCCCCGCCTCGATCGCGGCAGCGGTGGTGGTCCCCGCCGCCGAGGCTGTGGCGCCGTCCTTGGTCACAGCGCCCGGAGCGGCGCTCCCGGATGAGGCCGCGCCCGCGCACGCCGTCGCAGCCCAGGCGCCAATGTCGCCCGAGGCCGGCGCCTAGCCCCTCGCGGCGTCCCGGACCCAGCCGATCCCATGGCCGAAGCGAACGCCGGCATCCCGGCCGTGGTGACCACGCCGCCCGTCCCCGCGAGCGCCCCCGACCCGGCGCCCGCCACGACGGTGGCGGAGATGACGCTCGTCGAGCATCTCGTCGAGCTGCGCAACCGCCTGTTCAAGGCGGCCATCGCGGTGCTGCTCGGCGGCATCGTGGGCTTCGTCCTCGCGGACCCCATCATCGCCATCCTCGCCGCTCCGATCCCGGGCAACCGGCCCCTCTTCTTCACCGGCCTCGGGGACGCGTTCATGATCCACGTCAAGATCGCGCTGGTTGTGGGGATCATCCTGGGCATGCCGGTGATCCTCTACCAGGGCTGGGCCTTCATCGCGCCTGGCCTCACCGCCAAGGAGCGGCGCATGTCGCTGCCGTGGATCCCCGCGGCGCTGCTGTTCTTCGTCCTCGGCGTCGGCATCGCCTACTTCATCCTGCCGTATGCGGCCGGCTTCCTCGTGGGCTTCGCGTCCGACAAGCTGCAGCCGCTCATCACGGCCGAGGCGTACTTCGACTTCGTGACGACGCTGTTCCTGGTGTTCGGGCTGATCATGCAGTTCCCGATCATCCTGTATGCACTCTCCCGGGTCGGCATCGTCACGTCGGCCAAGCTGACCGGGGCGCGTCGCCAGGCCATCCTGGGCATGACGATCTTCGCCGCCGTGATCACCCCGGGCGGCGACCTCGTCAGTCCGCTCGCGCTGCTCATCACGATGTACGCCCTCTTCGAGGGGACGATCATCGTGATCCGGCGGACCGGGAAGTAGCCGGTGCCGTGGACGCGGCCGCGGTAGCGGCATGACGGCGGACCGGCACCTGGCGGGGGACTTCGACGGCTCGGCGCCGGCGCGTGCGGGCGACGTCATGAGCCAGCAGGTGGTCGTCCTCACGGGCCTCTCCGGGGGCGGCAAGACGGCCGCCGCGAAGCTGTTCGAGGACCTCGGCTACATCGTCGTGGACAACCTCCCGGGCGAGCTGCTCCGCGACCTGGCGGACCTCGTGTCCCAGGACCCGCTGCGGTTCGCCCACACGGCCATCGTGCTCGATGCCCGCACCGGCGACGTCCCGCTGGCGTTCGGCGCCATGCGCGGAGCGCTTGAGGGCCGCGGCATCCGGCCGGTCATCTTCTTCCTCGAGGCGAGCGACGAGGTCCTGATCCGCCGGTTCAGCGAGACCCGCCACCGCCATCCGCTCGCGGACGAGCGCGGCATCGCCACCAGCATCAATCTCGAGCGCTCGATGCTCGAGAGCGTCCGGATGCAGGCCGACGTGGTCATCGACACCAGTCACTCCTCGCTCCGCGAGCTGCGCGAGCGGATCTTCGCCCGTCTCGGGGACGTCCAGAACTCGGACCAGCTGTCCATCCAGCTGATCAGCTTCGGGTTCAAGTACGGGGTGCCGCTGGAGGCAGACCTCGTGCTCGATGTCCGGTTCATGAAGAACCCGCACTACATCGAGGATCTGCGCCACCAGAACGGCCTCACGGAACCCGTTCGCGACTACGTGATGGGGCAGCCCATCGCCGACGCGTTCCTCGACCGGCTCAAGGGCCTGCTGGACCTGCTCGTGCCGGCCTATGTCGACGAGGGCAAGACGCGGCTCACCATCGCGATCGGCTGCACCGGGGGGTTCCACCGCTCGATCGTCATGACCGAGCAGCTTGCGGCCTGGCTGCGCGAGCGCGACTTCGGGCCGGTCTCGGTCTTCCACCGGGAGCTCGAGCGGTGAACCTGCGCCGGTGGCTGACCATCGGCATTGGGGTCAAGCGCTGGCTGCTCGTTGCCTTCGTCGGCCTCGTGGTCCTGGCCCTCGGGATCGCCCACCTGCTGCGCCAACTGACGGCATCGCTCGAGCCCGGCGACCCCTTGGGCGAGCTCGTCAACCTGCTGACCTTCCAGTTCCTGCCGTACCAGCTGCGAGGCGTCCTGCTGGGCTCCGCCGGCGTGCTGCTGTTCCTGCTGGGCTCGTACCGGCTGATCCGCGCGCTGGTGGACCCGTTCGCGCTGTGGGACCGCGACCAGCCCATGGTCGAGGTGATCTACCAGAAGCGGTTCCTTGCCCGTGGCCCCCGGATCGTGGCGATTGGCGGCGGCACGGGCCTGTCCACACTCCTCCGGGGGCTCAAGGAGTACACCTCCAACCTGACTGCGGTCGTGACTGTCGCGGACGACGGCGGCTCGTCGGGCGTGCTGCGTGAGGAGCTGGGCATCCCGGCTGTGGGCGACATCCGCAACTGCGTCGTGGCGCTCGCGGACGACGGGGCGCTGATGGGCCGCCTGCTCCAGTACCGCTTCCCGGGGGCGGGCCCGGCGACCACGTCACCCGCGGACCCGGACAAGGTGTCGGCGGCTGACGCCGCGGGGATGCCCGTGGATGGCCCGTTCGCCGCGGCCGAGACCGGCTTGGGCGGCCACGCGATCGGGAACCTGCTGCTCGCGGCACTCGTGCAGCTGGAGCAGGGCGACTTCGAGCAGGGTGTCCGCGAGATGAACCGCGTCCTCGCCGTGCGCGGCAGCGTCGTGCCCGCCACGGGCACGGTGCTCACGCTGCACGGCCGCCTCATTGACGGCACCGAGGTCACGGGCCAGACCCGCATCGCCCACACGAAGGGTCTCGAGAGGGTCTGGGTGACGCCCGCCGATGTGCGCCCCACCGAGGACGCCCTGCGCGCCATCGCCGAGGCGGACGTCGTCGTGCTCGGCCCGGGCAGCCTCTACACGAGCCTGCTGCCGGCCCTGCTCGTGCCGGGCATCCGCGAGGCCGTCGCCGACTCCGGCGCGCTCATCGTGTTCGCGTGCAACGTGGCCACGCAGGAGGGCGAGACGCACGGGTACGACTTGGCAGACCACCTCGACGCGCTCGAGGTCCACGGCTGCGCCCACCTGCCGGATCTCGTGCTCGCGAACAACCGGTTCGACGCCTCGGGCCCCGACGGCTGGGCGGGCGAGCCAGTCCGCCTTCGCTGGCCGCCCAAGGGGCGCACGGGCGCGCGGCTCGTGCTGGACGACCTCGTGGACCCTGCCAACATGCGCCGCCACGATTCCGCGAACCTCGCTGCCTCCATCATCCGCGCCTGGGACCGGGAGGGCGGCCGCCGGCGCCGCCCCGTGGCCGCGCGCGTCGAGCGGTCCGCCTAGGCGGTATGTCCGGCACCGAGCGGGACCTGGTTGCGGCGCTCCGGGCCGAAGTCGCGGCCGTGGACCCGTCGCGGACGTGCGACCGGACCGCTGAGCTGGCCGGCCTGGGCGCTCGGCTCGTGACCCGCGAGGCGGCCGTGGCACGCCTGGCGGTTCGACTCGGCGGCCATGCGGCGGGCACCCGCCCGCATGCCGTTCGCCGGACGATCACCTTGCCCGAGGCCGAGCTCGACTGGGCGAGGGCGGCCGAGCACTGCCGCCTGGCGTGGCTGCGGGGCCGGTTCCTGGCCCGCGGGTCGCTCAGCCTTGCCGCCGGCCGCGCCCACCTCGAGTTCGTGGTGCCGCTGGAGGAGGCGGCGCCGCTCGCGGATCGCCTCGCGGACGTCGGGCTGCCGGCGTCGTGGCGGGTGCGGCGAGGCTCGGGCGTGGTGACGTGGAAGAGTGCCGAGGCGATCGCCGCGTTCCTCGGTCGGGTGGGTGCCAGCGCCGCGCTGCTCGAGCTGCAGGCCCGGGGCGTGGCGCGCAGCCTGCGCGGGGATCTCAACCGGGTGATCAATGCCGAATCGGCGAATCTCCAGCGGTCGGTGGCCGCAGCGGGACGCCAGCTCGCCGCCATCGAGTCGCTTGACGAGGACGGCCGCCTGGCCAGCCAGCCGCGGACGGTCCGCGCGGTGGCGGAGGCTCGGCGTGAGACTCCCGAGGCGTCCCTCTCCGAGATCGCCGCGCGTCT
The DNA here is from genome assembly GCA_037446495.1 of Chloroflexota bacterium. GTDB lineage: Bacteria > Chloroflexota > Limnocylindria > Limnocylindrales > CSP1-4 > CAIXZV01. The sequence continues at coordinate 144,899 of JBBIIL010000003.1, read as the reverse complement.
CGAGCTGCACCGATCGGCCGTGCAGCGTGCGCTCGACCGCATGGAGCGTCTGGCCCTGCACGACGATCAGGGGATCGGCAGGCGGCGGCGCCACCATCCATCCGGCATGGCCGCGGAGGACACCGGGGGTCGGCGGGCGGGCCGAGCGGCGCCCGCGGGCGGGCCGAGGGGCAGGGAGGGTTCGCGCGCGCCTCTGGCATGATCTGTCCATGCGCCCGATTGTGATTGCCGCCAACTGGAAGATGAACACCACCCCAGCCGACGCCGGCGAGCTTGCCCGGACGATCGCCGCGCGCACCCGGGAGCCCGGCGTGACGCGCGTGATCTGCCCGCCGTACGTGAGCCTCGCCGCCGTCCGCGATGCGCTTGCCGGCGAGGAGGTCGGCGTTGGCGCCCAGAACGTCCACCACGAGCTCGCCGGTGCCTACACCGGCGAGGTGAGCGTCCTCATGCTCGCCGGCCTCGCCACGTGGGTCATCCTGGGCCACAGCGAGCGGCGCGCCCACTTCGGCGAGACCGATGCGCTGGTCGGCAAGAAGATCGACCGCGCCGTCGCCGCCGGGCTGCGCCCCATCCTGTGCGTGGGCGAGGTCCTCGCGGAGCGCGAGGCTGGCCGAGAGGCAGAGGTCGTGGACACCCAGCTGCGGGGCGCCCTCGAGGGGCGTGACCCCGAGGCGCTTGCCGCCGCCGGGCTGGTCGTCGCGTACGAGCCGGTCTGGGCGATCGGCACCGGCAAGAACGCCCGCGGCTCGGATGCGCAGGCCATGGCCGAGGCGATCCGCGCCAGCCTCCGCGCGATGGGGTGGGGGAGCCACGCCGACGGGACGCCCGTCCTGTACGGCGGCTCCGTGACCTCGGCGAACATCGAGGAGTTCCTCGCCGAGCCCGGCGTGGACGGTGCGCTGATCGGCGGGGCTTCGCTCAAGCCCGATGAGATGGCCGGCATCGCCGCGCGCGCCGGCATCACCGCGAGGGCCCGCGGGCTCGCCTCGTGACGACGGCCGGCCGGCCGCGCCCGATCGTCCTGGTCATCCTCGACGGGTTCGGGATCGGACGCACGAAGGAGGCCGACGCGATCGCCGCAGCACCCATGCCTCGCTGGCGGGCGCTGCTCGATCGCTGGCCGCACAGCGTCCTCCGTGCGTCGGAGGACGCCGTTGCGCTGCCGAAGGGGCAGATGGGCAACTCTGAGGTGGGGCACCTCAACCTCGGCACCGGACGGCCCGTCCTCCAGGACCTGCCGCGCATCGACGCGGCGATCGGCGACGACTCGTTCTTCGAACGGCCCGCGCTCCTCGACGCGTGCCGACGTGCCGTCGAGGCGGGGCGCCTCCATGCCGTCGGCCTGATCGGCCCGGGCGGCGTGCACAGCCACGACCGGCACCTGGTCGCGCTCGTCGAGCTGGCCGCCAGGCTGGGCGTGCCCGAGGTCAAGGTCCACGCGCTGCTGGACGGGCGCGACACCGCGCCGAGCTCGGCGCTCGGGTTCATGGCGGATCTCGAGACGCGCCTCGCCGCCGCCCACCCCAACGTCAAGGTGGCATCCGTCGGCGGCCGCTACTACGCGATGGACCGCGACAAGCGCTGGGAGCGCACTGAGAAGGGCTACGACGCGATCGTCCACGCCGAGGGGCTTCACGCCGGATCCGCGGAGGCGGCCATCCGCGCCGCGTACGCTCGCGGCGAGACGGACGAGTTCGTGGTCCCGACCGTCGTGGACGGGGCCGACGGCGAGCTGCGCGACGGAGACCCGATCGTGCACTTCAACTTCCGCGCCGACCGGGCCCGCCAGCTCGTGCACGCGCTCGCTGACGCGGGCTTCGACGCCTTCGACCGAACGTCACCGTCCGGCCGGCCCGCCCCGCGCAACCTGTTCGTGGTCACGATGAGCGAGTACGAGTCGGGGCTGCCGGTGGAGGTGGCGTTCGCGCCCGAGGAGGCGCGCTCGCTGGCGCAGGCGTTCTCCGAGCTGGGCTGGACGCAGCTCCACGTCGCCGAGACCGAGAAGTACGCCCACGTGACGTACTTCTTCAACGGCGGCGTCGAGGCGGCGTGGCCGGGCGAGGAGCGCCGGCTCGTGCCGAGCCCCAAGGTGGCGACCTATGACCTCCAGCCCGAGATGAGCGCCGCCGGCGTGACAGACGAGCTGGTGGCCGCCATCGAGTCGGGGGCATACGACTTCATCGTCGCGAACTACGCCAACCCCGACATGGTCGCGCACACGGGCGTCTGGGACGCGACGATCCGGGCCCTCGCCACCGTCGACGACTGCATCGGCCGCGTGGTGGACGCCATCGAGCGCGTCGAGGCCGCCGACCTGCGCGGCCCGGGTGCGGTCCTGCTCGTCACCGCGGACCACGGCAATGCCGATGAGCTCAAGGACGCCCAGGGCAACCCCGTCACCGCCCACTCGCTCAACCCGGTGCCGTTGCTGGGGATGGGCCGCGCGCTGGCGGGGCGAACCCTGCGCGACGGCGTCCTCGCCGACGTGGCGCCGACCATCCTCGAGCTCGCGGGGCTGCCCCGGTGGGAGGGGATGACCGGCACTTCGAGGCTCGATCCAGCCTGACGCACCGGCGGATGGAGCGCGTCTGGTACCATCGCGCTCCGTCACACCTGAAGAGGACGTAGATTCCGTGAACCCGTTCCTGGCGGTCGGCCAGATCATTCTGGACATCGCGCTCATCGCCGCGATCCTCATGCAGGCGCGAGGGACCGGCCTGTCCGGCACCTTCGGCGGTGACTCTGCCGTCTACCGCAGCCGCCGCGGCATCGAGCGCCGGCTCTGGCAGTTCACCATCGTGCTGCTGGTGCTGTTCGTCGTCTTCGCGCTGGTGTCCTTCACCGCTCAGGCGTGATCCCTTCCGCGGGCGCGCGCCCGCCGGATCCGCAACGCGTCGTCACTGCTGCCCGCGATCGCGCCGTTGTCGGCGCGCTCGTCGCGGTGCTCGCCGTTGCAGCACTCGTCATCGCGATCCCCCAAGTCAGCGCCCCGGCGCCTAGCTCGAGCAGCGCCCCCAGCGAGCTCGCCTCCGTCGCGCCCAACAGCGGTGTGGTGTACCGCGAGGGCGTGGTTGGCCGGCCATCGTCCATCACCCCGGTCACGGCGCGCACGCGCGCCGACAAGACGCTCGTGGGGCTGATCTTCAGCGGCCTCGTGAAGATGGGGCCGGCAGACACGCTCGTGCCGGACCTCGCTGCGTCGTGGACGGTGGACAAGAGCGGCCAGGTGTGGACCGTCACGATCCGCCCGGACGCCACCTGGCAGGACGGCCAGCCCGTCACCGCCGACGACGTCGTCTACACCGTGTCCGCGCTCAAGGACCCGGCCGCGGCGGGGGGCATGGCCTCCACATGGGCTGACGTCGCTGTGAAGAAGGTGGACGACCGAACCGTGCGTTTCACACTGGGCGCCCCCGTGGGCGGGTTCCTTGCCGCGCTCACGCAGCCGCTGCTCCCCTCGCACCTGCTGACCGGCGTCGCGATGTCGGACCTCGCCGCGAGCGCCTTCGCACTCAACCCCGTGGGCAGCGGTCCTTACCAGCTGACCCAGATTGACGACACGCACGCGGTCCTCGTGCCTTCCGCCATGGGTGGCGCCGGTGCCACCCCAGGAGCGTCCGGCGGCACGGACGGCGTCGGTCAGGGCGCGCCCATCCCGTCGGCCTCCGGCGCGGTGCCGTCAGCGGGCGCCTCCGGCGCGGTGCCGTCAGCGGGCGCCTCCGGCGCGGTGCCGTCAGCGGGCG
>JBBIIL010000003.1:0-141053 GCA_037446495.1 Chloroflexota bacterium | reverse complement strand
CCTCCGCCGCCACGCCCACTCCGTCGCCGACGGCAGTGCCGGACCCGAACGCGAGCCCGGTGCAGAAGATCGAGGTGGACTTCTACGCCTCCGAGGACGCCCTTGCAGCAGCCTTCGCCGCAGGGCAGATCGACGGTGCCTCAGGCCTCACGGCCGCCACCACGAAGACGATGAGCGCCTCCGCCGGTGCGTCGGTCGCCGACTACCCAACCACCACCCTCTCGGCGGTCCTGCTGAACCTGCGCCCGTCACACCCCGAATTCGCAGACCCCAACGTCCGCAAGGCACTTCTGGGCGCCATCGACAGGGCGACCATCTTGGCAACCGACCTCGGCGGGCAGGGTCGTGTGGCGAACGCGCTGGTGCCGCCCGAATCGTGGGCGTACGACGCCTCGAAGGTGGTTCCGGTGGCGTACAACCGCACCGCGGCCGCCAAGCTTCTGCGGGGCGCCGGCTGGACGCTGGTGGGCGGCAAGTGGACGCTGCCGAAAGCCAAGGCGCCCTTGTCAATCGAGATCCTGACCGTGTCGGCAGACCTCAACCCGCGACTCGCCGCGGTCGCGAGCGCCGTCAAGGACGACTGGACCCAGCTCGGGCTGACCGTGACCGTGACCTCTCTCAACGGCACTGACCTTGCCGCCCGGCTCAAAGCGGGGAGCTTCACAGCTGCCGTGCTCGACATTGCCTTTGGGCTCGAGCCGGACCTCTACCCTCTGCTCGACTCGTCCCAGGTCCGCGCCAGCGGCTCGAACCGCTCAGGCTTCCAGGACCCCGCGATGGACGCCCTTCTCGATGCAACCCGGCGATACGCCCCGATGACCCAGCGCAAGGCTGCGTGGAGTGCGTTGCTCGGCGGGCTCTCGGCCAAGCTGCCGGTCCTGCCCATCGTCTGGGCCGACGAGCAGATGGTGGCGAAGGGCCTGTCCGGCAACACCCCGAGGCTCATCGTCCACACCGGCGACCGGTTTTGGGATGTGCTAGCATGGCGCCTCGCTGCGAGCCGGTGAGCCTTCGTGCGAGCCGGCGCGTTGCGTGCCGAGGTGGCGGAATGGTAGACGCGCTGGTTTCAGGTACCAGTGGCCGCAAGGTCGTGTGGGTTCGACTCCCTCCCTCGGTACCACCCACTGCGGTGTGACGGCACACGGCGAGCGGGACACCTGCCCAGGTGGCGGAATTGGTATACGCGTACGTTTGAGGGGCGTATGAGGCAACTCATCCGGGTTCAAGTCCCGGCCTGGGCACCACTCTCCTGACCCCTCGCGGGCGGCCGACGGGCCGCCCGTTTCACGTTCCGGGCGGTTAGCTCAGCTGGTCAGAGCGCCTCGTTTACACCGAGGATGTCGGGGGTTCGAGTCCCTCACCGCCCACTCACCGCCCACCACTGTCATGCGTCGCGACATGGGCGACACGTGAGTCGCGACATCGGCGACGTCGAGCACGGGCAGGGATCACGGGCGACGCTGACGGGCGACACGACCCCCCGTCCCGTCGCACGGCCGAGGGCCATCCCGGTGACCTGATGCCTGTGCGGCCGCACTTCCGGCCCATCTTGGTCGCTGTGCGGCCCGGCAGGCAGCGCTCGTCCTCATGGGGCCGTGGATCTGATCCGTGGCCGGTCACCTCGCTGACTCCCAGGCCGCACTCGGAGCCGTGCACACGGAATGTGCGGCCTGGGAGTCAGCAGGGCGGCCGACGCGCGGTGACCCTCGTGCCGACGCGCCTCGGTGTGATTCGGAAGGGATGTCCCGGACCCGCGGCCGAGCATGGGCAGGCATCTCTTGCGGCGCTGACCGCCGACACGCGCGCGTGCGCCGCTGACCGCCGACACGCGGCGCGTGCCGCGCTATGCTGGCTCCCACGGGGTCCGCGAGGGGCTCCCAGCCGGAGGGAGACCGACTCCATGCCGCTCCTCATCGTGCTGGCCATCATCGTCGTCATCGTCGTGGTGGTCATCGGCATCTACAACGGCCTCATCGGGAGGCGCAACCGCGTCGATGAGGCGTTCAGCCAGATCGACGTCCAGCTGAAGCGCCGCCACGACCTGATCCCCAACCTCGTCGCGGCCGTGAAGGGCTACATGAGCTTCGAGCAGGACGTCCTGACGAAGGTCACCGAAGCCCGCGCCAGCGCGATCGCGGCTGGTGCCCAGGGCCCGGCCGCCCAGTCCGCCGCGGAGAACCAGCTGACCGGCGCCCTGCGCTCGCTGTTCGCGGTGGCGGAGAACTACCCGGACCTCAAGGCGAACCAGAACGTCCTGAGCCTTCAGGAGCAGCTCAGCACCACGGAGAACCAGATCAGCTTCGCACGGCAGCATTACAACGCCACCGTGCTCGACTACAACAACGGCATCCAGACGTTCCCGGCGGTCCTCCTCGCTGGGATGTTTGGCTTCGCCAAGCGCGAGTTCTTCGCGGCCGAGCCCGAGGCGCAGGCCGTCCCGACCGTGGACCTGAGCCTCAAGTAGCCCGCAACCCGGCGCCGGCGGCCACAGCGCCCGTCCGGCCCCGGAGCCCGGCTCCGCTCACCCCATGGCGACGGCGACCTTCTACAACCAGATCGCGGCCAACCGCCGCAATTCGGTGCTGCTCTCGCTGGTCGTGGTCCTGCTGCTCGGTGCGCTCGGGTTCGCCATCGGCGGGGCGGCAGGCGGCTCCGTCGGCTACGGCGCCGTGGCGGCGGCCATCGCGCTGATCGTGGGCTTCGCTTCCGCGCTGATCGCGTTCTACGCCGGGGACGCGATCGTGCTGGCATCGTCTGGGGCCAAGGAGGTGGACGCCAACTCGGCCCCGCAGTTCTTCAATGTCGTCCAGGAGATGGCAACCGCGGCCGGCGTCCCCATGCCCCGCGTCTACATCATCGACGACACGGCGCCCAACGCCTTCGCGACCGGGCGAGACCCGCAACACGCGTCGGTGGCGATCACTGTGGGGCTGCTCCAGAAGCTCGACCGGGAGGAGCTTCAGGGCGTCATGGGCCACGAGCTATCGCACGTCCGCAACTTCGACATCCGCTTCTCGCTGATGGTGGGCGTCCTCGTGGGCGCGGTGGCGCTGATCTCGGACATGTTCCTGCGGATGACCTTCTGGGGCAGCGTGAGCGGTCGGCGGCGGCGCAGCAGCAACTCCGGCGAGTCGGGCGGCTTCGCGGCCATCATGATGATCATCGCCCTGGTCCTCGCGATCGTGGCGCCGATCGCGGCCAAGCTCGTCCAGCTGGCCGTGAGCCGCCAGCGCGAGTACCTCGCGGATGCGTCGTCGGTGGAGCTCACGCGCAACCCGTACGGCTTGGAGCGGGCGCTCGCCAAGATCGCCCTGGACACCGAACCGCTCGAGGTGGCGAACCGCGCCACCCAGCACCTCTACTTCGAGAACCCCGTCAAGGCGGCGACCGCGGAGTCGAGCGACATGTTCTCGACGCACCCGCCGGTGCTGGACCGGATCAACCGCCTGCGCCAGCTCACCGGCGAGGCGCCGGTCGACTCGCCGAGTCTCGTCGTGGTCAACGACGCGCCCGTGGTGGATGCCGGGCTGCGGGGCCTCGAGGCGAGCACCGCTGGGTCGGACGATCCACCGTCGCCCCCGGCTCCGCCGGACCCGCCCCGGCCGCCCGAACCTCCCGCGACGCCCCCGGGGTTCACTTGGCAGGGGTGGCGCTGAGGCCGCCCCGGCACGGTGGACGCCCGTTCCGGGGCCGTGGTATTCTCCGCCCCGCCGACGGGGCTCCTGCGGGATCCCGGGTCCGGGCCGAGGTAGCTCAGTTGGTAGAGCACGCGACTGAAAATCGCGGTGTCGCCAGTTCGAATCTGGCTCTCGGCACCAACACTCGGTCGGCATATCGAGCGGAAGTGGCTCAGTTGGTAGAGCATCACCTTGCCAAGGTGAGGGTCGCGGGTTCGAGTCCCGTCTTCCGCTCCACTCCCCCTCATCGCGTACCCTAGCCCGTGGCGCCCTGCCCCTTCGTCTAGCGGTAGGACAGCGGACTTTGGATCCGTGAGCCGAGGTTCGAATCCTCGAGGGGCAGCCAACTCTCCGGGGACGCCCGCGGCGCCCTGCCCAGGCCCGACCGGGGCCCCGGCGACGTCGCAGGAACGGCACGTTCCCGGTATCCTCACGATCACGCTCGACGCGGCGACGTGGCGAAGTGGCCCAACGCGGGGGTCTGCAAAACCCTTATTCGTCGGTTCGAATCCGACCGTCGCCTCCACTGACTGAACCAGAACCGGCCCTCTCGGGGGCCGGTTCGGCGTTTCCGGGGGCCGGTTCGGCGTTGGTGGCGGCCCGGATGCGCGCTACCGTGGGCGGGCGCGCCGTGTCGGCGCGATCGAGGAGGTAGCGCGTGGAGACGCTGCTGGTGGCCGCCGCGGCGATCATCGTCGGGGCGGTGGTCGCCGGCTTCGGGACCCGGATGTTCTACGTCCTCCTGCCGCTCTGGGGGTTCCTCACCGGACTCGTCCTGGGCGCGGACCTCGTGGCGTCGATCGCGGGCGACGGGCTGTTCGCGACGCTCGGTGGCTGGCTGGCCGGCGCCACGCTGGGCCTGGTGCTGGCGGCGCTCGCCGGCCTGTGGTTCGACGGCGCCGTGCTCGTGCTGGGGATCGGGCTGGGAGCGACCGTCGGAAGCGGGCTCCTGGCGGCCATCGGGATCGACGGTGGCCCGCTGACGCTGCTGGGGGGCATCGTGGCGGGCGTCGTCATCAGCGTCGTCATGATCGTCGCCGACGCGCCCTCGGTGTTCGTGGCGGCCATCACGGGCTACGCGGGTGCCACCTGGGCGACGACCGGGGTGCTGCTCCTCGCAGGACGCGTGCACCTGGCCGACCTGCACAGTGTCGGGCCGGCGGGCGCGCTGCGTGGCGACGTGCCGGCGGTGGCGATCGCGTTCCTGCTCGGAACCCTCGCCTTCGGCTACCAGTCGCTGGACCTGCGCAAGCGCCGGATCGAAGCCCTGCGGCGCGACGGGTACCGGTTCTAGAACCGGGCGGACGGCTCAGCGGTGGACGGCCCGGAGGGACTACGATCGGTCTTGCCCGAGGTGGCGGAACCGGCAGACGCGGCGGTCTTAAACACCGCCGGGGGCAACCCCGTGCGAGTTCGAACCTCGCCCTCGGGACCACAATGGCGTGACCACCGCTACTGCGCGGGGATCGACCCCTTGGCGAGGACCGTGCCGTCGAGCCCGACGATGGAGAAGGTGTAGGTCCCCGCGGCCGGCGGTGTGAACGTGAAGCCGATCAAGTCGCCCGGACCCGAGATCCTCGCCAGCAGCTGGTCTGCGACGGTGGCGCCGTCGAGGTCGATGTGCAATTTCGCCCCGCTCGCCTCGACGGTCCGGGTCGTGTGCGCCACCCCCGCGAGCGGCCGCCCGACCTGCACCGTCGACCAGCGCTCGTGCAGCTCGAAGGTGGAGGCGTTGAAGCTGTCGCCGAACCAGATCTCACCGGCACCGGGCACAGGCTGGCTGCCGAGGTTGAACGGGAGCCCGCGGGCCTGGACCACGGCGCCGACGGCGAGGATGGCGACGGCGAGGATGCCAATCGTGATCAGCGCCTCACGGTACGGGTTGACCTTCCTGGACACCCCTGGCGACCTCGTGGGAGCCATGTCGGCGGGCGGCGGGGCGACGGCGTTGCCACACTTGGGGCAGAACCTCGCCCACGGGGCCAGCGGCGTGCCGCAGAGGGGGCAGAATGCCCGCTCCCCGTCGGCCTGACCGTCGTCCTCCATTCGCTGGCTCCATGAGCTAGTGGCGGCCGAAGAGACCCCGCTTCTCCTTGGACGCCGGCGCCGCCGCCACTCGCGCCGGATCGTTCACCGGTCCGAGAACGATGTCGGCCAGCGCCCGCAGCCTCTCCGCCGGCAGGGAGCGCGCCGAGCCGCGGACGACGGGCACGCCCTCGTTCACGGCCTTGAGGTACACGAGCGGGTCATACGGGAGCTCGGCAGCGATCTTCGCACCCAGTGCCGTCTCGATGTCCGTGCGCTTGAGCAGGTCGCGGGCGAAGGCGTTATTGAGCACGAACAGAATGGAGCCGCCCAACGCTCCGATGTCGGTGAGCTGGTCGAACATCAGGTGGACGGAGTTCAGCGCAGGGATCTCCGGCAGGACCGGGATGATCGTCGTGTCGCTCCGGCCGAACACCGTCATGGCACGCTCGTCGAGCGCCGTGCCCGCATCGATGACCACCACCTCGTAGGCCTCGGCAGCCGCGGCGACGATCTGCTCGATGTGCTGGGCGGTGATCAGCGACGAGAAGCCCGGTCCGGGTGGAGCCGCCAGCACCTGGAGGTTGCCCGGGTGATGGATGGCGTACGTCCGGAAGAGCTCGGGTTCGTGCTGGGCGGCGACGTCGCGCGCGAGCTCGAGCACCGACTGCTTCGGGGTCAGGTTGAGGTGCGAGGCGACCTGGCCGAACGACAGGTCGAGGTCCATGATCAGCGTCTGGTTGGGGTGGCGCTCAGCGGCGATCAGCGCGAGGTTGGTGGCGACCGACGTTGTGCCCACGCCGCCCTTGGGGCTGAACACGGCGATCACGCGCCGCCCGTCCCCCTCGCCGATGGAGCGACCTGCGGGCCGGCTCATGGACCGCTCGGCGTGCAGGGCGAGCGCCTCGATGCGCGCAGCGAGCTCGGCCGTGTCGAAGGGGCGGGTGAGCACATCGTCCGCGTCGGCCTCGAGCAGGGCGATCCGCTCCTCGAGGTCCGAGGTCTGGGAGATGGCGAGGATGGGCGCCACGGCGCCTGACGTGTCCGCGTGCAGCCCGGCGATGACCTCGGCGACGGTCGCGCCTGCGGGAACCCGGTCCAGCACCACCAGGCTGTACCGGGGCGCGGAGGTCAGCAGGTCCTCAACCGTGGCGACGACGGTCACCCCGTGGCCGGGCGCGGCGAGCGCCTGCGCCAGTTGGGTGGCTGCGTTGCGGTCTGCGGCCAGAAGCAAGATGGAGAGTTGCACGGGTCCCCCACGATGGGCTGTCGCGAGTGAGGTGACAGGATACACAAGGCGAGGAGCTGGGCCTTTGGCCTCGCACGGCGCGTGTCCGGGATGGGCCATCCTGACCCCCCGTGCTATCCTCCCGCCGTCCTTTCTGCCCTGTGTCGGCATGCCGCCAACAGGGCTCATCCCATCGGAAGGAGTCTTGCAGGCCGTGCGCCGCTATGAACTCATGCTCGTCCTCCGGCCGGATGCGCCGGATGAGCGGGCGTCCGCGGTCATTGACCGCACCACGCGCTACGTCGTCGCCTCGGGTGGCCAGATCGTCAAGGTCGCGCCCTGGGGCCGTCGTCGGCTCGCGTACCCCATCGATCGCTATCGCGAGGGCTCGTACCACATCGTGGTGTTCGAGAGCCCGGCCGAGGCCATCGCTGAGATGGAGCGCAGCCTCCAGATCACCGAGGAGGTCCTCCGCTATCTCGTGACCCGCGTCGTCAAGCCCGTGAAGGCGCGCCGCGATGCCGCCACAGGCGAGGCCGAGGACGTGGACGCCGACATCCCGCCCGTCGAGGACGAGGAAGAGGTTGACGAGGGCGAGCGGATCGACGAATCCGAGTCCGAGGCCGCGCCCGCGGCGATCGACTGACGAGGGGAGCCGACGATGGCGTTCGCAAAGGTCTTCATCATCGGCAACCTGGGACGCGACCCAGAAATGCGCTACACGCCAAATGGCCGCCCGGTGACCGAGTTCTCTGTCGCCGTCAGCCACCGGAGCCGCGACCCGCAGACCAACGAGTGGCGCGATGACCAGACGGACTGGTACCGCGTGACCGTGTGGGGCGATCGAGCCGAGCGCGCCGCCGAGCAGTTCCGCAAAGGCAACAAGGTCTTCGTCGAGGGGCGGTTCCGCACCCGGGAGTTCGAAGGCAAGGACGGCCAGAAGCGGATCTCGCTCGACATCACCGCAGACGAGGTCGTCAGCCTCGACGCCCGCGTCCGAGACGATGACGGCGGTTCCGGCTCCTTCGGCGCCGGCGCTTCCGCCGGCCCTTCCGCCGGCGAGGCAACCGTCCGCCCCACCCGCCAGGCTCCGCCGTCCCGGCCGTCCGACGACGACCTGGACGACCTGCCCTTCTGACGATCCTGCCGCGGCCTGCGGGCCGCCCCGGCGGCCGAGCCGCACACCTGGAGACATGACATGCCCCCCTCTCGAACGAAGAAGCGTGACGACTACTATCGCGACCGCCGACGCCGGAAGGTCTGCTCCTTCTGCGCCGACAAGACCGTCTCGATCGACTACAAGGAGGTCAACCGCCTCCGCCGATACCTCTCGGAGCGCGCGAAGATCGAGCCGCGCCGGAAGACCGGCACCTGTGCCGCCCACCAGCGCGAGCTGTCCGTGGCCCTCAAGCGGGCCCGCCACGTCGCGCTCCTGCCGTACGCGCCGCAGCACCTGCGCCCATAGCCCGCTGACGGTGCTGGTCCCGGTCGCCGGGGGCGCTGTCGGCCCGGCGAGCCTCCGGTGATCACCGGCCTCGTCCTCGCGGGCGGCGGCGTTCTCGCGGGGCTCTTCGGCTCGCTGCTCGGCCTCGGCGGCGGCGTGCTCATCGTGCCGCTGCTCACGCTCGGCTTCGGGTTGCCGCTGCGGGAGTCCGTCTCGGTGTCGCTCGTCTCGGTCATCGTGACGTCGAGCGCCGGTGCGAGCGTGTACCTGAGGAAGCACGTCGCGAACCTCCGGCTGGGCATGGTGCTCGAGCTCTTCTCCGCGTCGGGGGCCCTCGTCGGCGGGCTCATCGCCTTCCTGCTCTCCGAGCAGGTGCTCGCAGGCCTATTCGCGGCGCTCCTGCTGTGGATGTCCGGCACGATGCTCCACCGCGCCATGGGCAGCCCGGCATCCGCGTCGCCAGCCGTCGCCGAGCCGGGGCCTGACTCCGAGGCGGAGCCGAGCTTCACCGACACCCTCGCCGGGCCTGGCTACCGCGTCCACCGCCTGCCCCTCGGCATGGCCGGCTCGGTCTTCGCCGGGCTCGTGTCGGCACTCCTGGGCGTCGGCGGCGGCATCGTGAAGGTGCCCACGATGAACGTCCTGATGGGCGTGCCGCTGAGGGTGGCCACCGCCACGAGCAACATGATGATCGGCATCACGGCCACCTCGTCTGCGGTCATCTATCTGCTGCGCGGCCAGATCGACCCGTTCGTCGCCGGCCCGACGGCGATCGGCGTCTTCGTCGGCGCCACGCTGGGCAGCCGTGTCGCCCACCGGGTCAACACGCGCCTGCTGCAGGTGCTGTTCGTCATCGTGCTGCTCTACACGGCCGTCGAGATGGTCCAGAAGGCGCTCGCCTCGTGAGCGCGCAGCGGCACCCCGCGGTGACCTCGACGGCGGCCACGGCCGCACGTCTGGAGACGATCGCAGGGCGCCTGCTGGCTTGGGGCACTCGGCTCGCCCTGCTGTTCATCCTCGTCGGCGTCGTCGGGATGGCGGTGAAGGGGATCGACCCGCTCGGTGGCCGATCCTTCCCGCCGTATTCGCTGGTCGCCATCCCGGGGCAAATCGCGCGCCTCCAGCCGGAGGGCTTCATCTGGGCTGGCATGACGCTGCTCGTGGCGCTGCCGGTCGGCCGAGTCACAGTGTCCGGCGCCGGGTTCCTCGCGGCGCACGACCGCCGGCTCGCGCTGGTGTCGGTGCTGGTGCTGCTGGTGATCGTCTCCTCGGTCATCGCCGCCCTCGGCCTCCAGGGCTGATCGTGGACGCGGTCCTGCTCGTCCTCGCCTTCTTCGTCATCCTCGCGGGAGCCGAGCTCTTCACCAACGGCATCGAGTGGTTCGGGCGCAAGCTCGAGCTGGCCGAGGGCGCCGTGGGGTCGGTCCTCGCCGCTGTGGGCACCGCGCTGCCCGAGACGATGATCCCCATCATCGCGATCGGATTCGGGGGCGGCGGCCACGCCACGGACGAGGTGGGCATCGGCGCCGTGCTGGGCGCTCCGTTCATGCTGTCCACGCTCGCCATGTTCGTCACCGGCGTGGGCGTGATCGCGTACCGCAACCGCCGGCCGTCGGGCACGGTGATGGCCGTGGACACGGGCGTGCTCGTCCACGACATCAAGTACTTCGTCGGGGCCTACTCGCTCGCGATCGCCGCGGCCTTCCTGCCCGAAGGGCTCTCGATGCTCAAGTGGGTCGTCGCAGCCATGCTCGCGGCCATCTACGCCGTCTACGTGAAGGGCCACTTCGACGCCGAGCACGAGGCGGGCGAGGAGGACCTGTCGCCCCTTCGCTTCCACCGCCTCGATCGCCCCGGGCATGCCGCCGACCCGGCTGTCCCGCGGCTGCGCGTCGTCACGCTGCAGGTGGTGGCCGCGCTCGGGTGCATCGTCGGCGGTGCATACCTGTTCGTGGGCGCCGTCAGCGCCCTGGCAACCTCCCTGGGCGTGTCCGAGCTGCTGCTGGCGCTGGTCATCGCGCCCATCGCGACCGAGCTGCCCGAGAAGTTCAACAGCCTCATCTGGGTCCGCCAGAACAAGGACACGCTCGCGATGGGGAACATCACGGGCGCCATGGTGTTTCAGTCCGCGATCCCTACGATTGTCGCGCTGGTGCTCGCCGGGTCTGCCTGGCACGTCTCAGGCGACACCGTCCTGGCGTTCGCGTCGGCGTTCATGGCCCTTGCTGCCGTGGCCGCGGTCTTCGGGCCGATGGCCCGTCGCGGCTCGCTGGACGGCCGGGCGCTGCTCGTGGGGGGGCTGCTGTACGTCGCGTACCTCGCACTCGTGGTGGCGCAGCTAACCGGCGTCGTGCACCTGGGCTGAACCGCTGTCGGGGCCGCGGGGGCCGCGTCCTACAGCCGTCCTCGCTCGGGTTTAGCCACCGGGTGGTTGCATGGTGCCTCGGCCGCGCGGACCAGCCGCCGGGCGGCCGATTCGTGCTGCGACATGGGTGCCCGGGCCGTCAGCGCGCACGATTGCGCCACCGGGGGGCTGAGCCGTGCAGGCAGCGCTCCATGCAGCCATGGGGTGGCTTGCACGACGTGAACCCGGCCATTGCCGGGGGCCCGGGCAGGGGGCGGCACCGAGCCGATGGAACGTGCGTGCTAGAGTTCTGGGACCGAATCGAGCCCGCGCGGTCACGCGCCGCAACTCCACCTGGAGCCCGCCGATGCTCACCCAGCAACCGTCCGCAGCCCCCCAGCCCCGCCCGCTCGACGAGCTGATTGCCTACTTCGAGGGCGACTACGTGGCCCTGCGGGACGCCAAGGTCAGCATCATGACCCACGCGTTCATGTACGGCACAGCCACCTTCGAGGGTATCCGCGCCTACTGGAACGCCGACCAGGGCCAGCTCTACGGGCTGTTCATCCGCGAGCACATGGAGCGCATCCGCAACAGCGCCAAGATGCTGCTGATGGAGAATCTGCCGTCCGTGGACGAGCTGTCAGCCATCGTCGTGGAGACCGCCAGGCGAAACGCATTCCGCGAGGACGCCTACATCCGGCCGTCCTTCTACAAGAGCACCCGTGCGATCGGCGTCAAGCTGCACCACCTCGACCACGAGCTCTACGTGCTGGCAACGCCATTCGGCAACTACGTGGACATCGAGAAGGGCATCCGCGTCGCGACGTCCACCTGGCGCCGCAATGCCGACGAGGCGCTGCCGGCCCGAGGCAAGATCGTGGGCGGGTACGTCAACATGGCCTTCCAGAAGTCGGAAGCTGAGCTCAACGGCTATGACGAGGCGTTGGTCCTCACACCGGGCGGCCACGCGTCGGAGGCCTCCGCTGCGAACCTGTTCGTGGTCCGGGGCGGGACGCTGATCACCCCGCCCGTCTCGGACGACATCCTCGAGGGCGTGACCCGCAAGGCCATCCTGACGCTCGCCGCCGATCTGGGCATCCCCACCGAGGTCCGCTCGATCGACCGCTCCGAGCTCTACGTCTGCGACGAGGTCTTCCTCTGCGGGACCGGCGTCCAGGTGAGCGCCGTGACCGAGGTGGACCACCGTGCCGTGGGCACCGGGGCCATCGGCCCGGTCTCGCGCAAGGTCAGCGAGACGTACTTCGCCGCGGTGCGCGGGAACCTGCCGCAGTACGCGAGCTGGCTCACGCCGATCCGCTGAGCCGGGAGGCGAGCCGCGCCTTGGACGCTGCCGCGTCGGGCCACGTCGAGGGCGGCCGGGTCAACCGGCGGATGGCACCGTGAGCTGCTGCGCGTCTCGACCGATCAAGATGACGACGTCCGCCTTGACCGCCGGATCCGTGGCGGACTGCACGGTAACGCCGTACAGGCTCTGCAGGTACTTGATCGTGGCCGACAGGCGCGATGCGGCGCCATTGAACACGGTGACGGTGGTATGGGCGGGCGTCGCCGAGGCGAGCTTCGTCAGTGCCGAGGCGTCCATCCCGAAGTAGTCGAGGTAGGCGGCGTGATTGCCGGCCAGGCCCATGCCGTTCGTGCCGTCCTTGACCCACACCTGCGCCGCCTCGGCGCTGAGGGTGTCGCGCAGGGCCAGCAGCGCCGGGCTCAGGCTGAATGCCTGCTGCACGGCCGACTGGACGCGTGCCGTCTTGATCACGATGTTGCTGTTCGTGCCACCTGATGGCCCCCACATGTCAGTGGCGAAGTAGGGCGGCGAGAACACGTACGAGCGGATGTTCTTGGTGTCGATCTGGGAGGCCAGGCTGAGGAGCCTGCCCATCGTCGTGGTGTCGCCCACGGGGATGTTGGTCTTGACGGCGGACTTGAGCGACTCGACGAAGCTGGACAGGTTCGCGAACACCGTCTGCGGGTTGAGCTCGTTCTTGAGCGAGAGGATCACGCGCTGCTGGCGGTGGCCGCGGTCGAAGTCGTTCGAGCCGTGGCGCGAGCGGGCATAGATGAGCGCCTGCTGGCCGTTCATCTCCTGCGGGCCGGCGGGGATGTACACGCGGGTCTTGATCTGGTCGGTGAACGGGAACTCGTCCTCGGCCACGGGGATCTGGACGTTGACCTGCACGCCGCCCAGCGTGTCCACGGCGTCCGTGAAGCCCTTGAAGTCGACCTTCACGTAGTACGGGATGCTCAGGCCGTACAGGTTGCCCAGGATCGACTGCAGGGCAGCGAAGCCGCGCGCCTGGGCCGTCTTCCCCGGCCACAGGTTCGTGAGATTCTCATTGGCCGCGAACCAGGAGGTGATCTTGCCTTGGTACACGGAGCCCCAGACGCCCTGCGCGTTGGGCGGCACCGGGACGTTCGCGGTGTCTCTCGGCAGCTGGAGCATTGCGACCTGCTTGGTCTTGGGGTCGATCGAGACCACGATCACCGTGTCGGTGTTGAACGCGGCCTGCGACTCCGTCCGCTGGTCGGTGCCCACGAGCAGGATGTTGAGGCGGCTCGTGCCGTCCCAGGGCGGGAGCGACGGGGCCGGGGTGGCGCCCGTGTCCGAGCCGATCGGGGTGGGGATGGACGACGGCGTGGCGTTCGCCGATGAATCGCTGCCCGCGGTGGAGGCAGACGGTTGCCCGCCCGGTGCGTTGGCGGTCCCGTTCCCGTTGGCGGAGTCGCAACTCGCATCTGCCGTGTCGGGGTTGAGGCAGTTGACCACTGAGAGGGCCAGCGCGTCGTAACGCCAGACCACGAGGTGCGAGCCGGCCATGACGAGCACGATCGCGGCGAGACCGGCAATGGACAGCGGGTTGATGGCCATGCGGGCCCGGCCGAGGCGCCCGTCGCCGGAAGCGTCCGCCATGTTGAGGAACCTGGCCACATTCCAGGCGTCGACGGCGGCCGCGGCGCGATACAGGAACGCGACGATGTTGACGACGAGAACGCCGTCGAGCACGGTTGGGCTGGCGAACGCAGCGAGGAGCTTGAACCTGTCGCTCTCGAGCACGATGCCAGCGCCGGCGGCGACCGCCAGCAGGGGCAGGGCCGCGAAGCCCAAGGCCCGGGCCCAGGCGCCCGCATATGCGTGCCCGAGCCCGGGGAAGACCAGGGACAGGAAGGCCGCCCCGAAGGCGGACCGCGCACGCGGGGCACGCAGAGAACGCGATGGCGTCGACATCGCGCCGGATCATACGATGCCGAGCGGAACTGGGCTGGCGAAGTCTCCGTTCAGAAGCCTTCACGAGGGGCTCGGCAACGGCGTTGCGCCCGCCGCCGCCGGCGCGGCGTCTCTCCCCCGCACGGGTCGGCGACGTTCCGTAGACTTAGAGGCCCGCCGCGGCCCGCCAGAGGGAGCCGCGCCCGCGACGCTCGAGGCCCAATGTTCCGACCCGTCTCCGCCCGACCCGACTTTGTCGCCCTGGAGCATGAGCTGCTCCGCGAGTGGGCTGAGCGAAGGACGTTCGCGCGCCTGCGTGAGCAGAACGCGGGCAATGCTCGATGGAGCTTCCTCGACGGGCCGATAACGGCGAACAACCCCATGGGCGTCCACCACGCCTGGGGCCGCACCTACAAGGACCTCTACCAGCGGTTCCACGCCATGCTCGGCGAGGACCAGCGCTTCCAGAACGGCTTCGACTGCCAGGGCCTGTGGGTCGAGGTCAACGTGGAGAAGGCACTGGGCTTCACCAGCAAGCGCGACATCGAGGCGTACGGCATCGCCGAGTTCGTCCGCTTGTGCAAGCAGCGCGTCCTGACCTACGCCGCCCGCCAGACGGAGCAGTCGATCCGCCTGGGCTACTGGATGGACTGGAACGACCCGGCCGAGCTGCTCCGCCTGCGCGACCTCATGGACGGGGACCCGAGCCAACTGGCGACGATCCGGGGCGTGGACGGCCCGGTCACCGACACGGTGGAGATGCTGGTCGGCCGCCTCGGCATGCCTGAGGTCGGCGGCAGCTACTTCACGTTCAGCAACGAGAACAACGACCTCATCTGGGGCTTCCTCGCCGAGTGCCACCGGCGCGGCTGGGTCTACCGCGGCCACGACACGATGCCCTGGTGCCCGCGCTGCGGCACCGGCCTCTCGCAGATGGAGATGAACGAGGGCTACGCCGACCGTGAGGACCCGGGCCTCACGGTCCGCTTCCCGCTGGTGGACCGGCCGGGTGAGGCCCTGCTGGTCTGGACCACCACCCCGTGGACGCTCGCCGCGAACGTCGCCGCTGCCGTGGGCGAGGACCTCGTCTACGCGAAGGTCCAGCAGGGGGATGGCGTCTTCTGGCTCGCGAAGGGCACGCTCAAGCAGGCCCTCCGGGGCAGCTTCCGCGTCCTTGAGGAGACCACCGGCAAGGCGCTCGAGGGCTGGCGCTACACCGGCCCGTTCGACGAGTTCGCAGCCGTGCGGGACGCCTTCGCGGAGACGGGCTACGAGCACCGCGTGGTCCTGTGGGACCAGGTGGGCGAGGCGGAGGGCACCGGCATCGTCCACATCGCCCCGGGCTGCGGCGCCGAGGACTACCAACTGGGCAGGCAGGTCGGGCTCCCGATCTTCGGCCCCATCGACGAGGACGGGCGCTACTACGAGGGCTTCGGCTGGCTCACCGGGAAGGAAGCCCCCGAGGTGGCCGAGGAGGTGGTCTCGGACCTCGAGCAGCGCGGCTTCTTCTACCACCTCGAGCCGTACGCCCACCGCTACCCGCACTGCTGGCGGTGCAGCACGCCGCTGCTGTTCCGGCTGGTGGACGAGTGGTACATCAGCATGGGCGAGGTGTACGACCAGCCGCGCGAGACGCTGACCCGCGAGCAGGTGGACGCGAGCCTCCGGTACCAGATCATGGAGGTCGTGGACGACATCCGTTGGCTCCCGGGCTTCGGCCGCGACCGGGAGCTCGACTGGCTGCTCAACATGCGCGACTGGATGATCTCCAAGAAGCGCTACTACGGCCTGGCCCTGCCGATCTACGACTGTGCCGCCTGCGGCACGTTCGACGTGATCGGCGGACGCGAGGAGCTCAGGGCGCGCGCCGTCGAGGGCTGGGACCAGCTGGAGGGCCACACGCCGCACCGCCCGTACGTGGACGCGGTGAGGATCTCCTGCCCCAACTGCGGCGAGCCCGTCACGCGCATCGCCGACGTCGGCAACCCGTGGCTCGACGCGGGCATCGTCCCGTTCTCGACGATCCACTTCCGCGAGGATCCGGCGTACTGGAGCAAGTGGTTCCCGGTGGACTTCGTCACCGAGAGCTTTCCCGGCCAGTTCCGCAACTGGTTCTACTCGATGCTCGCCATGAGCACCGTCCTCCGGCGCCAGGCGCCGTTCAAGGCGCTGTTCGGGTACGCGACGCTGTTCGGCGAGGACGGCCGCCCGATGCACAAGAGCTGGGGCAACGCCATCGAGTTCGACGAGGCCGCCGAGCGCATGGGCGTGGACGTCATGCGCTGGATGTACGCCTCGGCGCGCCCCGAGGACAACATCCTGTTCGGCTGGCACGCGGCAGACGAGGCGCGGCGCGGGCTCCTGGTGCTGTGGAACGTCTACGCCTTCTTCGTGACGTATGCGCGCCTGGCCGGCTGGACGCCCGGCGCGGGCGCGCCGACCGTGGCCGACCGACCGCCGCTCGACCGCTGGATCCTGTCGCGCGCCGCCGGCACCGCCACCGAGGTGGAGGGCCTGTTGCACGACTTCGACGCCGAGGCCGCCACGCGCGTCCTCGGCGCGTTCATCGACGACCTGTCCACCTGGTACCTGCGGCTGTCGCGCCGCCGCATGTCCCGGAACTCTGGAGCAGACCGCGACGCCGCCTTCGCCACGCTGCACCAGGCGCTCGTCGCGCTTGCGCGGATCGCGGCGCCCATCCTGCCGTTCCTCTGTGAGTCCATCTACGGGAACCTCGTCGCCCAGGTGGATCCCGCCGCGCCGGACTCGGTGCACCTCTCGGGCTGGCCGGCCGCCGAGCTGGCCCCGCTGCGCGACGGGGCGCTCGAGGATGCGATGGGCCTCGCCCGGCGGGCCGTGGACCTGTCGCGCACGGTTCGCGGGCAGGCCGGGCTCAAGATCCGCCAGCCGCTGGCTCGCCTGTGGGTTGCGCTGCCGGGCCGCGAGGTTGGCGAGCTCGACGCGCTGCTCGAGCTGATCCGCGCCGAGGCCAACGTCAAGGCGGTCGATCTCATCGGCGACGAGTCAGCGCTCGTTGACCGTGGCCTGAAGGTGCTGCTGCCCAGGGTCGGCAAGCGGCTCGGCGCCAAGGTCCCGGCAGTCATGGCTGCCGCGCGCGACGGCCGTTTCGAGCTCAACGCCGACGGCACCGTGACCCTCGAGGGCGAGACGCTCGCCGCAGACGAGGTCGAGGTGCAGGCGACGCCGCGCCCCGGAACCGCGGTGGCGCACGACGACGGCCTGGTGGTCGTGATCGACACCCAGGTCACCGACGCGCTCCGGGCCGAGGGCGACGCCCGCGAGCTGCAGCGCGCGATCCAGGACCTGCGCAAGGAGGCGGAGCTCGACCTCGACGACCGCATCGACCTGTGGCTCGTGGGTGTTGGCGCCGAGGTGGAGCCGCACCTCGCGCCCGTGCTGGCGGACACGCTCGTGGGCACCGTCCACCGCGGCGCGCCGCCGGCGGGGCTCGCGGCCGTGGCCGTCAGGCTCGAGGGCGGGGAGGCCCGCATCGCGCTCCGCCGGGTTGGCGCCTGATGGTGGCCGAGCGGCGGGCCGAGGGCCTCGACGCACGCGAGGACGAGGAGATCGTCGACGAGGACGCTCCCGCTGCGAAGGCGTGGAGCGGCCCGTCGGCCCGTCGGTGGCTCCTGTTCGCGGCCATCGCGATCGCGGTCGTCGTCGCGGACCAGCTCACCAAGTCGTGGATCGTCGCCAACATCGAGAGGGGCTCGGGGATCTCGGTCCTCGGGACGTGGCTCAACTTCGTCCATGGCGCCAACAGCGGCATCCTGTTCGGGATGGTGCCGCAGTCCGCCACCGCCTTCGCCATCGTGTCGCTGGTGGTCATCGTCCTGATCGTCGTGTACCACCGGAGGGCTGGCCGGGGGATCGTGATGTCGGTCGCCACCGCGCTGCTGCTCGGCGGCGCCATCGGCAACCTCATCGACCGCCTGCGCTTCGGCGAGGTTGTGGACTGGATCGACATGGGCGTCGGCGCGTGGCGCTTCTGGACGTACAACATCGCGGACGCGGCCATCACCACCTCGCTGATCATGATCTTCATCGTGGCGCTCTTCCCCTTCACGGCGGAGTGGGGGACGGATGACTGACCCCGGTCACCGCGCCGACCCGCACGAGGACGCCACGGACGATGTGGTTGACGGCGACGAGGACCTCGAGGGCTCGCTCGGCATCGAGCCGGCGCCCCCGTCGGTGGAGCCCGGCCCGCGGCGACTGGTGGTTCCCGACGGCGCGGTCATCGGCCGCATCGACCGGTTCGTGGCAGACCGCACCGGCCTCTCGCGCTCGTACGTCCAGAAGCTGATCAGCGACGGCCACCTGGCGGACGGCTCCGGCCGGCGCCTGCGCGCCAACTCCGAGATGCGCGGCCCGGGCGTGGTCACGCTCGAGGTGCCGCCGGCGGAGATCCCGTACCACCTCGAGCCGGACCCGACGATCCCGGTGGACGTGGTCTATGAGGACGACGACGTCCTGATCGTCAACAAGCCGTCGGGCCTCGTGGTCCACCCAGCGCCCGGGCACTGGCGCGGCACGCTCGTCAACGCGCTGCTCGCCCGCGGTGACCACTACGGTGGCATCGCCGGCGTCGTCCGCCCGGGCATCGTCCACCGCCTGGACCGGGACACCTCGGGGCTGCTCATCGTGGCCCGCAACGACGCCGCGCAGGCCGGGCTGATGGCGCAGCTCAAGGCGCGCCGGGTGCGCAAGACCTACCTCGCGCTGGTCTTGGGCTCGGTCGCGGCGGCGGTGGGCCGTATCGAGGCGCCGATCGGACGCGACCCGAAGGATCGCAAGCGCATGGCCGTGGTCTCGGACGGACGCCCGTCCACCACCGGCTACCGCGTGCGCGAGCGGTTCCGCGACTGGACGCTGTTGGAGCTGGACCTCGTGACCGGCCGGACGCACCAGATCCGCGTCCACTGCGCCGCGCTGGGCCACCCGGTGGCGGGCGACGCAGTCTACGGGACCGGGACGGCGCGCAAGGGCCCCGACGGCCTGGAGCGGCTGTTCCTCCACGCGTGGCGGCTCGAGCTCGTGTCGCCCACCTCGTCGAAGCTGATCCGGGTTGAGGCGCCGATCCCCGACGCGCTCGCCTCCGTGCTCGAGGGGTTGCGGGCGGCGGAGGCCTCGGCCGGGCGCCGGCCCGCAGGAGGTCCGGCATGACCGACCCCACGCCGCTGCTCGGGGCGCCCGGGGCCCAGCTGGTGATCATCAGCGGGCCGTCGGGGGTGGGCAAGGACACGATCCTCGACGCCCTCCGCGAGCGGCCGAGGGACCCGGACTACCACTACGTGGTCACCTGCACGACGCGCCACCCGCGGCCGGGCGAGGTCCCGGGCGTCAATTACCAATTCCTCACAACAGCGGAGTTCGCGAGGCTGCGTGACGCCGGCGAGCTGCTCGAGTTCGCCGAGGTCCACGGCAACTGGTACGGCACGCCCCGCAACGAGGTTGCCGACTCGCTGGCCGAGGGTCACGACGTGATCCTCAAGATCGACGTGCAGGGCGCATCCGCGGTCAAGCAGCGGGCCCCCGACGCGCTCCTGGTGTTCCTGGTGCCGCCGTCGATGGAGGAGCTGTTCCAGCGCCTCCGCTCGCGCGCCACGGAAACCGCCGACGAGCTCGAGATCCGCCAGCGCAATGCCGCGGTCGAGCTGGCGAGGAGCGGCGACTATGACCGCGTCGTGGTCAACGAGACCAACCAGCAGGCGCGGACCGCCGCGGAGATCGAGGCGATCATCGCCCAGGAGAAGCGCCGCAACGCCGACCGCCGCGTCAGGATCACCTAGCAGGCGCGTGCCGGTGCTGCCGTTCGAGCCCGAGCCCGACCTGGGCGCAGCGCGTCTGGTCGAGGTGGCAGTGGACGCGCCGGGCGGGCCGGGGCCGCGCACCTGGACGTATGCCGTGCCATCGTCGCTGGCAGACCTGGAGCCCGGCGAGGCCGTGCTGGTGCCCTTCGGGCGTCGTCAGGCGATCGGGATCGTGCTCGGGGAAGCGACTTCCCGCCGCGGGGCGTCGACGCTGGCTGAGGTCGGGCCGGCCGGACCCGAGGCGCGGCCCATCGTCGCGCGCGTCCGCACCGACGGGCCGCTGCTGCCGCCGCTCGCACTCGGCTTCGCGCAGGGGATTGCCGCGCGGTACCTCGCGCCGGTTGCCGCAGTCGTCCGGGCGATGCTTCCTCCGGGCCTCCTGGAGCGGCTCGAGCTGATGGTCGAGGTCACGCCAGCCGGGGAGACGGCCATGGCGGCTGTTGAGGGGGGCATGCCACCGGCCGACCTGGCCCTCCTCGACGACCTGGCCGGTCGGTCACGGCCCGCACGCGACCTGGCGTCGCCGGAGGGCCGCGGGGCGCTCCTGCGCCAACTCCGGGTGCTGGCCGATGCCGGGCTCGTGGACCTCGCCTGGACGCTGCTCGGGACGACGGCGGGTCTCCGGTATGAGCGGCGACTCTGGCTGACGACCGCGGGCGCCGACGCGGCGGCGCGGATCCGGGCAGGGTCGAAGCCCCCGGGGCGCCCGTTGGGGCCACGGCAGACCGGCGCGCTTCACGAGCTGGCAGCGGCGGCCGAGGCGGCTGAGGACTCTGCGGACGGGGTCGTCGCCGCGCCCGTCGTCGGCCGCCACGGATCCTCCGCGCTCGTGGGCCTCGTGCGGCGCGGACTGGTTCGGGTGGAGGTGCGCGAGCGTCCGCGCCGGCCGTTGGCCGATCGCCCGGTGCCCTCGCGCGGCGCCCGGCCGGCGGACGCGGACCTCACGCCGGACCAGGCGTCGGCGCTCGACGCGGTCCTTGCGGCAGTGGAAGCGCGCGACCCTCGGCCCCTGCTGCTCGACGGGGTCACCGGAAGCGGCAAGACCGCGATCTACGTCGAGGCGATCGCCGCCTGCCTCGCTGCGGGTCGCCCCGCGCTGCTGCTGGTCCCGGAGATCGCGCTCGCCATGCCGGTGGTGGACCGGCTCCGCGCTGACCTCGCGGCCCGGATCGCGGTCCTGCACTCCGCGCTCGGGGAGGGCGAGCGCGCGGACGAGTGGCGCAGGATCAGGGCCGGCGGCGCGGACGTCGTGGTGGGCACGAGGACCGCCGTCCTGGCGCCCCTCGCGGACGTCGGGCTCATCGTCGTGGACGAGGAGCATGACCCCGCGTACAAGAGCGACCGGACGCCGCGCTTCCAGGCGCGCGACGCGGCCCTGGACCTTGCCGCGCGCGCCGGGTCCGCGGTCGTCCTCGGGTCGGCGACGCCGTCGGTCGAGAGCGTGGGCCGCGCGAGGGCGGGCGAGTACCGGCGTCTCGTCCTGCCGACCCGGGCGGCTGGCACCGAGCCGAGTGTCACTATCGTGGACATGCGCGAGGAGCTGGCCTCCGGCAATCGGGGGATCCTCTCTGGACCCCTGGCCGCCGCGCTGGCCGCGCTGGACACCCGCGCCGGCGACCGTGCCATCCTCGTGCTCAACCGCCGCGGGACCGCCTCGGTCGTCGTCTGCCGCGACTGCGGGTTCGTCCAGGAGTGCCCCGACTGCGAGCGCCCGCTCGTGTACCACCGGGCCGGGACCACGCTTCGGTGCCATCACTGCGGCCGCGCCTGGCCGCCCGCCACGCGCTGCCCGGCGTGCTCGTCGCCGCGGATCCGCTACCTCGGCGGCGGCACCGAGCGCGTGGAGCACGATGTCCGGGCACGGTTCCCGCATCTCCGCACGGGCCGCCTCGACCGCGACATTGCCGAGCGCAAGGGCGCCACCGAGCGCGTGCTCGACGCGTTCGCTGCCGGGCACCTCGACGTGCTCGTGGGGACGAGCCTCGTGGCCAAGGGGATCGACGTGCCCGAGGTGACCCTCGTGGGGGTGGTGTCGGCGGACGTGGCGCTCAACCTGCCCGACGAGCGGGCGGCCGAGCGGACGTACCAGCTGCTGGCCCAGGCCGTGGGCCGGGCCGGGCGCGGCGGTCGGCCGGGGATGGCGTTCATCCAGACGTACCGCCCCGACCACCGGGCCATCACCGCCGTGGCCGACCGTGACGCCGCCTCGTTCTACGCCCAGGAGCTGGCGCTGCGCGAGCGCTTCGGCTCGCCGCCGTTCGGCCGGCTGGTCAAGCTGACCGTGGGTCTGCCTGTGCGCGAGGCGGCGGAGAAGGCGGCGATCGCCTATGCCGACGAGCTGCGGGCACGTGCTCGCCTCGTGGCGCCGACCGTTCAGGTCGTCGGGCCGGCGCCCGCATTCGTTGCCCGGCGCGCCGAGAGGTGGCGGTATAGCGTGGTGCTGCGCGGGCCGGACCCGGTGGCCCTGCTGGACCCGCTGCCAGCCGCGCCGTGGAGTGTGGACGTGGATCCCGAGACGCTCCTCTAGGGTCGCGACCCTCGGCTCTGGCCGAATTGGCGCAGGTGGCGACAATGGGGACCGACACCAACGAAGGAGGTCCGCCATGACCGACCAGCCGATCGAGGCCATCGAGCCCGCGCCCGAGGCCGCCGACGCCCCCGCCGACGCCCCCGCCGACCGGGCTGCCGCCGACGGGGCTGCCGCCGACGCGGCCGCAAGCTCCCGCGCCCGCGAGTGGCTCAGCCAGCTCGAGACGATGATCCAGCAGGTCGCGACGCAGGCCGCACCGGTTGCCCGCGAGGTTGGGGCCAAGGCTGCCGAGCTCGCCGCCATCGCGGCCGTGAAGGCCGGCCCCGCCGCGCAGAAGGCCGCATCGGTCACCACCGAGTACGGCCAGCGCTTCGCAGAGAAGGCGCAGTCGGTCGCCGCCGATTGGCGTCACGAGAACGAGGCCGCCAAGGCCGGCGAGGAGGCCGCCGAAGCGGCGCCCAAGGAGCTCACCGAGGGGTCCGTCGAGGCATAGCGGGGCACGGCCACGAGGCGCCGCCGAGGGTCGGTGGCGCCCCGTTCCGTATACTCGGGCCATGAGTGGTGTTCGACCCATCGTCCTGCTCGGCGACCCGAGGCTCCGGCTCAAGGGCCAGCCCGTGGACAGCTTCGGCAAGTACCTCCACGGGCTGCTCGACGACCTCGCCGCGACCATGCGGGCAGCGCCGGGCGTCGGGCTGGCCGCGCCGCAGGTTGGCGAGCCGGTCCGCTGTGCCGTCGTCGAGGTCGAGAGCCGCCTCTACGAGCTGGTGAACCCGATGATCGTGCGCTCGGATGGCACGGACCGCGACCTCGAGGGCTGCCTCTCGGTCCCCGGCTACTTCGCCTACGTGACACGCAAGGAGAAGGTCTGGGTGGTGGCCCAGGACCGGCGCGGCAGGAAGTACAAGGTCTCGGGCTCGGGGCTCCTGGGGCGGGCGCTCCAGCACGAGCTCGACCACCTCGACGGCCGGCTGTTCATCGACTACCTCGGGTCCATGGACGAGTTGATCGCCGTGGGCCAGGGCGGTGACGAGGACGAGGACGCCGGCGCTGACGAGGGGGCAACTCAGCGAGCTCGCCACCGAAGGGCCAGCAAGGCGCTCGCATGAACGCCGGGCCGGCGGGCGAGCGCGTCCGGACGGTCTACCTCGGGTCGGGCGCGTTTGCTGCGCCCGCCCTCCGCCGACTTGCGGCGCATCCACGGATTGAGCTCGTCGGCATCGTCACCGCGCCCGAGCGGCCCGTCGGCCGCCACGCCGTCCTGACGCCGACGCCCGTCGCGGCGCTGGCGGGCGTGTTGGGCCTCGCGCCCGTGCTCGCGCCGGAGCGCCTGCGCGCGCCCGAGGCGATCGCTGCCGTCCTCGCCCTCGCCCCGGCCCTCGCCGTCTTGGCCGACTACGGCCAGATCGTCCCGGCCGCGCTGCTCGACCTGCCGCACGGCGCGCTCAACCTGCACCCCTCGGCCCTGCCCCGGTTCCGCGGGGCGTCGCCCGTGTCCGCGACGATCGCCGCGGGCGATGCCGACGCCGGTGTCTCGTTGATGCGCATGGATGCGGGGTTGGACACCGGGCCGCTCCTCGCCCGGCTCCGCGTCCCGCTGACGGGCCGCGAGACGGCATCGGAGCTGGAGGCGCACTTGGCCGAGCTGGCGGCCGACCTGCTCGACCGATCGCTCGACGCCTGGCTTGACGGTCGTCTGGCGCCCGTCCCGCAGGCGAACGAGGGTGTCGTGCTGACCCGGGCGCTCCGCCGGTCGGACGGCGCGCTGGACCCGACAAGCTCCGCGGCCGAGCTCGAGCGTCTGGTCCGCGCCTACCGGCCGTGGCCGGGGACGTTCGTGGACCTCGACGGCGAGCGCCTGGTGGTGGCGGCGGCGCGCGCAGAGCCCGGTGCTCCAGATGATGCGCCCGGAACCCTCGTCAGGCAGGGCGACGAGCCCGCGCTCGCGACCGCCGAGGGCAGGCTCGTCCTGGAGCAGGTGACACCGCTGGGCAGGCGGTCGATGCGCGGCGCGGACTGGCTGCGCGGCCATCAGGAGCGCCGGGCCTGACGACGCCGCGCCAGACCCGCGCTTCCATGCCAGAATCGGGCACGATGACCACACAGCCGCCCGACATCATGCCGCTCTTCGGCCTCCGGCCCGCACCGTCGGCCACGCGTCCACGCGACCCGCGTCCCGGTGTGTCCGGCCTCGCGCCGGGGGAGCTGGCCGCGTGGGCGAAGGAGCACGGGCTGCCCGCCTATCGCGCGAGGCAGGTGCTCGACTCGGTGTGGCGCGGGCGCGAGGGGGCCTTCGCGGACGTGCTGACACTGCCGGGTCCGGTGCGCGAGCAGTTCGCCGATGCGTTCCGGTTCGACACCCTGGCCGAGACCGAGGTTCTGGTCACGGACGCGGGCTTGACCGAGAAGGCCGTGCACCGCCTGTCCGACGGCCTGCTGGTGGAGTCTGTGCTCATGCACTATCCGGCCCGCGACGGTGCGCGCGAGCGGCACACGCTGTGCATCAGCTCGCAGGCCGGCTGCGCGGTGGGCTGCCCGTTCTGCGCCACGGGTGAGCTGGGTATGGAGCGGGACCTCGAGTCGGCCGAGATCCTCGACCAGGTGCGCCAGGCCCAGCGCCGCCTGGCGGTGGACGGCAGGCACCTCACGAACGTGGTCTTCATGGGGATGGGCGAGCCGCTCATGAACTTGGACCGCGTGCTCGAGGCCATCGACGCCCTCAACGACCCCGCCCGCTTCGGGCTCGGCGCGCGCCACATCACCGTCAGCACGTCGGGCGTGGTGCCGGGAATCCGTCGCCTGACCGCGCTCGGCCCGCAGTTCACGCTCGCCATCTCGATCCACGCCGCGCGCAACCCGCTGCGCGATGTGCTCGTGCCGCTCAACCGGCGGTGGCCCGTGGAGGAGGTGGTGGCCGCGGCGCGCGAGCACGCCGAGGCGACCGGCCGGCGCGTGACGTACGAGCTCACGATGATCGAGGGCATCAACGACACGGAGGCCGACGCCGACGCGCTCGCCGACCTGCTGCGCGGCAACCTGGCGCACGTCAACCTGATCCCGATGAACCAGGTTGCCCACACGCCCTGGACGGGCAGCCCCATCCCGGTGGTGGAGCGGTTCGCAGAGCGGGTCCGGGCGGCCGGGATCGCCGTCACGATCCGGTTCAACCGGGGGACCGAGATCGGGGCCGCCTGCGGCCAGCTCGCGGCCGAGCATGCGGGCCAGCCCACGCCGGCGGTCGTCCAGCGGCGCCGGGAGCGAATCGTCGCCCAGTCGGCGGCGGCCCTCCGCGGCGAGCGAAGCGACGAGCCGGCGCCGTCCCTGAGCGCACGGGAGGGCACGGGGTGACCATCAGACGCCCCCTGGCCCTCGTGTCGGCCAGCATCCTCGACTCAGACCTCGCGGCGCTGGGCGACGAGGTTCGGCGTGCGGAGGCCGCGGGCGTGGACCGGATCCACCTTGACGTGATGGACGGGCACTTCGTGCCGAACCTCTCGTTCGGCTGGAAGGCCATCGAGGCGCTGCGCGGCGTCACCGCCCTGCCGTTCGACGCCCACCTGATGATCGACGAGCCGGGCCGCTGGACCGAGCACTTCCTCGACGCAGGCTGTGACTCCATCACCTTCCACGTGGAGGTGGACGCGCCACAGATCCGCCCGGCGCTCCAGCGCATCCGAGAGGCTGGCAGGTCGGCCGGCCTGTCTGTGAGGCCGGGGACGCCGCTGACCGCCCTCGACGCCTACCGCGACCTGCTCGACATCATCCTGGTCATGACGGTGGAGCCGGGCTTCGGCGGCCAGTCGTTCATGACAGATGTGGCGGACACGAAACTCCTCGCGTCCCGGGCGTGGCTGGCAGCGGACGGGGCCAACGAGGTGCAGGTGGACGGCGGCGGGCGATCGGCGACGGCGGAGGTGATCGGCCGGGGCGGCACGGACGTCGTCGTCGCCGGCTCCGCCCTCTATCGCGCGGAGGACATGGCCGTCGAGGTGGAGCGCATCCGGTCCATCGCGAGTGCCGCGCGCGCCGCCACCCTCGGGTAGGGGAGGCGACGTGCGGGCGCTGCTCCAGCGCGTGACCCGGGCCGAGGTCCGCGTGGGCGAGCGGACGGTCGGCTCGATCGGGCACGGCCTGCTGATCCTCGTGGGCGTCGGCCACGGCGACGACGACACGACGGCCGACGCGCTGGCGCGCCGGGTCTGCGAGCTGCGCATCTTCAAGGACGACGAGGGGCGGACGAACCGCTCGATCCGCGACGTCGGCGGGGAGGCCCTGGTGGTCAGCCAGTTCACGCTGTATGCGGACACGCGGCGCGGCCGGCGGCCCGGGTTCACCGACGCCGCGCCGCCGGACGTCGCGTCCCGCGTGTGGCGGAGCATGGCCGCCGGGATGGAGGCCCGCGGCGTCCGCACGGCGTCGGGCGAGTTCGGCGCTGAGATGGCCGTCGAGCTCGTCAACGATGGGCCGTTCACGATCTGGCTGGACACCGCCGACCGGTGAACTGCTCGGTGCTGCGCACGATCGTGGACGCCTGGGGGAGGCCGCCCCTTGGCGCGGCGGCCGATGCGAGCGCGATCCCCGTGATGCCCTGAACGCCAAGAAGCCGGCCGCGGATCGGCGACCGGCTCCGACGGGCCCGGATGGCGGGCTAGCGGGCGCTCTTCGTCAGCGTGCGGCGGCAGCGCGTGCAGGCGAGCACCTTCTCGGTGCTGCCGTTCTTCGCAAGCGTCGTGAGCTGGAGGTTCGGCTGGTAGCGGCGGTGGGCGCGAACGCGGTTCATCCCCGACGACTGGGGGTTGAACCCGCCGATCGACGCCTTGCCGCAGATGGCGCAGGCTCGAGCCATGGTCTGTGTAGTTCCTCGGAGGGTGTCGGCAGGCCGACAGGTCACCGGTGACGTGCGGCGCAAACGGGGTGGTATCGTAGCACAGGCCTTCGGGGGCCCTGCCCCGGTGAGGATCCACCCGGCCGACGAGCATCGGCCTGCGACCCGCGAGGAGGACGTCGCCCGCGTGACCGCCGAACCTATCCCCGGCCGATCGCTTGTGACCAAGCGCGCCGTCCGCGAGCTGGTCCGGACCGCTGTCCTGTCGGTCTACGGCGTTTCCGGCTTCGCAGGGGGCGGGCGGCTGGGGCGTCTCGTGGATCGGGCTGGCTTCGGCAACCCCGGCTGTCGCGTCTCGATCAACCCCGCGCTGGCAGTGGACCTCGATCTCCTCGTGGCCTATGGCCTGCCCGTCGCCGAGGTTGCGCGCCAGGTCGAATCAGCGGTCCGCTACACGCTCCGCCATGCCGTCGGCCAGGAGCCTGAGCGGGTGACCATCAGAATCGGCCGTCTCCGCCACGAGCATGGCATCGCGCCCCTCCGGGAGGCGCCCGTCACCACCGAGCCCAGCCCGGCGGACCTCGCCGCGAGCGGCACGGACGTCGCCTGATGCCGCAGCGGACGGTCGATGGGGCGAGGTTCCTCAAGGCGTTCCGCAGCGCCGTGGCCAACCTCGCGGCCCACGTGGACGAGGTGAACGCGCTCAACGTGTTCCCCGTGCCCGACGGGGACACCGGCTCCAACATGCTGGCCACCGTCCGCGCCGCGCTCGATGCTGCCGACGGCCTCAACGTCGGGCCGGACGCAGAGGCGGCGCGCGTGGCCCACGCCGTCGCGCAGGGAGCGCTCATGGGCGCCCGTGGCAACTCGGGCGTCATCACCAGCCAGATCCTCGGCGGCATCGCGCATGCGCTCGAGGGCAAGCGCCGGTTCAACGGCCTGGACCTCGCCCACGCGCTCGACGCCGGCGCGAAGAAGGCCTATGCCGCGGTGCAGCGCCCCGTCGAGGGCACGATCCTCACGGTCATCCGGGAGGCCTCCGCTGCCGCCATCGCCGCCGCCGAGCAGAACAACGACGCAGTGGCCGTCCTCGCCACCACCGTGGAGGCGGCCGAACGGGCGGTCGCCAGGACGCCGCAGCTGCTCGAGGTCCTTCGCGAGGCCAAGGTCGTGGACTCCGGAGGCCAGGGCCTGTTCCGACTGCTCGAGGGTGCCCTGTCCGCCGCCCGGGGCACGCCCGTCACCCGTGAGGACCTCGCGCCGCATCCTGTGGCGATCCCGGCGGCGGGCGTCCGTGCGCCGTATCAGCTGCGCGTCGGGGAGGAGACGGGCTACGGCTACGAGACCGTCTACCTCGTTTATGCTCGTCCGGGCGAGCGGCTGGACCTCGCGGGCATCGGCGCGTTCCTCAAGTCCGTGGGCGATTCGGTCATGGTCGCCGGCGACGAGCAGATGGCCAAGATCCACGTCCACAACGAGCACCCGGACGCGGTGATCGCGTACGGCCTCGCCATCGGCACGCTCACGCGCATCACCATCGAGAATCTGGACGGCCAGGCGAGCGAGGTTCGCGAGGCGAGGGCCGCCGCCTTCGTCGACGGCACGACGGGCACCCTGTCGCCCACGCTCGACTTCGCCGACACCCTGGCCCGCGCCATGGCGACGCCGGTTGCGACGGCCACCGCGTCGCTGCGGCTCACGCGCATGCCGCTGGGCGTCGTGGCCGTGGCCCCGTCGGACGGTCTGGCGAGCCGCCTCGAGACCACCGCTGACGGCTTCCGGGAGTACGTGGCGTTTCGCGTGGTGCACGGCGGCCAGACCGCGAACCCCTCAACTGGCGAACTGCTCGACGCAGTGCAGTCCACGCAGGCCGACGAGCTCCTGATCCTGCCCAACAACCCCAACGTGACCCTGGCTGCCAAGCAGGTTGCCGCGATGACGGACCGGCCGGTCCACATCGTCCCGACGCGCAACTGCGCCGAGGGCGTGGCAGCCCTGCTCCGCATGGACCCGGCGAAGGGCGCCGAGGAGAACGCGGAGGCGATGACCTCGGCGGCCCGGGCCATCCTCTCGGTGCAGGTCACCGAGGCCGTGCGGGATGCCACCGTGTCCGGGAGGAAGGTGAAGAAGGGCCAGACGATGGTCCTCGATCCCGACGACGGGCTGCTCGCCCTCGACAACGACGCCCACCGTGCGGTGATCGCCGCCTTCGGGCGCCTGAAGGGCGGGTTCGAGATCGTCGAGGTCTACTACGGCGCGGAGGCGACCCTCGAGGACGCTGAGGAGCTGGCGTCCCGGATCCACGAGGTGGCGCCCGGGGCCGAGGTGGAGGTTCTCCACGGCGGCCAGCCCCACTACCGGTACCTGATCTCGGCCGAGTGAGCGAGCGACGTCGGCCGGGTCCCGCTCGCGGCAGCCGGCCGCTGCGCCCCACGACCGCCAGGAGGTCCGTGCAGCTGCCCGAGGACCCATTCGAGCGGCTCTCGATGCCCCTCGCCCTGGCCGGCCTCAGCGCCGCCGGCACGCTCCGCCGAGCCGGGCGGCGGCTGGGAATCGAAACCGTCCGCGACCTGCTGTTCCACCTCCCTCGCCGGTATGACGACCTGCGCCAGCTGATGCAGCTGGGCAGCCTGCCCTACGTCCCCGACGGCACGGTGGTCTCCGCGCGCGTCCGCGTGACGGCGATCCGCGTGCAGCAGACGTGGCGGCGGAAGGTCCAGGTCACCACCGCGTACCTCGAGGACGACACGGGCACCGCCGAGGCCGCCTGGTTCGGACGCCAGTTCGTCGAGCGTCGCCTGCGCGAGGGCGACGAGATCATCGTCTCGGGCAAGCTCAAGCGGCGCGGCTTCACGCTGGTCCTCGACGGCCCGGACTTCCAGCCCGCGGCGGCCGTCTCCCTGCTCCACGCCGGGCGCATCGTGCCGGTCTACCGCCTGACCTCGGGCGTCACGACGGCGCGGCTCCGCGCAGCGATGCGCCAGGCGCTCGACCGTGACGGGCGGGCCTACCCGGAGTACCTGCCGGCAAGGCTGCGCCGGGAGGCCGGCGCGCCCGCGATCGCACAGGTGCTCGAGGCCGTCCACTACCCGCCGGACTTCGAGGCCCGGGATGCCGCGCTCCGTCGCCTCGCGTACGACGAGCTGCTCGCCCTCCAGCTGGGCATGGTGATGCGCCGCCGGTCCCGCGGCCGAGACCTCGCGCTGCCGATCCCCGTGGACCAGGCGCGGGACGAGGCCATCAGGCGGGCGCTCGAGGCGTCACTCGGACGCAGGCTGGGCGGGGCCGCGGCCCTCACGCCGGACCAGGCGCAGACGATCGCCGAGATCCGCGCGGACCTGGCCCGGCCGACGCCGATGCTGCGCCTCGTCCAGGGCGACGTGGGCGCCGGCAAGACCGCCGTGGCAGCGTGGGCCCTCGCGGCAGCCGCGCTCTCGGGCCGCCAGGCGGCGATGCTCGCCCCGACTGACCTGCTCGCCCGCCAGCACCTGACGACGGTGGCCTCACTGCTCGAGGACCTGGGCATCCCCGTGACGCTGCTCACGGGGTCGCTCGACGCCAAGGCGAAGGCGAGGGCGCTCGAGGCCATCATGAGCGGTCAGGCGGCGGTCGTGGTTGGGACGCACGCGCTGCTCCAGGAGAAGGTGGCCTTCGCCGATCTCGCCCTTGCCGTCGTGGATGAGCAGCACCGGTTCGGCGTGGAGCAGCGTGGCGCGCTCGAGGCGAAGGCCGGGACCGGCCACCAGCCGCACGTCCTGCTGATGACCGCCACGCCCATTCCCAGAACGCTGGGCCAGGTGCTCTACGCGGACCTCGACGTCTCCACCCTGCGCGCCGCGCCCGCCGGCCGTGTGCCCGTGCGAACCGGGATCCGGCGCCCGGCCGAGCTCGACGGGACGTGGCGCAAGGTGCGCGAGGAGGCGGTCGCGGGTGGCCGCACGTTCGTGGTCGTGCCGAGGATCGGGCCCGCGGTGACCGAGGCGGGCGGCGCCGAGGCGGAGGACGGGGGCTGGGCCGGCGACGACGAGCTTCCCGACGAGGACGTCGAGACGGTGTGGGCCGCAGCCGCGGAGGCCGAGTTCGAGCGCCTGACCCTCGAGCTGGCGCCGCTCCGCGTGGGCCTCGTGCACGGGCGCCTGAAGCCCGCTGACCGCGACCGGGAGATGGCACGCTTCCGCGACGGAGAGCTTGACGTGCTCGTGGGGACGACGGTGGTCGAGGTGGGCGTGGACGTCCCGGCGGCCACGATGATGGTTGTCGAGGGGGCCGAGCGCTTCGGCCTCGCGCAGCTCCACCAGCTTCGCGGGCGCGTCGGCCGCGGCACGGTGGAATCGTTCTGCGTGCTCGTCAGCGAGGCGGCTGAGGGCACCGCGGAGCACGAGCGGCTCAAGGCGGTGGCGTCCACCTCGGACGGCTTCGCGCTCGCCGAGAAGGACTTCGAGCTGCGGCGCGAGGGCGACGTGCTGGGTCTCGCGCAGAGCGGTCTGCCAAGGCTCCGGGTGGCCACTCTCGCGGACCCCGCCCACCGCGAGCTGGCGGCGCTGGCGCGCCTCCACGCCGAGTCGCTCCTCGACACCGACGGCCGGCTCCCGCCCGACCTGGCGGACTTGTCGCGGGAGCTCGAGTCAGGCTGGCTGGTGCGCGTGTTCCGTGGCGACGCGGCCAGCGCCAGCGCGGCGTAGGGCCGGGAGGGGAGCGGCATGGCCGATGCGGGCCGGGTGATCGCGGGGACCGCAAAAGGGATCCGCCTGACCGCCCCCGGGCCCGGCACCCGCCCGCTCGCGGACCGCGTGAAGCAGACGCTGTTCGCGGTGCTCGAGCCCGAGCTCCCCGACGCTGTGGTCCTCGACCTGTTCGCCGGCAGCGGCGCTGCCGGCATCGAGGCGCTCTCGCGCGGTGCAGCCAGGGCCGTGTTCGTGGAGAAGGATGGCGGCGCGGCGCGGGTGGTCGGGGAGAACCTGCGGCGCGCGAACCTGGCGGGGCGGGGCGAGGTGGTCAGGCGCGACGCAGTGGCGTGGCTCGCGGACCCCGCGGGCGCCGCGGCGGGCGGCCCGTTCGACATCGTGCTGATGGACCCGCCCTACGCGGACACCGAGGCGCTGGTCCAGGCCCTCGAGCTGGTGGGCGGGTTCCTGACGCCCGACGGTGTCGTCATCGCGAAGCACTTCTGGCGCGAGGCCCCGCCGGCGCAGACCGGCCTGCTAGCATCCGTGCGGGAGCGCCGCTTCGGCGAGACGGCGCTCACCTTCTACCGGCGCCGAGACGCGGTGCCCACGGAGCGCGAGGAGGCGGGCGGGACATGAACGTCGCGGTCTACCCGGGCTCGTTCGACCCGATCACCAACGGCCACCTCGACGTCGTGCGCCGCGCCGCCCGCGTCTTCGACGAGGTCGTCGTGGCGGTCCTGGCCAACCCGCGCAAGATGCCACTGCTGGCGGCCGAGGAGCGTGTCGCGATCATCGCGCAGGTCGTCGCGGCCGATGCAGCCCTCGCCGGACGCGTGGCGGTCGAGACGTTCGACGGCCTGACCGTGGACTTCTGCCACCGCGTCGGGGCGTCGTCGCTGGTCCGTGGCCTGCGCGCCATCGCCGACTTCGAGACCGAGATGCAGCTCGCGCACAACAACCACGAGCTCGCACCGGACGTGGACACCGTGTTCTTCATGACCTCCCTGGAGCACAGCTACATCAGCTCGAGCCTGGTCAAGGAGATCGCGCAGTTAGGGGGGGACGTCTCGCGCATGCTGCCGGCCCCGGCCGCCGAGGCCCTGACTGCCACCTTGAGCCGGCGCGCCTGACGCGTAGGGGGCAGGAGCGTCGCGCGCCCGCGTGCCATAATCATTCCCCGAGACGCCCCGCCCCGGGGCACCAGCCTGGGGAGCCGACCGCTGGACATCATCTTCCTCGTCGAGCGCTTGGAGTCCCTGATCGCGAACGGGAAGTCCCTCCCGCTGACCAAGAACGCGATCGTCGACCGCGAGCAGGCGCTCAACCTCATCGACGAGCTCCGTGTCGCCGTGCCCGAGGAGGTCCGCGCCGCCAAGCGGATCAACTCCGAGGGCGAGCGGATCATCGAGAAGGCCCAAGAGGAGGCTGAGCGCATCGTGGCGCGCGCGCAGGAGCAGGCCGCCTTCCTGATCGGGGAACGTGGCCTGACCGAGGCTGCGGATGCGGAGAGCCGGCGCATCATCGCCGATGCAGAGGACGACGCTGACAGCGTTCGCCAGGGTGCCGACGAGTACGCCGCGGGCGTGCTCACCGAGCTCGAGGGCGAGGTGAACCGGACGCTGCGCGGCATCGAGCGCGGCATCGCGATGCTGGACGAGCGCCGCGCCGCCTTCGCTCCTCCACCCGAGGCCGCGTCGGGCCCCGCGTACGCGCCCGCGCGCGACGACGATGTCGAGGGGATGGTCGATGACGAGGGGCTCGGGAACCTCGCTCGCCGATGAGCGCGGGCGACCCCCATCCGTCGCGACCGGTTGACACACAGGGCGACCCGTTGACCTTCAACGTGGCCGGTCTGCTCGCCGAGCCGCCGGGATCCGTGCGCGAATACCGGGTGGACGACGTCACCGTGGATGCGGGCGAGGACCTGGTTGTCAGCCGACCGGTGTCCGGCGGGATCCGCCTGCTGCGAACGAACCGCGGCCTGGTGGTGGAATCAGACCTCACGACCACGCTCGAGGGCGAGTGCGCGAGGTGCCTTGGCGCCGTCACGACCGATGTGCGCGTCACGCTCGACGAGGAGGTCCTGCCGTCCGTCGACCTCGCGAGCGGCGCGCCCGTGGAGCTCGAGGAGGGCGAGGACCCCGAGACGCCGCGTCTGACCGACCATCATGAGCTCGAGCTGCGGCCGCTCGTCATCGAGGCGATCAGCCTCCAGGAGCCCATCGCCCCACTGTGCGAGCCCGACTGCCCCGGCCTGTGCGACGAGTGCGGCGCGCGCCTGGAGCCCGGCCATGGTCACGGCGACGGGCCGATTGACCCGCGGATGGAGGCCCTGCGCGGGTTTCGCGTCGACGCGGCTGCGTTCGAGGCCGAGCCCGCGGACTGAGCGGACCCGTGGCGTGGTGCGCAGCGCGGCGGTCGCGCTCAGCGGATTCTCGCCGCGTGGATCCTCGTTCGGCGTCCGTCTGCGACGTGACGGGCAACGAAGTGCGGCCTCGGATGCGCCGTGTGAGGCTGATGGGTTACGGTCGGGCTCGGAAGGGGCGGTCGGGCGCCGCCATCGTTCGACGGAGCGAGCTCGACGAAACCGCGCCGGACCCGCTAAAATCCCTCTTCGGCCCAACCACCCGGCGGCGCGTCAGCGCGCCCAGGACAGCGGGCGACCCAACACTGACACCATCGCGGGGCCGTCCCGCGCGATGAGCCCAACAGGAGCGTAGACCGACATGGGTGTTCCGAAGCGAAAGGTCGCTCACGCCCGGCAGATGGACCGGCGGAGCCACCACGCCATCACCCTGCCGCAGCTTGTGGAGTGCCCGCACTGCCACGAGCAGAAGCTGCCGCACCGGGTCTGCCCCGCCTGTGGTTGGTACAACGGCCGTCAGGCGGTCGTGCTCAAGACGCCGGGCTCCGAGGGCGGCGACAACTCGTAAGCGCGCCATGAGCGCGACGCCCAGTCCCGCCCCCGCTCCACGCGCCAATGGCGCCGTCCGCATCGCGGTGGACGCCATGGGCGGTGACTTCGGCGCACCCGAGGTTGTCCCCGGCGCCGTGAAGTGGGCCCGCGAGCATCCGGTTGACGAGGTGATCCTCGTGGGCGACGAGGCGCTGGTGAGAAAGCTCGCCGGCGACGCCCCCGCCAACGTGCGCTTCGTCCACGGGCCCGACGTCGTGGGCATGGACGAGCATCCTGCGCGAGCCCTCGCCCGGAAGAAGCAGTCGTCGATCCGCATCGCCACCGAGCTGGTCAAGAACGGGGAGGCGGACGGCGTCGTCACGGCCGGCCACACTGGCGCGGGCATGGCGGCCGGCGTCCTGATCCTCGGCACGCTCCCGGGCATCGACCGGCCGCCGCTCGCCGTCCAACTGCCGGGCGGCAAGCCGTTCCTGCTGCTCGACATCGGCGCCAACCCGGACTCCACCGCGGAGAACCTCGCCCAGTACGC
This sequence comes from Chloroflexota bacterium, assembly GCA_037446495.1. Lineage (GTDB taxonomy): Bacteria > Chloroflexota > Limnocylindria > Limnocylindrales > CSP1-4 > CAIXZV01. The sequence goes on along the minus strand of JBBIIL010000003.1, from coordinate 105,807 downwards.
GCGCATGGGATCCATCTTCGCCGAGCGGGTGATGGGCGTCCCGAACCCACGGGTGGCGCTGCTGTCCATCGGCGAGGAGAAGGGGAAGGGCGACGCGCGTATCGCGCGGGCCACCGAGCTGATCGACCAGACCAACCTCAACTTCATCGGCAACGTCGAGGGCCGCGACCTGACCCGATTCGTCGCGGACGTGGTGGTGTGCGATGCGGTCGTGGGCAACGTGGTGATCAAGTTCTTCGAGGGCTTGGCCAACTACATCTTCGACCTGCTGCGGGCCGAGTTCTACGGCTCGCTGCGGGGCAAGCTCGCCGGTCTCCTGATGCGCCCGTCCATCGCGCGCATCCGTGTCAAGTTCGACCACGAGGTGGTGGGCGGAACCACGCTGCTGGGCGTGAACGGCACGATGGTCATCACCCACGGCAATGCCAAGCGGCGGATGGTCTGGTACGCGCTCGAGACGACGGCCAAGGCGGTCCGCGAGGGCGTCAACGGCGAGATCGCTCGGTACCTCGGCCTGTCCGAGGTCTCGCCCGATCGGCCCGGCAGCAGCGACGCGCCGGGCGCAGCGGAGGGGAACTGACGATGGCGGATCTGACGGTCGGCACAGACGTCATCCGCGAGACCGTGCGGCTGGCCGCACTCGAGGTCCCGGGCGTCCTGCGGGTGGGCCGCGGCGGGCAGCGCTGGCGAGGCTGGATCGGCGGTGCGCCTGTCCGGATCCGCGTCCGGGACGGCCGGGTCCACGTCACCCTCTGGATCGTCGCCCGGCCGCGCCAGCGCCTGGTCCCGCTGACCTCGGAGGTGCGCGCTGCCACGGCCGCTGCCGTCGAGCGGCTGCTGGGCATGGAGCTTGACGGCGTCAACGTCCTGGTGGACGGTGTCGGGGGCTGAGCCCCGGCGCGAGCGGCGGGATCGCTCGAACGAGGACCTGATCCGAAGCCGGCGCGCCGGTCGCCGACTCGCGCTCGCCTCCGTCTTCGAGGCCGAGTTCGGCCAGCGCACGGCCGAGGCGGTCCTGGAGCGCCACCTAGCGCTGGATCTGGACCCCGAGATCGCGTCGACCGCCCGCGCGCTGGTCGCCGGCGTGACCGAGCACAGGGACACGATCGACGCTCGAATCGCTGAAGTCGCGCCCCAGTACCCGGTCGTCTCGCTGGCCCGGATGGACCGCGCATTGCTCCGTTGCGGCCTGTGCGAGGTGCTACACTCCCCGGCGACGCCGGCCCGGGTGGCGATCGCCGAGTGGGTTGAGTTGGCTCGCACGTATTCGGGTGATCCGATGCGACGGCTGGTCAACGGCGTGCTCGGGCGAGTGGCCCGCGAACTCAATGCAAGCAGGCGGTGACGCCGCATCCAGGAGAGAGCCAGTGGCCACGACGTACGATCGGCTCAAGAAGATCGTCATCGAGCAGCTCGGGGTCGACGAGTCCGAGGTGACCCCCGAGGCGTCGTTCGTCGATGATCTGAACGCGGATTCCCTGGATCTCGTCGAGTTGATCATGAGCCTCGAAGAGGAGTTCGGGACGGAGATCTCGGACGAGGATGCCGAAAAGATCCGGACCGTCCAGGACGCCGTCGACTACATCGACGAGCGCGCCGCCTGATCCTGCCGGCCGAGGCGCAATGCACCCGGCCGAGGCGCTGATCGAGCGGCTGGGCCTGCCCGTCCGCGATCGGGACCTGTTCGAGCAGGCCCTGATCCACAGCAGCTGGCTCCACGAGCATCCGGAGTCCCTGCTGGGGCACAACGAGCGGCTGGAGTTCCTGGGCGACGCCGTGGTCAGCCTCGCCGTCTCCGAGGCGCTCTACCGCCGTCATCCCTCCGACGACGAGGGGATCCTCTCCGCGCGCCGCGCGGCCATCGTGAGCACGCCCGGTCTCGCCCGGCTCGCCGCCAAGCTCGCGCTCGGCGGGTACCTGCTGCTCGGCGAGGGCGAGGCACAGCGCGGCGGCCGAGACCGCCCGTCCCTGCTGGCCTCCGCGTTCGAGTCACTGGTGGGCGCCATCTACCTCGACCTCGGCTGGGAGGCGGCGCGTGACTGGATCCAGGAGCGGGCGGCGGAGGAGCTCACAGCCGAGGTGGCGCTGACCTCGCTCAAGAGCCCCAAGAGTCGCCTGCAGGAGCACACGCAGCGGACAACCGGCGACCGGCCGCTGTACCGGCTTGTGGAGGCAGTGGGCCCGGACCACGAGAAGCACTTCCGCATCGATGTCGAGGTGGCTGGACGCGTCCTGGGGACGGGCGAGGGCGCCTCGCGCCGCATTGCCGAGACGCAGGCGGCGGGCCTAGCGCTCGAGCTCATCCGCCGCGAGCGCCTGGCCGTCAGGGCCACTCGTCACGCCCGCGAGTCCGGTTTCGACGGCGACGATGGCGAGCCGGCTCCCGACGCTGACACCGACGACCACTCGTGAGCGCTCCGGCACGGCTGCTGGGGCTCCGGATCCGCGGCTTCAAGTCCTTCGCCGAGCGCACCCTCGTCGAGTTCGGCCCGGGCGTGTCCGCGATTGTCGGTCCCAACGGGTCCGGCAAGTCCAACCTCGCGGACGCGCTGCGCTGGTCGCTCGGGGAGCAGGGCCGCTCGCTGCGCATCCGCAAGAGCGAGGACGTCATCTGGGCCGGCTCTGAGAAGCGCTCGGCGCAGGGCATGGCCGACGTCACGCTCGTGCTCGACAACAGCGACGCGCTGCTGCCGGTCGAGTACTCGATCATCGAGCTCGGCCGCCGCCTCTACCGCTCGGGCGAGAACGAGTACCTGCTCAACAAGCAGCGCGTCCGCCTGAAGGACCTCCAGGACCTCCTCGACTCCGCGAACCTCGCCGAGAACGCCTTCCTGTTCATCGGGCAGGGCATGGTGGACCAGGCACTCGCGCTCCGTCCCGAGGAGCGTCGGCCCCTGTTCGAGGAGGTCGCCGGCGTCCGCCGCCATGAACGTCGCCGCCGCAAGGCAGACGAGCAGCTCGTGGAGGCCGAGGCCAACTTGTCGCGGGTCGAGGACATCCTCGCCGAGCTGCGCCCGCAGGCTCGTCGCCTGGGTCAGCTGGCCGAGCAGCAGGCGACACGGCTCACCGCAGGCGAGGAGCTGGCCGCCGGATTGATCGTGGCTGCCCACGCCCGGTGGCACGACGCGGCCGGACGGGAGTCCGTCGCGGTAGCCGGTCGGGACGTCCACCGCACGGAATCGGACGCCGCGCTCGAGTCCCTCGAGGCGGCCGAGTCCGCGGTCGGCGAGATCGCGGCGAGCATGGCGGCTCGCGCGGAGCAGGAGCGCGTGCGGCGAGCAGCTCACGAGGCCGCTCGCGCGACGTTGACCCAGCTGGGGTTGCGCGAGGCGCGGGCCTCGAGCGAGGTGGCGGCCGCCGCCCGGGACCACCAGCGAATCGCCGCGGAGCGGAGCGCTGCCGAGGCGGACATGGCCGCGAGTCGCCGGATCCTCGCCGAGGAAGCCCCGGAGCCGGATTCGGAGCTCGAGTCGACGCTGGGCGAGGCGGATCGCGCGCTCGGTGACGCCCTGATGGAGCTGGCGTCGCTGCGGGCCGCCTCCCGCGCGCGCGGTGCCGAGCTGGCGGCGATGCAGCGTGCCGAGTCCGCGCGCGCGGCCGAGGCCGAGACGGCCCGTCGGCGCAGGGCCGATTCGGCGCGCCGAGCCACCGACGAGCGCGCGAAGGCGTCGAGCGCCGCGGCGCGCAGGGAGGGGCTCGAGGCACAGTTCGCACAGGCGCACGAGGCCCTTGCCGTTGCCACGGCCGACGAGACGGCTGCAGTCGCCGCTCGCGAGGCCGCCCGAGCCCGCAGTGATGCTGCCGAGGGGACGCGCCGCTCCGCCGCCGAGCGTGCCGCGGGCGCGGGATCGGTTCTCGCGGGGGCCCGCGGCCGATACGAGGGGCTGGCGCGTCGCGTGGCCGAGGACGAGGAGCGGGGGATCGCCCGCGCGGCGCGCAAGCTGGGGGGTCGCCGCGTGGACGAGGACCTGGGCGTTGAGCCGTCCCTCCGGGGCGCCGTGGAGGCGGCGCTGGGCGATCTCGTCCGGGCCTACGTCGTGGAGCAGGGAGCCGCAGCGTCTCTCAAGGCCGAGCGCGGACACGTCGTGGTGCGGGAGCGGCTGGCCGAGGCTGGACGCGCCCAGCCGGGGAGCGGGGCCGCCGTCGTGACGGAGCTGCGCCGGCTCGACGACGCACTTGCGGCGTGCGGCGGCGGGCGGCTGGGGGAGGCGATCCGTCGCGACCCGGCGGGCGTGGTCCGGCCCCTGCTGGCGCGCGTCGTCTGGGTGCCCGACCTCGAGTCCGCTCTCGTCGTGCAGTCGGTCCTGCCGGCGGGCTGGATCGCGGCAACGCGCGACGGGTCCGCTGTGGCGGACGGGATCAGTGTGCGGCTCGGCCGAGGCGACTCGCCACTGGAGCGGCGGGCCGAGCTCGAGCGGCTGGAGCGCGACCTCGAGTCGCTCACCTCGGAGGCTGCGGCGGCTGACACCGCGAGGTCGGCGGCAGAGGCCAACGCCGCGCAGGCCCGTGTCGCGCTCGAGCAGGCCCGCGCCACTGAGTCGAGCGCCGCTGGGCGGCGGCGTCGTGCCGAGGACCTGGAGCGGGCTGCCGGTCGGGCGGCGGAGGCAGAGGCGCGAGAAGCCGCGTGGCACGCGGCGCAGGCGGAACGCCTGGTGGCTGAGGCGGACCGCGCCGCGGCAGCGCTGGCGGCCTTCGACTCGACTCTTGCGATCGGCTCGGCTGACGGGTCCAATTCAGATGTGGAGGCAGTGTCGGCGTGGGAGGCGCGCGTCTCAGAGTTGCGCGCCCGGCGGGATCGGCTCGCCAACGAGGTAGCGGACCTGGAGCGGAGACGCCGCGAGGCCGAGGCTCGCCGCGCTCGTGCGGAGGCAGCCGCAGCGCTGGCCGAGGCGCGCATGGTGCACGCGGCTCGCGACCTCGCGGTGCTCGACGAGCGCGAGCGCGCCGCCCTGGACGAGCGCGAGGGGCTGGCCGGCGAGCTGGCGGAATCGTCCGCGCGCGAGGCGCGTGCTCGCGAGGAGCTCGAGGCGCTGCTGGCCGACGACCGCGTTGACCGCGCCCATCTCGCCGCGGCCGAGCGGGCCGCGACGGCCGCCCGCGAACGACTCCGCACCGCTGACGAGCGAGCCCGCGCAGGGGACGTGGCCGTGATGGAGGCGCGCCTCGGGCTGGACGCGCTCCGCGAGCAGCTGCTGGTCGAGCTGGCCGGGCTGGGCGAAGTGGGGCTCCGGCACTTGGCGGGCAGCGCTGGGCTGGACGCGTTTGCGCGGGATGCCTATGGGATGGTCGGGGCGGATGGGGACGAGTCGACCCGCGGGCAGGCCGCCGCCGATGCTGCCGACACTGCCACCGTGCAGGGCGAGACCGAAATGTTCGAGGCCCTGCTCGACACGCTGGCCCCACGGTGGGCCGACGCGCCGCCACAGACCGAAGCGCCGACGCCGGGACGCCTGACCACGCTGCGGCGGCGGTACCACGAGCTGGGCGCCGCGAACCCGTTCGCGGTGGACGAGTACCGCTCCGTCCGCTCACGCCTGGAGTCGCTCGAGGTCCAGGACCGCGACCTGCGCGTGGCCATCACCAAGACCCGGCAGCTGATCGCCGAGCTGGACACGCTCATCGCCACACAGTTCCGGACGACCTTCGCCCTGCTCGAACGGGCGTTCGACCGCCGCTTCCAGCAGCTCTTCAGCGGCGGCTTCGCCAAGCTGACCCTTACCGACCCCGCGGACCTCGGCGCCACCGGCATCGAGATCACCGCCCGGCCGCCAGGCAAGAAGCCGCAGGCCCTCGCGATGCTCTCCGGGGGAGAGCGCGCGCTGACAGCCGTGGCGCTGCTGTTCGCGATGCTGGAGGTCCGGCCAGCGCCGTTCTGCGTGCTCGACGAGGTGGACGCCGCGCTCGACGAGGCCAACGTCGGCCGGTTCACCGAGGCGCTGCGCGCGCTCACCGAGCACACCCAGTTCATCGTCATCACCCACAACCGAGGCACGATCGAGTCGGCGGACGCGCTGTACGGCGTGACCGTCGGCGACGACTCCGTGAGCCGTGTCATCAGCCTGCGGCTCGAGGAGGCGCAGGCGATCGCCCATCGCCGGCGGGCCGACGTCCGCGCGGCGCTCGCCGGTCCTCCTGCCGGCTGACCCGGAGACCCCCATGCGCTTCTTCCGCCGCGGCGGCCAGCCGCTGCCGCCCGAGCCGGCCGATGGGTCGGCGGTCGAGCCCGTGCCAGAGTCTGCGCCCACCCTTGCCGAGCCCGAGTCCCGGTCAGACGACCTGATCGGCGACGAGTGGCGGGCAGCCGCCTCGATCGACACGCCGGCGTTCGAGCCGTGCCAGCCGGAGGCGGGTCTGGCCGAGGCGCCGCACGCTGTCCCGGGCAGTGACGGCATCATCGCGCCCGCGACCGCCATCCCGACGGGTGAGGAGGTCACGCTCGAAGCCGACACGGCGGCCACGGAGCCTGGGACGGCCCCCGGCCCCGAAGTGGCGCAGTGGGCCTGGGGCGCCGACTGGTCTGCCGAGAAGGCCGACGCCGCCCGCAGGGAGCGCGAGCACGAGCAGCTCGAGGCCGGACTGGAGCGGACTCGTTCCGGCTTCGGCGCCCGCCTCCGCAGCGCCTTTGGCGGGATCGGCACCGACGCTGACTGGGATGAGGTCGAGGAGGTGCTGATCACGGGTGACGTGGGCGCCCACCTCTCGATGGCGATCGTGGAGCGCGCCCGCAGGCGCCGCGACATGACCGTCGAGCGGGCCGTGCGCGCGGAGCTCGAGGCGATCCTCGAGGGGCGCGACGCGGGTCCCTGGGAGCCCGTGCCCTCGGCCCCGGGCGCCCCGGCCATCGTGCTCGTGGTGGGCGTCAACGGCACGGGCAAGACCACCACCATCGGCAAGCTGGCTGCCCGCGAGCGCGCGCTCGGCCACCGCGTCGTCCTGGCCGCGGCGGACACGTTCCGCGCCGCCGCTATCGACCAGCTGCGCATCTGGGGGCAACGCGCGGACGCCGAGATCGTGGCGCATGCCCAGAACGCCGACCCGGCCGCGGTCGTCTACGACGCGCTCGACGCGGCGATCGCCCGGCACGCGGATGTGCTGATCGCGGACACCGCCGGCCGGCTGCACACCAAGGCCAACCTGATGGACGAGCTCACCAAGATCCGCCGCGTGATCGACAAGCGCCTGCCGGGGGCGGCGGTCGAGACGTTCTTCGTGCTCGACGCCACGACGGGTCAGAACGGCCTGGCCCAAGCCAAGGCGTTCCACGAGGCGGTCACCCTCACTGGCGTCGTGCTCACGAAGCTCGACTCGACGGCGAAGGGCGGCATCGTGTTCGCGATCGAGCAGGACCTCGGCGTGCCGGTGCGGTTCGTCGGGGTGGGGGAGCAGGCTGACGACCTGCTACCGTTCGACCCGTCCGGGTTTGTGGCCGCGCTGTTCGACTGACGAGGGAGGGTCCATGGCTGGAATCGGCCTGGGCATCGCGCTGCTCGGGGGACTGATTGCGTTCGTCTCTGGAGCGAGTCGCGGCGATTGGATGGCGGCCGGCCTCGGCCTGGCGCTGATCGGCATCGGGCTGCTGCTCTGGGAGCTCATCACCACGATCGTCGAGGCGAGGTCGTCGGACCAACCAACCTGATCGCTCAAGACGAGCTCCTAGCCGCGGGGTCCACGCCTGGGTTCGCGCATCGCGGAATCCGGCATGGCCGCTGCCGCGACCGTCGTCCGCCCGGAGTGCTGGCGACGGGGCGGGTCGGCCCCCGGCAGGTGGGGGCTGTTCGGTCCATCCGAAACGTCGCCAGCGATCCCGCCGCGGCCGCTGCCCAGAGGCGCGCGGCATGATCGGCGCAGGCGCCCACGCGATGGCCCCTGCCGATCGCATGCCGTACACTCGGGCCGTCAGGTGTCGCCAGAACCCGCGCACCGCCCGCAACGGCGCCCGTCGTTCGGTCTGTCACCAGCTCCAGCAAGGGTCGCCGTCCTCGCATGTTCGACAGCCTCAGCGATCGCCTCCGGAAGACCCTCGCGGGTCTGACCGGCCGTGGGCGCGTGTCCGAGGCGGACCTTGACGTGGCGATGCGCGAGGTCCGGCTGGCCCTGCTCGAGGCGGACGTCAACTTCAGGGTGGTCAAGGAATTCGTGGCGCGCGTCCGAGAGCGGGCCCTCGGCGCTGAGATCCTCGACAGCCTCACCGCCGGCCAGCAGGTGGTCAAGATCGTCCACGAGGAGCTGACCGCGCTCCTCTCGGCGGGCGACCGCACGTTCCGGCTTGTCGGCAACCCCGCCGTCGTCGCGCTCGTCGGCCTGCAGGGCTCGGGCAAGACGACGTCGGCCGCCAAGCTCGCAAAGCACATCGTCAAGCTTGGCCGCCACCCGCTGCTGATCGCGGCGGACCCCTACCGGCCAGCCGCGGCGGACCAGCTCGAGACGCTTGGCAGGAGTCTCGGCATCGCCGTGTACCGGGCGCCCGTCGGCACGCCGACGGTGGATATCGCGCGAGACGGCATCGCGCACGCGAAGCGCATCGGCCGCGACGTCGTGATCATCGACACGGCCGGCCGCCTCACCATCGACGACGCCCTGATGGACGAGATCAGGGCGATCGAGATGGCCACGAAGCCGGTCGAGACGCTGCTCGTGGTTGACGCGATGACGGGCCAGGAGGCGGTCAACGTCGCCCAGGGCTTCGCCGGCGCCGTGTCGATCACCGGGCTCGTCATGACCAAGATCGACGGCGACGCCCGCGGCGGCGCGGCCCTCTCGATCGGTGCGGTCACCGGGATCCCGGTCAAGTTCCTGGGCACCGGCGAGAAGACCGACGCGCTCGAGGTGTTCTACCCGGACCGCCTCGCCGGCCGGATCTTGGGGATGGGGGACATCCTCACGCTCGTCGAGCGGGCCCAGGAGGCCTTCGACGAGAAGCAGACCGCCAAGCTCGAGGAGAAGGTCCGCAAGGCCAGCTTCACGCTCGAGGACATGCTGGACTCGATGCAGCAGATGAAGAAGATGGGCCCCATGGGCCAGATCGTGTCCATGATCCCGGGCCTCGGCGGGATGGCGAAGGAGGCGCAGGCTGCCGTCGATCGCGGCGACATGAAGCGCACCGAGGCCATCATCCTGTCCATGACCAGGCGGGAGCGGCGGGACCCGTCGGTCCTCAACGCTTCGCGCCGACGCCGGATCGCCAAGGGCTCGGGAACCACCCTGCCCGAGGTCAACCGGCTCATCAAGCAGTTCTCCGAGATGCAGAAGCTGATGAAGCAGATGCAGGGTCCGGGTGGCCGACGAGGCGCCATGGGCCAGATGATCGGGCGTCGCTGATGCGGCAGGAGGGCAAGATGACGGATCAGGATCCGACGCAGCCGTTCGAGGGGCCGCAGCCCATGGTGGGGCTGCCCGCCTCTCCGGCACCGGACGTGGCGCCGCCCGCGGCTGCCCCCACGTGGGGGCAGCAAGTCCAGCCCGCGCAGCCGCCGGTCGCGCCGCCGCCTGTCTGGGCGCCGCCGGCCAGCGGCCAGTTCGGCGCGCCCGTCCAGCCTGCCGCCGCCATCCCGCCGACCGGATTCGACGGACCCCTGGTTCCCCTGGCGTCCAGGTCCAGGGGCGGCGGTCCGCTTCGCTGGGTGGTGGCGCTGCTGGTCGTCGCCCTCGTGGTGGCCGGCGGCCTGGGCGCGACCCTCCTGCTGACCTCCGGCACGAGCGGCACGTCCGCGGTGCTGGGCTACGTGCCAGCGGACACCACGACGTACGCAGAGGTTCGCCTCGACCTGCCGGGCGGCCAGCGCGCCGAGCTCGCCAAGACGCTCTCCGCGTTCCCCGGCTTCGCCGACCAAGCCTCGCTCGACGCCAAGCTTGGCGAGCTCTACGACCGGATCGTCAAGGCTGCGTCCAACAACAAGCACGACTACCAGACCGAGATCGCGCCGTGGTTCACCGGCCAGCTGGCCGTGGCCGAGGGCCTGGCTCCGGCGCCGAGCCCCGCGGCCGACCCGACCGCGTCGCTTCCGGTGTGCACCGGCGGCGACACGGCAACGCCTGCCCCCAGCGCGTCCGACGTCCTCGGCGCCTACCCGGCCGCCACTGCCGGCATCCGGGGCATGTTGCTCGCCAGCATCTCGGACAGCGCCAAGGCGGCGGCCTGGGTCGGCTCGGTCCTGAGCCAGGCGAACGTCAAGGCCACGGACCTCACCTGTGACGGGGTGGCGGTCCACGTCGTCCAGTCCAGTGCTGCCAGCATCGGCACCATCACGCACGCGGGCTGGGCGATCCTGGGCGACAAGGTCCTCGTTGCCGGCGACCTCGACTCCATTCGGCTCGCCATCGCCACCAAGGGCGGCGGCGGCCTGAGCGCCACGCCCAACTTCGGCAAGGCGGTCGCCGCGCTCAAGGGCGACCATGTCGGCTTCGTCTACGAGGACCTGCGCGCCGGGTACCTCGCACGGCTCGAGTCGCTCAAGGCCAAGGACACCGACGGGACCGCGACGGCCGCGCTCAACGTCCTGGTGACCATGCTCCCGGAGTGGCTCGCGGGCGACGTGCGGGCGGCTGATGGCAACTTCGTCCTCGACAGCGTCTCGCCCGCGCTCGCCAGCAGCCCGACGACCAACCGCACTTCGGACCTCGCCGCCGTGGCCCCGTCCACGACCGTCGCGCTGCTGGATCTCCATGACGTGGGCCAGACGCTCGGGTCCATCAGGACGCAGGCCGCCGCCGAGCCGAAGCTCCAGCCGTACGTCAAGCAGGTCGACAACGTGCTCGGGCTGGTGGGCGGCTTCGACGCAGCGATCGGGTGGATCGGCGACGCCGGCCTCGCCGTCACGCGTGACGGGGCCACCGTCTCGGGCGGCATCCTGATCCGGCCACAGGACGGCGCCGCCGCCAGGCACCTGTTCACGCAGATCCGCAGTCTTGCCGACCTCGCCGGGGCGACTTCCGGGACGTCCATCACCGACGCGGACTACAAGGGCGCCACGCTCACGACCGTCGACCTCTCAGCGCTTGCCCCGCTGCTCAAGTCCGTCACGGGCAGCAGCCTCGGCGGCATGTCCATCCCCTCGGACCTCAAGCTCGTCTACGCGGTCACCGACAAGGTGGTCATCCTGACGCTCGACACGTCCTTCGCGAAGGCCGTGATCGACGCCTCGCAGGGCGGCGACTCGCTGGCCAAGGACGCGCGGTTCACCGCCCTCCAGAACAAGGTGGGCGCCCAGACCACCGGGCTCATGTACCTCGACGTGACGGCCACGCGCGAGATCGTCGAGGGCCTGCTGCCGGCAGCCTCGCGCGCCAAGTACGACAGCGACGTCCGCGCGTACCTGCTTCCATTCGATGCCCTGATCAGTTCCGGCACCTATGACAACGGCCTGAACCGGGGCACCATGATCCTGTCCGTCAAGCACTAGAGGGTTCCCGGGGGCCCAGCCGCCGGCAGGCCCGCCCAAGGCCAGCACCACAGAGGAGCACCGCACCCACATGGCAGTCCGCATCCGCCTCACCCGCGTCGGGGCGACCAAGCAGCCCACCTACCGCCTCGTCGTCGCCGATGCGCGCAGCGCCCGAGACGGCCGCGCGATCGACACGATCGGCCACTACAACCCGCGGACCGAGCCGATCGAGCTCGTGATCGACGAGGCCAAGGCCAAGGACTGGCTGTCCAAGGGCGCCCAGCCGTCGGATACCGTCAAGCGCCTGTTCAAGCAGGCCGGCGTCACGCCGAGCCAGAAGTAGGACGACGATGGCCGCCGCAGACCTGGTCGAATACGTCGCGAAGTCGCTCGTCGATGACGTGGACGCGGTGCACGTCGAGGTCGTCAACGCCGAGGACGGCACCATCATCGAACTGCACGTCGCCGAGTCCGACATGGGCAAGGTGATCGGGCGCAACGGCAGCGTCGCCAAGGCGCTCCGCACGCTGCTCAAGGTGACGTCCGCCCGCACGGGCGAGCCGGTCAGCCTCGAGATCGTCTGAGGGGGCCTTGGCTCCCCAGACCACGTCACGCGGGCACCTGTCGCCGCGTGACGCAGGGCCGACACGCCTGACCGTCGCGCTGGTGCGCGGATTCCGCGGGCTGCGTGGCCATGTGCGCGTCGAGCTCCTCACGGACCGCCCCGAGGACAGGTTCACGGTGGGGGCCACCTTGTTCCCCGAGGGGACGGGCGAGCGACTCACGATCGCCGAGGCTGCGCCCGTCGCCGACGGTCGCGGCTGGTGGCTGCGCTTCAGCGAGATCGGCAACCGCACGCTCGCCGAGGAACGCCTGCGCGACCGCTACCTCGAGATCGAGCATCCGCACGAGCCTCGCGAGCCGGGCCGCTGGTTCTTCCACGAGCTGGAGGGCCTGGCGGTGAAGAGCGAGGCGGGCGAGGATCTGGGCACGATTGTCGAGATCTACCGCGCTGGCGGCGCCGAGGTGTTCGTCGTGCGCGGGCCGCGCGGCGAGTTCGACGTGCCCGGCGTCCAGGGGATCGTGACCCAGCTCGCGCCCGACAGCGGCGTGATCGTCGTGGACCTTGACAGCCTCGCCCTCGACGCGCGCCCGGTTGACGACGAGGACTACGTCCGACCCCGCGACCGCCGGCCCAAGAAGCAGCCGAAGAGGAAGCCGGGGACGGCGCAGACGCCGAGGCAAGGGGACGCCTCTGCGTCACCCTCGCCGGAGGCTTCGTCGTCGTCTGTGCCCCAGGCGCTGCCCCCGCTGGTGCCGCAGGCTCCGCCCTCATCGGCTTCGCCCGAGCCCGACGCCGACGCCTGATGCCGCTCGAGATCGACGTCCTGACCCTCTTCCCGCCGATGGTCGAGGGGCCGCTGGCGGAGAGCATCCCGGCGCGCATCCAGGAGCAGGGCCTCGCGACCATCCGTGTCCACGACCTGCGCCGCTGGGGCCTCGGCCGCCACCACACCGTCGATGACTACACGTACGGCGGGGGAGCGGGCATGGTCCTGCGCGTGGACGTGGTCGCGTCCGCGCTCGCGGACGTCCGCCGGTCCGACTCGGTCGTCATCCTGCTCGACCCTGTTGGCGAGGTGTTTCGCCAGGCCGTGGCGCACGACCTTGCGGAGGCTTCGCACCTGGTCTTCCTCTGCCCGCGCTACGAGGGCGTGGACGAGCGCATCCGCGCCATGTGCGACCGCGAACTCTCGATCGGCGACTACGTGCTCACGGGTGGGGAGCTCGCGGCGCTGGTCATCATGGATGCCGTCATCCGGCTGCTCCCCGGCGCCATCGACGAGGCTTCCACCGCGGAGGAGTCGTTCGCGGCTGGGCTGCTGGAGTACCCGCAGTACACGCGTCCGGCCGTCTACGGCGGCGTCTCCGTGCCGCCCGTGCTCGTTTCCGGCCACCACGAGCAGGTCCGCCAGTGGCGTGTCCGCGAGTCGCTGCGACGCACCCTGGAGCGACGGCCCGATCTGCTCGCCGGCCGGGCGCTGAGCGGGGAGGAGGCGAAGCTGCTCGCCGAGGCCCGCTCCGGGGCAGCGCACGGGGAGGCCTGAGCCGTCGCGGGCCGACCCGCCGCTGCGTCGAAGCGACGGCCGGGCCTGACATGCCCGCTCGGGCGTGCTATCCTCCGCCGTCGGCCATGCCTCCGCGGCGCGCCGCCCCTCGCACCTCCAGAACCGCAGCCGCCGCTGCCGACGACCGAACAAGGACTGCTCACCAGTGAACGTGCTCAACGAGATCGTGGCCGAACAGCTGCGGACCGACCTGCCCGTCATCGTTCCCGGCGACACCGTCAAGGTGTCCGCGAGGGTCATCGAGGGGACACGCGAGCGCATCCAGGTCTTCGAGGGACTCGTGATGCGGACGCGCAACGCGGGGATCGCCTCGGCGATCACGGTCCGCCGGATCGCCTCGGGCGTCGGCGTGGAGCGCACATTCAAGCTCAACAGCCCGCGCATCGAGAAGGTCGAGGTCGTGCGCCACGGTCAGGTCCGGCGCGCGAAGCTGTACTTCCTGCGCAACCGAGTCGGCAAGGCCGCCACGACCCTGCGCGAGCGTCGCTAGGCCGCTGCCGGGCCTGTCCCACCGCGCCCCAGCGCAGGGATGCCCATGGCCGAGTCCCCAGACACGCCCGCCGCCGACCCGGCGGGATCCTCGGGCCGAAGTGACGTTGTCGCCCAGCGCCTCCGGCTGGCGCGCATGGTCGTCCTCGCGGCCGCCGTGGTGATCCTTGTCGTCGGCGCAACGTTCCTGCGCCAGCAGGCGATCCCGAAGTGGCGCACGGTGTGGGCCGAGGACGGTTTGATCTTCGGCCAGTGCGCCTACGACCAGGGGCCGATTGCGTGCCTGGTCACGCCCTACCAGGGGTACCTCCACACCGTCCCACGCCTCGCTGCCGAGGTGGTCCCGATCGGCAACCCGGCAACCATGGGCCTTCGGCTCACCGCTGCAGCGGCCGGCGTCGCCGCGCTCGCGGCACTTGTGCTGGCCCTCGCTGTCGAGGGCCTGACGGGTTCGGCGATTGCTGGGCTGATGGGTGCTGCCGCTCTCGTGCTCGTGTACCAGGCGGGCCGGGAGATCTCGGGGAACCTCACGAACCTGCACTGGATCCTGCTGGCCGCTGCCTCGGCCGTGCTGTTGACGACGTGGAGCGGGCGCCGATCGTCGATTGCCGACATGGTCCTCGTGGCTGCGACAGCGCTGACTTCGGCGATGGCGCCCGTGCTCGTGGCGCTCGCGCTGGTCTCGGTGGCTCTTCGGGTTCCACGGGCCCGGGTCATGGCTGCGGTCACCGTCGTCGCCACTGCGCCGCAGGTGCTCGCGATGCTGCTCAGCCAGCGAGTGTCCCCCGGTCATGACACCGTGACGATCGGGATGCTGCTCGACTCGTTCCGCATGTACGTCGTTGACAGCGCGTGGTTCGGGCCGGGGCAGGTCGCGTGGAACAATCTGGTGCTGCCGATCCTCGGGGCTGCCATCGCGGCGCTCGCTCTCGCGCTCGCCCTCGAGCCTGCGGGTGGCCGGAGCCGCGCTGCCCGGCTGCGGCTCCTGGCGGTCCCCGTCCTGACCGCGGCGACCGGGCTCGCGGTGTTCGTCGTGGCGATCGTCGTCAACCACGGGTTCTACTACCGCTATCAGTACGAGCCATCCGCGCTGTCGCTCATCGCGCTCGCGATCACCGTCGGCCTGCTGGCGCGCGAGCTCGGCCGCCTGCTGCCGCGGCTCGGCGCGACCTGGGGGCTGACCGCGCGGGTCATCCCCGTCGGGCTGCTCCTGGCGGTGGTCCTCGTCGGCGGACTGGCGTTTGGGCAGGGCTTCCGCCTCCAGGCCCGCGCCTCGACCGGGCCGAACACGCTCGCAGCGGTTGACGCGGGAGCTGCCGCCTGCGCGCGCGGCGCCGCCTCAGTGCGTGTCCTGGTTTCCCCGAGCGAGGATCCCAAGACCTGGCACATCGACGTTCCCTGTGCTGCGGTGCGCCGCTGACCGAAGCAACCGGTTCCCGCCCGTGCCCGACGGCTGCCGTCCGATCCGCGGGCGCCGGTCCGCCGAGACCTAGATGTCCACTGTCCCGGTGACCAGGGTGAGAGTCCGGCCCCCCACGAAGACGCGTCCATCCTCGGTCGCGAACACCTCGACGCGGCCGGCGCGGCCGATCGCGGTCCCCTGGCTGGCCACGTACGGGGCGGTGATCCGGCCCGTCTCGAGCAGCCACCCGGCCACTGACGCGTTGAGACTGCCCGTCACGGGGTCCTCCACCGTGAAGCCGTTCTGCGGGTAGAGGGCGCGCACCTCGATTGCCGCCGGCGAGCCCGCCGGGTAGAAGCCCACCAGACCGACGTCGAGCGGAACCGCGCCCGGCGCGATCGCCAGCACCGCCTCGGCATCGCTGAGCAGCAGCGCCATCCATCCCGGCCCGTTGTCGGCCCAGACGGCGTCCTGGATGTCGTCCCGGGAGATCCCCAGGGACGCGGCCACAACGCCGAGGTCCGCCTCGTCAACGGGGCCCGAGCGGCGGAGCGGGGGAGCGGCGAACGCGAGGCCGTCGCCGTGCCGCCGCACCTCCACCAGCCCGGCCGCGCACGCCTGGACCATCCGCTCCGGGTCCCGGGGCCGCCCGCCCGACTCAAGCCAGGCGTGGCATGTCCCGAGGGTCGGGTGGCCGGCGAACGGCAGCTCCGAGTCGGGCGTGAAGATCCGCACGGCGTAGTCGGCGTCAGGGTCGTCGGTGGGGACGACGAACGTCGTCTCCGACAGGTTCGTCCAGCGCGCGAAGCGCTGCATGTCGGCGGCCGCCAGGCCCGCGGCGTCGAGCACAACGGCCAGCGGGTTGCCCATGCCGGGTCCGGTGGTGAAGACGTCGACCTGCGCAAAGGGTCGCTGCATGGCGCGAGTGTGCCGCCGATCGCCCGGCGGCGCTACGCTTTCGGTGATGACGCCGATCGTCCCCACCCTCCGCTTCGAGCGCCTCCTGTGGCAGGCGGGCCAGCTGCGGATCGCCGGCGTGGACGAGGTGGGCGTGGCCCCGACCTGCGGCGCGGTGGTGGCCGCGGCAGTGGTCATGCCGCCCAACTGCAAGCGCATCGAAGGCGTTCGGGACTCGAAGACCCTGTCCGCCGGTCAGCGCGAGCGGCTCGCCCCGATCATCCGGCGGCGGGCTGTGGCCGTTGGCCTCGGCGCAGCATCGGTCGCGGACATCGACCGGCTCAACATCTACCACGCGACCCATCTCGCGATGCGCCGCGCCATCGCCCGCTTGGGCGGCCACGACCACGTGCTCGTGGACGGCCTCCGCATCGCCGACTTCGAGCGGCATGTTGGCGCCTACACGGCCATCGTGGACGGCGATGCGCTGGTCTACTCGATCGCGTGCGCCTCGGTTGTCGCCAAGACCGTCCGCGACCGGATGATGCGCAGCCTCGCGCTCCGCTACCCGCAGTACGGCTGGGAGCGCAACGCGGGGTATGCCACGCTCGAGCACCGCGAGGCGATTCGCGCCCACGGCCTCACGCCGCATCACCGCAAGAGCTGGCAGGCCCTCCAGGTGCTGCTCGCGGGCGACCAGCTGGAGCTGTTCGACGCGGACGCGAGCGGCAGGGCGAGGGCCGAGGACGATGTGCTGGCCGATGATGAAGCAACGCACGAGGCTGGCGTCGCGCCCGACTTCAACGCGGACTTGGTGGCGGCCGCGCTCGCGCTCGACCTCGACGCCGACGCGGGCGCCTGAGGGCTACGCCTGGTCGGGCAGCAGCGCGCGGACCTGCGCCCAGCGGACCCTCGCCGCCGCGGCCACACCCGGCTGGCCGGGCACCACGAGCGCCCCGGCAAGCCCGGCCTTGTACCGGGGCTCCGCGATCACCCCCGTGAGCACGTAGCTGTTGAGGACGCAGGTGATCGACGGCCCCGCCGTCACGACCGTGAGGCGGTTCGCCGCCGGGATCCCCCGCTCGTACGGGGCGTCGGCGGGGATCGGCCCGTCGGCGAGGACCCGCAACTGCCCGCCGGCCACCGCGAAGATCACCGCGCGGCCGGAGGCGGTGACGCTGAACCCGAGGTAGTCGCGTTCGTCCACCTGGCGGAAGAACACCCCACAGGCTGCATCGTCGCCGCCCGACTGAAGCTCCACGACCGCGTCGATCACCACGTCCCGGAACGGCGCCGGGGTGAACGCTCCGGCACCAACGCCACCCTCGCCGTCGCCCGTCACGAGGGGCGCCTCGTCGGCTGGCGAGGTCCAGAGCACCGGCGGCGTGCCGACGGGCGGGGAATCGGGTGCGGGGAGCGGCATGCGGGAACCTCCGTTCGGCCCTTTGCCTACGCCACGGCGATGCCGGAGGGCGTCGGGATTGTCCAGTCGCCCACGGCCTGGCCGAAGTGCTCGTGGACGAGGGCCTCGACGCCGGGCGCCACGCCCAGGAGGTCGCGGGCCAGACCGAGCGGGCTGAGGGTCATGATGTCGCCGACGATCTTCGCCAGGCCGAAGGCGACCCGGATCTTGGTCATCGTCTCAGGCGCGAAGTGCGTCTTGCCGAGGGGCACCGAGTAGCTCACGCCCGCGCCGGCGAACACGCTCGTCTTCGCTTGGGCGCCCTCGAGGGCCGCGACGCTGAGGGTCGTGTCCCAGCCCCAGGCCTGGCGTTGCGAGAAGTCCACGAAGCCGGTCGGGAGGCCCGGGCGGATGTTGAAGGTGTCGGGGACTTGGCGGTCGGGGCCAACCTGGTCGGGCCCGAAGCCACCAGCGTCACCGGCCTTGTAGGCGTCCGCGAACATCGTGGCGCGCTGGTCCTCGGGGCTGGCGTCGCTCTCCGCCTTGCCCGCCCGCGCCGCCGACGAGTCGCCGAAGCCCTGGGCGCTGATGGACTGACTCGGCACCAGTGGCTGCAGGCGGTCGCGGACGTTCTCCGCCCGGTGCTGCGCCAGGGTGGCGTTGTCGTCCTCGCGGCTCTCGCCGGGCCGCGGGTGGCTCCAGACCCGACTCGCCTCGCCGCTGATGGAGACGCGGATCACGTTCGCGCCGTCGTGCGCCGCCGGGTAGCCGTTCACGGTCGCGGCGGCGTCGGTGATCGCCGTGGCCCCGTTCGAGCTGGCGTTGACGTCCGCGCTGCCCCGCGGGAACAGGACCTCGCCCAGACGGATCGTGTCAAACGCGTCCGGCCGGCCTTCTCGGATGGTCGGCGTGTGGTCGCCGGGGACGCTGTGCGTGGAGCCGAATGCGATCGGCATGTCCACCGAAGGCCCGAAGTCGTACGAGCCGCCCCGATAGATCGTCCCGCCGGAGCTGAGGCCAACGCCGGCCTCGTAGGCGCCGCCGATCGCATAGCCGTAGTTCGCGTTGGAGAACATGCCGCCGTACGCCTGGAGCACGTCCTTGTCCTTGTTGCCGAACGAGCCCACGGTGCCCCACGCGAAGTTGACCGACTCCGACGCGACGGCGCCCGCCTCGCCGATGTTCCCCTGGACGCTGGCCCCGGGCGACACGAAGAACCCGATGTCGTTGCGTCGGTAGTCCATGACCACGTCGAGCTGCAGCGGCGTGATCCCGCCCGAGATCCCGCCGCCCAAGGCGATGTCGCCGCCGACGGTGAAGCCGACCGAGAAGTGGTCGCCCTCGGGGTTGATGAGGCCGTTGAGGATCTCGTCGGTCGCGCTGCTGCTGGCCTGCGATGCCGCGTCGGCCTGCGCCTGCGGGAGCTGCGGCGGGGTCGGCATGCCGTTGGGGAACAGCGCCTGCGCCGTGGCGATGGCCGTGTGGACCTCGGGTCCGATCAGCCCGATGACGTACCGCATGAGGGCCTGCTGGAGCGGCTGGAGCACCCGCCGGAGGACGCGGCCGAGGACGGCTGTGGCGCCGCGGATCAGCCAGTCGCGGAAGGCAGCCAGCCGGGCGAGCGCGGCTCGGATCAGGTTGGCGACCCACTGCGCGGCGGCCACGACTGCGTCTCGAACCCGGCCGATGACGGCGACGATCCGCTCGGCCTGGCGGGCGACCCAGGCCTGGATCCGCGCGGACATGCTCGTGATCGCACGGTTGACGATGCCCTCGATCGCACGGACCGCGGCGCGCACGCCAGCGACAAGCCGATCCACCAGCCAGCTCACCGCACTGCGCAGCAGCCCGGGCAGCTCGGCAACCAGCGATGCCGCGCGGCCGGCCAGGCTGGAGATGGCGTTGGCGGCTGCCGTCACGCCCGCTTGCAGCACGCTCGCGAGACCGGCGACGCCTGCAGCCACCCGCTGGCTGAGGGCCACGACGCCGCCGATCAGCATGTCCACGTACCGGTTCGCCGTCTGCGTGAGCTGCGTGACCATCCGCGTGACCTGGCCGGGGATGTCGCCGAACAGCCGGTGAAGGAACGCGGTGACCGGCGCGAGGAAATTGGGGATCAGGGGCTCGCCCCGGAGTGCCCGCCCGATGGCGGCCATGACCGCGCCACGAACGCTGCTCATGGCGCCTGAGACGGCGCCCATCAGGCGGTTCACAACGCCGCGGGCCGCCGACATCACCGACCCGAAGACGCCGCGGATGCCGGTGACGACGCCGTCCTTGATGGACCGCGCCGACGAGACGATGCCGTCGACGATGCTGCGAGCGAGGTTGCGTGCGCCGCGGACCGCGTTGCGGACGACGCCCGAGACCGTGCTGGCGACCCCGCGGGCGGCACCGGTCACCGTGTTCGCGACACTGCGGAAGGCGGCTTTGGCGCGGTTGACGACAGCGTCGATCACACCGCCGTCGCCGGCATCCTGACCTGCCGACGCCACCGACTCGGCCTGCCCCGACACCTCGGCCGTCGGGTCCTCCTCCTCGACCTCGCCTTCCTCGCTCGCTTGGACTTCGCCGGCTTCGATTGCTGCCTCGGGCGGTGCCTCGCCGAGCCGGTTGACCTCGGTGGCGGACGGTGCTGCAGGAACCGTCGCGTCGGGGATGGGCTCGCCGGCCGGCGGGGGCGCGTCGAGATCAAGGCCGCCGCCGGCACCGCCGCTGCCGGTCGTCGCGGCCTCCCCCGCTTGGGCGGATTCGTCAGCTGCATCGGGGGCCTCGCCAGCGGACGCCTCGCTCCCTGCGGGCCCGTGGCTCGCCGTCTCGCCGCCGTGGCCGACGCCGGCGCCACCGGGCGAGGCCCCTGCTGTCGCGGCGCCGGTCTCGCGGCCGATCCCCCCCGCGCCCTGGCCCGACGTGCCCGCGACTTCTGCATCGGCATGCTCCGCTCCCGCGGCACCGCCGGTTGCGAGGCCAGGGTTCGCGCCAGTGGCGGGCCCCGAGGCCTCGGCCTGCTGGGCCGCGCCGCCCGCGGCTTCTGCACCGCCAGCCATCCCGCCGCCCGCTGCCTGTCCGGCGAGCCCGGCCAGTCCGCCGCCGGCCGCCTCGCCCATGCCGGCGATCGCGACCACTGTGGATCCCGCGGTATCTGCAGCGCCGCCCATCGCGCCGCCGGCTCCCTGCCCGGCGAGCCCGGCCGTCCCGACGACTGCGGATCCAGCGGCAGCGGCACCGCCCGCGGCTTCTGCACCGCCCGCCATCGCGCCGCCGGTTGCCGGCCCCTCGAGCCCGGCCGTCCCAACCGCGCTTGACCCGGGGATCCCGCCGGCCAGCCCAGCCTGGCCCATGCCGGCCATGCTCGCACCGCGCTGACCGCGGCCCAGGGTCTCGTCGGCGGCGGCCATGCCAGCCATCGCGCCGCCGGCCGCCTCGCCGACCCTCGCGCCGACGCCCATGGCCTCGACGAGGTCCTCGCCGCTGCCGTTCGATGTCGAGGTGTCGGCCCCCAGTGCATCCATCACAGCGCGGTTGCCCACGAGACGCTGCATCGCGAGAACCTGGCGGGGATTCAGGCCCGTCCGGCCCCGCGCACGCGCACCGGCAATCTCGCCGCGAGCGGACTCGGGGGCGGCCTCGACCGTGGCGCCGTTGGCCGATCGGCTGGCGGGCGCCGCCCGACGAGCGTCAACTTCGAGCTCGGCGCGCTCAGCCATGGCGAAGCCGCAGGAGACGTTGCCGCATGCATCCATCGTGACGCCTCACGGGGCGGGCGCCGGGTTGGCATGGGTGGACGATCGCGCAGCAGTCGGTGCCTCTTCGTGCAGACGCACGTCACCCGCGCAGGGCACCCCGCCGGTGACTCCAGGCCGCCGGAGGATTGCCGCCGCCGGTCGCCGGGCGTGATGCCGTCATCCCGGTCCGGCGCCCGCAGAGCCCGAGCTGGCAGGCGCCCCGCGTGACGAACCCTCGGTGCGAGAGGTGGACACTTCGTCTCTCGCGGTCGTGGTGCCGACCCGGCAATGCACCGATAAGTCGCGGTTGATCGACCCGGGGCAGGATCTCGCTGTGGAGCGAGCGAGATCAACGGAGGCCCAACGCATCGGCGACGACGCCGAGCGGCTGGCCGGCGTCAGGCTCGAGGCGCTCGGGTGGCAGATCGTCGCTCGGAATCTTCGCCTGAGCCGTGCGGAGATTGACCTGCTCGCCATCGACCCGTCGGACCCGCCGTGCTTGGTGATCGTGGAGGTGCGCCTTCGCAGCCGCCGCGATTTCGGCCTCGCAGAGGAGACGATTGACTACCGGAAGCGGGCTGCGCTCCGGCGTGCAGCTGGCGAGCTGGCCATCCGCGAGACGCTGCCGGATGGGCGACGGCTGCCGGCCCTGCCCGTGCGGATCGACCTGGTGGCGATCGATCGCCGGCCGGACGGTCGTCCTGCCCTTCGCCACCACCGCGGCATCGAAACCTGAGCCGTCGCGGGCCGACTCGCCGCTGCATCGAAGATTTCACGGCCTGAACGGCGCATCTTCGACCGTCAGGCGCAGGTGCGACCGTTTGCGGGGACCGAGTCCCGTCCGGAACGCCGGTTCCTCGACTGGCAGGGGAACAGCCGACGGTCGGCCGCCGAAACCTTCGACGCAGCGTCGAAGGGACGGCCGGGCCTGACACCGGGCCTGACATGCCCGCTCGGGCGAGACATGCCCGCTCGGGCGTGCACGACCCGTGTGGTACACTCCCGCCTCGCCGTGGGTTGCCGCGGTGATTGTTCGTGCCCGGCCGGCGAACGCTGGTCGGAGCTCACACGCGGATCTGATCCCTGACGGGACGGTGCCGTCGCCAGGCGAAGCCCCTGGCACGGTCCCCGCAGGCGGTCCGCGGAGGATAGGAACCGCAGGAGGTCACGCGTGCCCGCTGTCTCGATGCGCCAGCTCCTTGAGGCCGGTGTCCACTTCGGACACCAGACCCGGCGCTGGAACCCGAAGATGAAGCCCTACATCTTCGCGGAGCGCAACGGCATCCACATCATCGACCTGGCGCAGACGGTCAAGCGCCTCGACCTCGCGCTCGCGTACGTCACCGAGACCGTCGCGCGTGGCGAGAGCGTCCTCTTCGTCGGCACGAAGAAGCAGGCGCAGGAGCCGGTCATGCAGGAGGCAATCCGCGCCGGCCAGCCGTATGTCACCAAGCGCTGGCTCGGCGGCATGCTCACCAACTTCGTCACCATCAAGAAGCGAATCGGGCTGATGGACCAGCTCGAGGCCCGCCAAATGGCCGGCGACTTCGACCGCATGACGAAGAAGGAGGCCGCCAAGCACCTCGAGGAGCTCGGGAAGCTCCAGGCGACGCTCGGTGGCATTCGCAAGATGAAGCGCGCCCCCGGCGCGGTCTTCATCGTGGACCCGCACCGCGAGCGCATCGCCGTCACCGAGGCCAACAAGCTCGAGATTCCGGTGGTGGGCACGGGCGACACCAACGTGGATCCCGACGAACTCGACTTCATCATTCCGGCGAACGACGACGCCATCCGCTCCATTCGCCTGCTCTGCCAGCTGGTCGCGGACGCCGCGATCGAGGGCGCCCGCCTGCGTGCCGCGCACACGGCCGAGCCCGAGCAGGCCGAGACCTCGCCGGTTGAGGAGCCCGAGTTCGACGAGCGCGCTGCGGCTGATCTCGTCGCCCAGCTTGCCGCCGGCGGCACCCTGTCCTTCGATCCCGAGGACGATGATCTGCTGCCCGGCGCCTCGTCGGCCCAGGCCGCTGGGTAGAGGCGCCGCCGGGCGGCCGTTCTGCCCGCCCGGCCCCGCCCGCCGCCCTGGCCGACACGCCGACCTTGAACCCGCGGCCGGCGACACCCGCTGACCACCACAACAGGAGCACGACCCACATGGCGATCACGGCCGAGGCTGTCAAGGAGCTTCGCGAGCGAACCGGCGCGGGCATGATGGACTGCAAGCGCGCCCTCGAGGAGACTGGCGGCGACATGGAGAAGGCCGTCGCGCTGCTGCGCGAGCGCGGTCTCGCGGCGGCCGCCAAGAAGGCCGGCCGCGATGCCCGCGAGGGTCTCGTCTCCAGCTACATCCACACCGGCGGCCGCGTCGGCGTGCTCATCGAGGTCAACTGCGAGACTGACTTCGTCGCCCGCACAGACGAGTTCCAGAAGCTCGTCCGCGACGTCGCGATGCAGGTCGCCGGCCTGGCGCCGTTGTACGTTGACATCGACCGCATCCCCGCTGCCGAGATCGACGCGAAGAAGGCCGCGCTGCTCGCCGACGTGGCGGTCCAGGGCAAGCCCGAGGCGATTCGCGAGAAGATCGTGGATGGCCAGCTCGCCAAGTGGTACAAGGAGGTCTGTCTCCTCGAGCAGCCCTTCCGCGACGAGGACCGTACCGTGCGCGACCTCGTGACCGAGAAAGTCTCCACCATCGGCGAGAACATCCGTGTCCGCCGCTTCGTCCGCTTCGCCCTCGGGGAGGAGATGTGACCGAGCCCGGTGGAGTGGCCGACGGGGGAGAGGGGTCGGCCACGACCCCTGGCGCCGGCCCGCTCCGCTACCGCCGGATCCTGCTCAAGCTGTCCGGGGAGGCCCTCCTCGGCGAGCGCCAGTACGGTGTGGACCCGGCGTTCTGCGCTTTCATCGCGCAGCAGGTGGCCGACGTCCTCGCCATGGGCGTTGAGGTGGGCATCGTCGTGGGCGGCGGCAACATCTTTCGTGGCATGGCCGCCGCGGCCCGCGGCATGGACCGTGCGACCGGGGACTACATCGGCATGCTGGCGACCGTCATGAACGGTCTTGCGCTCCAGGACGCCATCGAGCGCGCCGGCATCCCGGTGCGCGTGATGTCGGCGATCGCGATGAACGAGATCGCGGAGCCGTACATCCGCCGCCGTGCAGTCCGCCACCTCGAGAAGGGCCGGGTGGTGGTCTTCGTGGCCGGCACCGGCAATCCGTACTTCACCACCGACACCGCGGCCGCCCTGCGCGCCGTGGAGATCGACGCCGAGGTCCTGCTCAAGGCGACCAAGGTGGACGGCGTGTACGACGCGGACCCGCTGAAGGTCCCGACGGCCATCCGCTACGAGCGCTTGGGATACCTCGACGTCCTGCGCGACCAGCTCAAAGTGCTCGACGCGGCGGCAGTCTCCCTGTGCCAGGAGAATGACCTGCCGATCGTCGTATTCGACCTCAACAGGCCGGAGAACATCACGAGGGTGGCCCGGGGCGAGCCCGTGGGGACCCTCATCGCCGGCGAGACCGGAGGAATTCCCGGATGACCAGCGAAGACCTTGCCGCGGCGGAGCACAAGATGGTACGAGCGGTCGAGGCCATGGAGCGCGATTTCGCCGGCCTCCGCACCGGCCGCGCATCCACAGCGCTCGTCGAGCGGATCCACGTGGAGTATTACGGCACCCCGACGCCGCTCAACCAGCTTGCCTCGATCAGCGTGCCGGAACCGCATCAGATCGTTATCCAGCCGTGGGACCGCGGCGTCCTGGGCGCCATCGAGAAGGCGATCATGAAGTCCGACATCGGCCTCATGCCGAACGTGGACGGCACGGTCGTGCGCCTCAACATTCCCGTGCTGACCGAGGAGCGTCGCAAGGACATCGTCAAGAACGTCCACAAGCGCATGGAAGAGGCCCGTGTCGAGATCCGCAACCTCCGCCGTGAGGCCGCGGACGCCCTCAAGAAGGAGGAGCGCGACGGCACGCTGGGCACGGACGAGGCGCGCCGCCAGCAGGAGCAACTCCAGAAGCTCACGGACCGGGTGATCGGCGATGTCGATCGCCTCGGCGTCATCAAGGAGCAGGAGGTCCTCGAGGTCTAGTGGCCCAGGCGCCGCTCGATCGCTCGATCGCTCGCCCGACCGACGCGCCGCCCCTCGCCCACGAGGCAGCGGTACCGGTCCAGTCCTTCGACGCGCCTCGGGACGCGCTGGTGCCGCCCGACGAGCTCCCGAACCACGTCGCGGTCATCATGGACGGGAACCGCCGTTGGGCCAGCGCCCACGGTGTGACTGACTTCGAGGGCCACGCGGCGGGCATGGAGGCCGTCCGGCGCCTGGTGCAGCACGCCGTTCGCCGCGGCATCCCGATGCTGACGCTCTACGCGTTCAGCCGCGAGAACTGGGCCCGCTCCGACGAGGAGGTCAGCGGGCTGTTCGACCTCCTCGGCCGTGCCATCGCCAACGAGACCGACGAGCTCCGGGCGCAGGGCGTGCGCGTCCAGATGCTGGGCCGCCTCGACGAGCTCCCGGAGGGGACCCGGGCGTCGATCGGGGAGGCGCTCGGGCGGACAGCGGAGGGCACACGCCTCAACCTCAACATCGCGTGGAACTACGCTGGGCGGACGGAACTCGTCGACGCAGTCCGGCGCATCGTGGCCTCGGGCGCGTCCCCCGACGCCATCGACGAGCGGACGGTCAGCGACGCGCTCTACACCGCCGGCCTGCCGGACCCCGACCTGCTCGTTCGGACCGGCGGGGAGCAGCGTGTGAGCAACTTCCTCATCTGGCAGTGCGCGTACTCGGAGCTCGTGTTCACCGACTGCCTGTGGCCGGACTTCGGCCCTGACGAGTTGGACGCGGCGGTCCTCGAGTTCGCGCGCCGGACGCGCCGGTTCGGGCGCTAGGCGGTCGTGCTCAGGACCCGGGCGCTCTCCGCGCTCGTCATCGTCCCGCCGCTGGTGATCGCGCTGATCATCGGCGTGCCCGCGATCGCCGCCGTGCTCCTGCTGGTGGCGGCGCTCGGCGGCGTCGAGGTCTTCCGGCTCCTCAAGCAGGCGGGCTACCCGTCCCTCTCGCTGTTCGGGACCGCCCTGGCTGTCGCACTCGTCCTCGAGGCGGCGCTGGCCCCTGGCGCGGAGAAGGGCCTTCTGCTCGTGGCCGTGGGGTTCGTGCTCGCGGGCGTGGGGGCCTTCGGGCGCGAGGACCCGCGTGACGGGCTCATCGTCTGGATCGCGACGATCTTCGGCGCGATCTACGTGGGGCTCATCGGCTTCATCCTGCAGGTGGCCAACGCCGCGCCGGCCGTCCCCGCGGGCGCCCCGCTGCACGTCCTCTCGGCGCCCCAGGGCTGGGTCCTGTTGCTCGTCCTGGGCGTGTGGAGCTTCGACACCGGTGCGTACATGGTGGGCCGGCAGATCGGGCGCCACAAGTTCTTGACGCACATCTCGCCGAGCAAGTCCATCGAGGGCGTGATCGGCGGGCTCATGGCCACCACGGTCGTGACGGGCCTGCTGCTCTGGGCGCTGGGCCAGAACCCGCTGGGCGGCTTGGGGCTGGGGCCGGTCCTGGGCCTCGCCGCGCAGGCGGGAGACCTTGCCGAGTCCATGCTCAAGCGCGCGGCCGGTGCCAAGGACTCGGGCACCCTGATCCCCGGCCACGGCGGGATCCTGGACCGCATCGACTCGTTCCTGTTCGCGGGGCCTGTCGTGGCGCTGTATGTCCTCGCGCTCGTCCGCTGAGGTGCGGCCGCTCGGGGTAGCCCTGCTGGGCTCGACGGGCAGCATCGGTCGTCAGACGGTTGAGGTGCTCGAGGCGCACGGGGACCGGTTCACGGTGCGCGCCATTGCCACGGGAAGGAACGCCGCCGAGCTGGAGGCGCAGGTCCGCCGGCTGCGACCGTCGGCGGTGGCCGTTGCGGACGACGGCGTTGCACTGGACCTGCCCACCGCCACTGAGCGCTGGCGCGGCGACGACGCACTCGAGCGCTTGGCGGTGCGCGACGACGTGGACATCGTGGTCGTTGCCACCGGCGGCGTCGTGTCCCTGCGGCCCGTGCTCGCCGCCCTTCGGGCAGGAAAGGTGGTCGCGACTGCCAACAAGGAGACGCTCGTCGCGGGCGGGCACCTGGTCATGGCCGAGGCGAGGGCCCGTGCCGCCGAGCGCGCGGCCGCCGACGAGCGCCACCCCCTGGGCACGGTGCTAGCCTGGCTCCGGCCCATCGACTCCGAGCACTCCGCAATCTGGCAGTGCCTGGCTGGCGAATCCCCATCTGGGATCGCGCGCCTCGTGCTCACGGCCTCGGGCGGCCCCTTCCGGGACGCGACGGCCGAGGAGATCGCCGCGGCGACGCCCGAGCAGGCCCTCAAGCACCCGAACTGGTCCATGGGAGCCAAGATCACCATCGACTCGGCGACGCTCGCGAACAAGGGCCTCGAGGTCATCGAGGCGCGTTGGCTTTACGATGTGGGCTACGACGCGATCGACGTGGTCGTCCACCCGCAGAGCGTCGTCCACTCCGCCGTCCTGTTCGTCGACGGCTCCCTCAAGGCCCAGCTTGGCACTCCTGACATGCGACTTCCCATCCAGTACGCCCTGACCTACCCCCAGCGACTCCCGTCGCCCACGCCGCCGCCCGACCTCGCGGCCACCGGCCACCTCGATTTCCGGGCGCCCGATGAGGGCCGCTTTCCGGCGCTGCGCATCGCCCGCGAAGCGGGACGGATCGGCAGCCGCGCGTCCGCCGCGCTGATCGCGGCCGACGAGGTGGCAGTGGGACGGTTCCTCGAGGGCACGCTCGACTTCCCGGGCATCCCGGCCGTCCTCGAGGCGGCCGTGCGCCGCTTCGGCGAGGGCCCCGGCCAGACGCCCGACGTGGCGGACCTGGTTGCCCTCGACCGCGAGGTCCGCGCCGCGTTCGCCAGCGGGCGGGTGACGGCGTGAGCGGGATCATCGACGCCCTTGAGGCGATCGTCCTGTTCATCGTGGTGCTGGGCGTCACGGTGCTGGTCCACGAGACCGGGCACTTCCTGACGGCGCGCCTGTCCCGGGTCCGCGTGCTCGAGTTCGGCTTCGGCTTCCCGCCGCGCGCCAAACTGCTCCACGAGTCGCCGGTGGACCCGGAGACCCAGGCGCGGTGGGAGCGGCAGCATGCCGAGCACCTGGCGCAGGCAGGCGACGACCCGGAGCAGATCGCCCAGGTCGAGGCGATGCCCCGGCCGTCCGGGATGCAGTACACGCTCAACTGGCTGCCCATCGGCGGGTTCGTCAAGCTCGAGGGCGAGGACGGCGACGCCGACGACGACCCTCGCTCGTTCACTCGGGCGCCGCTCTGGAAGAAGCTCCTGATCCTGGTGATGGGCGTGGTGATGAACCTCGTCCTCGCGTGGGCGATCTTCACGGCCATCGCCTGGCTGTTCACGCCATACCTGGGTGTCAGGGCCGGGTCCGTGGTGGCAGGCTCGCCGGCCGCCGGGGCGGGGATCGTGGCCGGCGACGCGATCATCAGCGTCAACGGCGAGAAGTTCGACATCTATGCGTCGTCGAGCGTCCTCGACGTCCTCCACAACAGCGCCGGGCAAACGGTGCAGGTGGGCCTCCAGCACGCGGATGGGACTCGGTCCACCGTGACCGTCACGCTGTCGTCCCAGGCAGAGGTGGACGCGGGCAAGGGCGCGCTCGGCATCCAGCGGGGCGACAAGGGCTGGGAGACCGTGGTGCTGCCGGAGACCGCGAGCCGGCCGTTCCTCGCCGCCGCGCAGATCGGTGTGAGCGAGACGCTGCGCTGGTTCGGGCTGATCATCGACGCGCTGGGCCAGTTGGGCCACTCGATCGTGACCAATCCCACCACGCCCCCGCCGGTCTCGGGGCCGGTGGGCATCGCAACGTCGCTCGGGGACACCTTCCGCAACCAGGGGCCCATCATCACCCTCTACATGATGGGCATCCTGTCGGCGAACCTGGCGCTCGTGAACGTCCTGCCGTTCCCGCCGCTTGACGGGGGCCGGATGCTGGTGATCGTGCTGAAGGCGATCCCGCGCGTCGGGCGCAAGATCAGCCAGCGCGCCGAACAGGCGACGTACGCCATCGGGTTTCTGGCGCTGTTCGGGTTCCTGATCTGGGTCACCTTCTTCGACATCGCGCGAGGTCTGGGCGGGGGCGGCACCCCGTGAGCGCGGCCGAGGCCCTCCGTCCCCTTCGGCGCCCGACGGTGTCCGTTGACGTCGGCGGCGTGATCGTCGGCTCCGCCCACCCGGTCGTCGTCCAGTCGATGACCAACACCGACACCGCGGACCCCGACGCCACCGCCATCCAGGTCGCGCGCCTGGCGCATGCGGGCTCGCAGCTCGTTCGCGTCACGGTCAACACCGAGCAGGCCGCCGCGGCCGTGCCGGAGATGATGCGCAAGCTGCGCGACGGCCTGGGCGTGGACGTCCCGGTCATCGGCGACTTCCACTACAACGGCCACAAGCTGCTCCGGGCATACCCGGCGGCGGCGCGCCTGCTGGCGAAGTACCGGATCAATCCGGGCAACGTCGGCGGCAAGCACCACGACGAGAACTTCTCGACCATCGTCCGGGTCGCCGTCGAGAACGACAAGCCGGTCCGGATCGGCGTCAACTGGGGCTCGCTCGACCAGGATCTCCTGACCTCGATGATGGAGGCGAACGCGAAGGCCGCCGAGCCGCGTGACGCCCGCGAGGTGATGATCGAGGCGATGATCGAGTCGGCCATGCGCTCCGCCGAGCTCGCCGAGTCCGTTGGCCTGCGCCATGACCGGATCATCCTGTCGGCCAAGGTGTCGGGCGTCCGCGATCTGGTGGACACGTACCGGCGCCTCGCCCCGCGCTCGGACTACCCGCTGCACCTCGGGCTGACCGAGGCGGGCATGGCGATGAAGGGCATCGTGACCTCCACGGCGGGTCTCGCGATCCTGCTCAACGAGGGCATCGGCGACACCATCCGCGTCTCGCTCACGCCGGAGCCCGGTGCTGGCCGCGAGCTCGAGGTGGAGGTCGCCCAGCAGGTGCTCCAGTCGATGGGCCTGCGATCGTTCCTGCCCCAGGTGTCCGCCTGTCCCGGCTGCGGCCGGACCACCTCGACGTTCTTCCAGGAGATGGCCCAGCAGATCACGGGGCACCTCAAGGCGCGCATGCCCGAGTGGCGCGAGACGCACCCGGGCGTGGAGGAGCTGCGGGTGGCGGTCATGGGCTGCGTGGTCAACGGCCCGGGCGAGTCAAAGCACGCCGATATCGGGATCTCGCTGCCGGGCACCTTCGAGGCGCCCGTCGCCCCCGTGTTCGTGGATGGCAAGCTCGACCGGACGCTCCGCGGCGACCGGATCGTGGCCGAGTTCATCGACCTGCTCGAGGAGTACGTGGACAGGCGGTACGCCGGGGCCCAGGCCTGAGCGGACGGGACGAGGCGACGTTGGCACTGATCCCGTGACTCGCGATACTCTGCAGATTGGCCCGACCGCTATCCCCCCAGCGGTCGGGCCACTTGCTGTCTGGGGCCGCGGCGGTCGCCGCTGACGCCCTCGGCGGCCCAACGCTGGTCGGGCCCACGATGGGCGTGAGAGCCACTGCTCGGTGCCTCCAGACAACCGACGGCCCGCCGACGCCTCGCGAACCGAGAGCACCCTGCCCGATGCCACCCGTGATCCCAGCAAGCACGGCATCCTGGGAGCTCACCTGGGTCGTCGCTGCCGACCCACCTGCGGAGGGCCACCGGGCGTGCGTCACGAAGCCCGCCTGAGCCGGTGTCAGATCCGGCCGGCCACCGTCATGGCGAGCGCAATGAGCTTGGGCATCCAGAGCTTCGAGTCGTCGAGCCGGACGATGTGGATCCCGATCCACGTGTCGCCCTTCCGGAAGAACACCGACCCGTCCTCGGCGTATGCCTCGTTGCCCAGCCCTGAAATCGGCTTGAACGCGTGCTTGAGCACGGTGTTGTCGATGTCGTACGCCTTCTTCGCGCCGTCGCCGATGTCCAGCTCGACTTGGCCGATCGCGCCGTTCGTCGGCGTCGCCCAGACGCAGCGGGTGGGCGGGTCGCCTGCCGGCTCGGGCGGCAGCGTCTGCACGCCCGCGACGGCGTTGGCCTCGGCGCGGGTGACCAGCGAGCAGGGGTCCACGGGTGCGGGCGTCGGCGTGCCTGCCGGGGCGTCCGACGGGCTTCCTGCCGGCGGGGCCAGCGATGACTGGATGGAGGCGGTGAGGGCCGTCGGAGACGGGGAGGACCCGGTGAGGGCGATCGCGGAGGCCGGTGTCGCGCCGCCCCCGCCACACGCGGCGACGAGCAGGGCGATGGCACCCGCCAGCACGGCCCGTCGCGGGTTCTGCGGCTCAACCACGGCATATCGGCACATCGGGCTGCACCGCCTTGATGCTCACGAGGGTGTACTTCACGATGTCCTCCTCGACCTTCGCCTTGACGTACTTGGTGAACACGCTGTCGATCTGGGCGAGCCAGGCGATCCGGCTGGGGTCCAACGCCAGGCCGAGACCGGCGCCGGCGGATATGTCGAAGGTCGCCCCCTTGCAGTCTGCGATCGGCGTTCCGATGACCGAGCCCCGGCCGATGCTGAACACCATGGTCAGCGTCCCGTACGGGCCGGCCACGAACCCTGGGATGCCCACGCCCCACTGGAACTTCCACTTGATGCCGAAGATGATCCCGCTCGCGCCCAGGGCGATGCCGGTCATGTTGTCGAGGATGCTCGAGAGCACCGACACCTTCGGCGCGTCGGGCTGGCCGTTCTGGACGCCGATGGGTCCGTCGAGCTTGTAGTCGGCCGACGAGCTCAGCGTGGAGTTCTTGCCGGAGAACGCCGTCTCGATGGTGAGCTTCGCCTCGAGCCGCAGGCGGGTGGGGATGCCCGCGACCGGCGGCCCGGGCTCGTCGATTTCGACCGGCACCTCGAACTTGAGCTTGGTGTTGTCCTGGGCGCCGTCCTTGGCGCCGCCGTAGACCTTGACCTGCACGCCATCGAGCCCGTCGAGCCAGCCGCCGGAGTCCACGACTTGGCCGTCCTTGATGACCGTTCCGGCGTCGGCGCGCAGATTCTTGGCGTACAGCTTGACGGAGAACCCGACCTTGAGCTTCTGGTCAGGCTTGGCGTCCACGCTGATGGTCAGCCCGTCGCCCTCGGCGCAGGCCTTGACCGACCACTCGCCGATGCCGATGTCCGGGCACAGCTTGACCGGCCAGGAGAGCTGGCCGCCCGACGACCCGTTGGGCGGCGTGTCCGACGAGCCGGCACCCGGCATCCGCGCCGAGGCCAGCCGGATCGCGGGCAGTGTGAAGGCGAGGGTCTCGCCGGGCGCGGTGGTGTCGGCGCCGCCGCTCGGGCTGGGGGAGGGCGACGGGTCGTTGGGCAGGATGGCCGGGAAGTCGGCCGGCAGCTGGCGGTACGTGGCGCCCGCGAAGTCGAGGCCCTGGCTTGCCTGGAGCGACCCGTCCTTGACGATGTCGGTCAGCTCGATCGGCGCGATCGTGACCACCCGGCTGTCACCCTCGTCCGTGATGGCCACGACGCGCCCGGCAGCGAGGCTCGTGGCCACCATCACGGAGCCCACGGCGAGGTCCGCGGCGCCCGGGGCGTTCCGGTCGATCGCCCAGGTCAGCCCGTTCGCACTTGCCGAGCGCACGATCGACGGGCCGCCGGTGATGAACACCACATCGGGCTGATAGGTGATCGAGGTGTCCTTCGTGGCCCCGCCACCGTAGAGCGCGAGGGCTTGGTCGGGCGTGAGCGCGGGGCTCGAGCCCGGAGGGAGGCTACCGGTCGCCGCGGCGGGGGATGCCTCCGCGGCGACCGGGGAGCTGGCGCCGCCGACGGCGATGGACGGCACGGGGGTGGCCGGGCCGCATGCGGTCACCACTGCGGCCGCGAGCACGATCGAGAGGCGAGCGCCGCCACCTTGGCGAAGGAGTGCAGGGCGCATGCCACCTCGCTCGTGCTCTGGTCGGAGCGGGCGGGTGCCCGCATCACGAACGCTACGGCGGTCTCCCCCTGAGGGGCATCGGGTGATTCCCTACGCTGAGAGGTCAGCGTCGATGCCTGGATGGCGGTGTGGAGGGACCGGGATCCGAGCGTGCCCGCATGGCGGTCCACGCCCCCGGGTGTATACTTCCCGCAACTAATGAGGGCCGCCTCGGAACGTGGGTGACCAGCCCACGTTTCTTTGTGTCGAGGTGGTCCCGCCGTGATGGGGCAGAGGAGGGAAGCGCTACGTGAGCCGCGACTTCGTCACAGCGCTCCTCCAGCTCAACGCCGAGAAGCAGGTCCCCCGCGAAGCTCTGGTGCATGCGCTCGAGGACGGGATCCAGCAGGCGTACCGCCGCGTCTCCGGCGAGGAGGACATCTTCGTCCGCGTCGAGGCGGACAGCGGCCGAATCGATGTGTTCCGCGGCCGCCACGTGGTGGACGAGGTGGAGGACCCCGAGCTCGAGGTGAGCGTCGAGGCAGCCCGCCAGAGCAAGCCCGACGCGCGTGCCGGCGAGGTCCTGGAGATCGAGCAGCTCGACGGCGAGCACTTCGGCCGCATCGGTGCCCAGACCGCCAAGCAGATCATCCTGCAGCGCATCCGCGAGGTCGAGCGGGACCAGGTCTTCGACCAGTTCGCAAGCCGCGAGGGCGAGCTCATGACCGGCTCCGTGAGCCGCGTGGAGCCCCGTGCGATCGTGCTGGACGTGGGCAAGGGCGTCGAGGCATTCCTCAGCACCAGCGAGCAGAGCCCACTCGAGCACTATCGAATCGGCCAGCCGGTCAAGGCGTTCGTGCTCGAGGTCAAGCGCTCAGCCCGCGGCCCGCAGATCATGGTGTCGCGGACGCACAAAGGCTTCCTGCGCCGCCTGTTCGAGCTCGAGGTGCCCGAGATCCACAGCGGCACGGTCGAGATCAAGCAGATCGCCCGCGAGGCCGGCAGCCGCAGCAAGGTCGCCGTCGCGTCGCGCCAGGACGGGCTTGACCCGGTCGGCGCCACGGTCGGCCAGCGGGGGGCGCGCGTCCAGGCGGTGGTCGCCGAGCTGGCCGGCGAGAAGATCGACGTCGTTCCGTGGAGCGAGGACCCGAGCGTGTTCGTGGCCAACGCGCTCTCGCCCGCGCAGGTGATTGGCGTTGCCATCGACGAGGAGCACCGGATCGCGAGCGTGACCGTGCCCGAGCGCATGCTCTCGCTCGCGATCGGCCGCGAGGGGCAGAACGCCCGGCTCGCCGCGCGGCTCACCGGCTGGCGCATCGACATCCGCAGCGACGTGGCCGCCGCCGAGGCAGTCCGTGTCGCGATCGCGGCCGCCGAGGCACCCATCGCCGAGGCCCCGCCCGACCCGTCTGCCGCCACACAGGCGATCGCCGCCGTCGAGGCGCCGAGTGCGGAGGTCGAGGTCGCGGCAGAGCCCGTCGAGGCTGTCCAGGGACCTTCGCCCGAGGGCGAGGGACCCACGGCCAAGCCCCGCAAGAAGGCTGTGCACGCGATGTCCGCGCCGGTCGAATTGGAAGCCCCAACCGACCGGGAAGCCGCATCCGAGGCTGGTGCCGCACCGGTCGTGGCGGGTGCCGCGGTCGTCAAGAAGTCTCGCCACAAGATGCCCGGGGAGGTGTCGTCGTAGGCGCGGCAACGGCCGGGCGATCCCGGCCCCCCGAGGTGCGGAAGCTCCCGACGCGGAGTTGCGTTGCGTGCCGCACCCCGCGCTCCAAGCGCGAGCTGATCCGCGTCGTGCGCCGTCCGGACGGAACGGTTGCCGTGGATGAGACGGGCCGCGAGCCGGGTCGCGGCGCGTACCTGTGTCGGGACGCCGCCTGTTTCGACCTCGCGGGTCGGCGTCGAGCACTGGCCCATGCGCTCAGGACGGAGATGCCGGCGGACATCGAAGCGCTGATCGCGGCCGGCCCCGGCGGCCTCGCCGCCACGACCACACACGTTCCGCGGGCCGATGGCCCGCGACCCGACACCCTGCACCACACGATCCCTGAAGGAGGAGCCCATGGCCAGGAGTAGGAGCGGCACGCGTGGCCGCCGTGGCCCCCGCAAGCCCCAGCGCCGCACCGGCGGCTTCGTCCCCGGTGGTGTCGCGACCGTCGATCCGGCGGACCGCGACGCAATCGAGCTGCCGGCGACGATCACGGTCAAGGAGCTCGCCGAGCAGCTCGACGTCAGCCCCGCGGACATCATCCGCGAGCTCATCAAGAGCGGCATCTTCGCCACCATCAACCAGCTGATCGACCGCGACACGGCATCGCTTGTCGCCGAGGAGCTGGGCTTCGAGGTCGCGGAGCCGCAGCTGGCCGCCGCCTCCGACGAGGAGGACGGCGAGGGCACCCCGGCCGAGGCCGCGAAGGTGCAGCTCTGGGAGGAGTCCGAGGAGGACGAGAAGGAGCTGGTCGCGCGGGCGCCGATCGTGACGGTCATGGGCCACGTGGACCACGGCAAGACGAGCCTGCTCGACGCCATCCGGTCCACCACCGTGGCGGCCGGCGAGCGCGGTGGCATCACCCAGCACATTGGCGCCTCCGAGATCACGACGAAGGACGGCAAGCGGGTCGTGTTCCTCGACACCCCGGGCCACGAGGCGTTCACCGCCATGCGCGCCCGAGGTGCCAAGGTCACCGACATCGCGGTCATCGTGGTCGCCGCCGACGATGGGGTCATGCCCCAGACCCTCGAGGCGATCAGCCACGCGAAGGCGGCAAAGGTCCCGCTCGTCATCGCGCTGAACAAGATCGACAAGCCGGATGCCAACCCGGATCGCGTGAAGACGGAGCTCGCCGAGGCCGGCGTGGTCGTCGAGGATTACGGCGGCGACACGCCGCTCGTCCCGGTCTCCGCGAAGGCGCGCATCGGCCTCGAGGAACTCCTCGAGATCATCCTGCTGGTCGCGGACCTCCAGGAGCTCAAGGCGAACCCCAATCGGGACGCCGTGGGCACGATCATCGAGGCCCGGCTCGACAAGGGCCGAGGCCCCGTGGCCACGCTCATCGTGCAGACAGGCACCCTGCGCGTCGGCGACGTCGTCGTGGCCGGCAACACCTTCGGCAAGATCAAGGCCCTCGAGAACTCGGCCGGCAAGCGGATCTCCAAGGCAGGCCCCGCGTCCGCGGCCGTGATCCTGGGGCTGGCCGACGTCCCCGAGGCCGGCGACGTCCTCCGGGTCGTGAAGGACGTGATGGTCGCCCGTGACCAGGTGGAGACGCGGAAGAACGCCGCCGCCGCCGCCCAGGGCGTGGGCTCCGGCCGGGCCACCCTCGAGGACCTGTACCGCCAGATCCAGGCTGGCCAGGCCAAGGAGCTGCGGATCATCCTCAAGGCCGACGTGTCGGGCTCTCTGGGCGCCATCGACCACGCCCTGGGCCAGCTGTCCTCGGACGAGGTCAAGATCAACGTCCTGCTCGAGGCCAATGGCGACATCACCGACAACGACATCATGCTGGCCACGGCGAGCAACGCGATTGTCGTGGGGTTCAGCACCGGGATCACCGAGACCGCCCGTCGCGCCGCCGAGGCCGAGGGCGTGGACGTGCGCCTCTACGACATCATCTACAAACTCACGGACGACATCGACGCCGCCCTGAAGGGCATGCTCGAGCCGGAGATCGTCGAGGTTGTCGAGGGCCGCGCCGAGGTCCGCCAGCTGTTCAAGGTGGGCAAGACCACGGTCATCGCCGGCTGCTACGTCACCGATGGGCGCATCGTCCGCAACGGCCAGGCCCGCGTCTGGCGCGGCGGCAAGGTGATCGTGACCGACAAGATCGAGGGCCTGCGGCGCTTCAAGGACGACGTCCGAGAGGTTGCCCAGAACTTCGAGTGCGGCATCAGCCTGGTCGGGTACAACGACCTGGTCGAGGGCGACATCATCGAGTGCTTCACGCAGCAGGCGCGCAGCCGGGCCGGGATCTGAGCGTCAGGTCCACGGCAGATCCCCGATGAGCCAGCGCACCGACCGCGTCGACGAGCTCCTGCGCCAGGAGATCGGCACGCTCCTCGCCCGGGAGGTCCAGGACCCGAGGATCGGGTTCGCGACCATCACCGACGTGGAGACGTCGCCGGACCTCCGGCACGCCAAGGTGTGGGTCAGCGTGATCGGCCAGAAGGCGGACCGCGACGAGACGCTGCGGGCGCTGTCCGACGCGATGCCGTTCATCCGGCATGAGCTGGGCAAGCGCCTGCGGATCCGGCGCATCCCGGACCTCCACGTCCGGCTCGACGATTCTGCTGAGCGGGGCACGCGTGTCCTGCACCTGCTCCACGAGCTCGAGGCGGGGACCGACCCCGAGGCGATCGAGCCCATCAACGAGTCGCTGCCCACGCCGCTGCCGCGCCTGCCCCACGATGGCGACGCGGTGGACCAGCTCACGGCCAGCCCGCCGGCCGACGGCGAGCCCGCACGACGCCGGGGCCCGAGTCGCCACAGCTGCGGCCAGACGGGCGGTCGGCCCACATCCGGTGAGGGCTCGAAGGGCGACGGACACCGGCCAGGGGGCGGCCAGCACAAACCCAAGACCCGCTCGTGACGCACGACGGCGTTGACCTCGCCGCGCTCGCGGCGGCGGTGGTACCCGAGTTGCTGGTGGAGCGGCTGCGGGGCGCCCGGCGCGTGGTGGCGGTGAGCCACGAGAATCCTGACGCCGACACGATCGGCGCGGTCATTGGCATCTGCGTGATCGTCGAAGCGCTGGGCGGCGAGGCTACGGCCGTCTGCAGCGACCCCGTCCCGCCGCTGTACGCCTTTCTCGAGGGCGCGGAGCGCTTCCGCCAGGACCCCGAGCCGGGTGCCGAGTACGACCTGCTGGTCCTCGCAGACTGCGGGTCGGCGGAGCGGGTGGGCGCCGTGGCCGTCCGGCACCCGGAGCTGTTCGCGGAGCTGCCACGCGTCATCGTGGACCACCACGCGAGCAACAGCGCCTCGGGCGAGGCCGACTGGATCGATGCAGACGCCGCTGCCACCTGCGAGCTCGTGACGCTGCTCGCCGCCCGCCTCGGCGTGCCGCTCACCGCCGCCGGCGGAGCGCTCGCCGCAGCCCTCATGGCCGGCATCGTCATGGACACGGCAACCTTCGCGCACCCCAACGCCACACCGCGCACGCTTGCCGTGTCGGCGGAGCTGGTCGGCGCGGGCGCACCCCTGGCGGACATCTCGCGGCGGCTGTACCGAACCAAGCCCGATGCGCAGCTCAAGCTGTTCGGGCGCGTGCTCGACCGCCTCGAGACATCGGCCGACCGGCGGGTCATCTGGTCAACCCTGCGCCAGGCGGACTTCGAGGCCACCGGCTCCATCGGGGCGCACAGCGAGGGGATCATCGACCTCCTGAGCCAATCGGAGACCGCCGAGGTGGCGATGCTGCTCAAGGAGGCTCCCGACGGGTCAACGCGCCTCTCGGTCCGCACCAAGCCGGGCGGCGTGGACGCCACCGCGCTGTGCGCCGTCTGGGGCGGCGGCGGCCACACTCGGGCTGCCGGCGCCACGATCCCGCTCGGGCTCGATGCTGCGGTGGCCGCGGCCCGGGCCGAATCGGAGCGTCTGGCTGCGGCGGTGGCCCGATGAGCCCGCGCGACCGCACCGGCGGCCTCGACGGCGTGATCGTGGTCGCCAAGCCGTCTGGCCCCACCTCGCACGATGTCGTCGGGCTGGTGCGGCGCCTGTCCGGCACGCGCCGTGTGGGCCACGGCGGCACGCTCGACCCGTTTGCCGCGGGCGTGCTCCCAGTGTTCCTGGGCCGCGCCACGCGGCTCGCCGAGTACCACCTCGGTCACGACAAGCGCTACACCGCCACCATCTGCTTCGGCGAGTCCTCCACGACGGACGACATCGACGGCGAGCGCACGCCCATTGATGGCCTGCCGGTCTCGCGGGCAGACGTCGAGACGGGGCTCCGCGGATTCACCGGGCCGCTTCGCCAGGTCCCGCCGGCGTACAGCGCCGTCCAGATCGGCGGGCGGCGGGCCTACCAGATGGCGCGCTCCGGCCAGGAGGTGGAGCTCGCGCCCCGCGCGGTGACGATCCACGCCCTCGACCTGCTCGACTGGGACGACCGCGACCCATCGCGCCCCGTCGCCGTCGTTGACGTGCGCTGCTCCGCCGGGACGTACGTGCGGGCGCTGGCCCGCGACCTCGGGGCCGGGCTGGGCACGGGCGCCTACCTCGGCGCGCTCGTGCGCACGGAATCCGGGCAGTTCCACCTCGACGACGCGGTCTCGTTCGACACGCTGCGGGAGCACGCGACGGATGGCCCGGAAGGGATCGTCGGCGTCCTCCGCCCCGTGGACGCCGGTCTGGAGGACCTGCCGCACGCCAGGGTCACGGCCGACGAGGTCCGCCGCCTTGGCGAGGGTCTGCCCACCGGGCCCAAGACGCCGCTCGACGTGCCGAACGCAGACATCGTGGTCGTCATCGGGCCGGCCGGGGACGTCGCCGCGCTGTGCCGCGCGGTGGGCGGCGTCCTCCACCCGAGCAAGGTCCTCGCCGTTCGCCCCGCCACCGACGGGCGCCCGAACCCCCGACCGCCGCTCTGATGCGGATCGCCCGCGGCCTGGGCCGGCTCCACGCCTCCGAGCACCCCGCGTTCGTCGTGGTGGGCGTGTTCGACGGGCTCCACAGGGGCCACCAGTACCTGCTTGCGAACCTTGTCGAGCAGGCCGCCGCCCGGAACGCCCGCCCGATGGTGGTCACCTTCGACCATCATCCCGACGAGCTCCTCATGGGTGCTGCGCCGCCGCTACTGTGCGACCCCGACGAGCGCTTCCGCCGGATGGAGGAGGCCGGCGTCGAGACGGTCGTGGTGGTCCATTTCGACCAGAGGATGCGCGAGACCACGTACGACGCCTTCGTCGCCCAGCTGACCGCGCGCGGACCCTTGTCAGGCTTCCTGATGACGCCAGACGCGGCCTTCGGCTACCAGCGGGAGGGAACGCCCCAGGCATTGGCGGCACTCGGTCGCGAGCAGGGCTTTGAGGTGGTGGTGGTTCCGCCCTACGAACTGGACGGGCGGCCGGTCCGCAGCACAGATGTCCGCACGGCGATCTCCGCCGGCGACCTCGACCGGGCCGCCGCCCTGCTTGGCCGCCTGCACACCATCGTGGGGACCGCGGTTCCGGCGGGGGAGGGGAGCGTGCTCCGCGTCGGCCTCCCGGTGGCGCTGCCGCCGGACGGGAGCTGGGACGCCATGGTCGAAGCCGACGGCATCGCGCAGTTCGCCCGGGTGGAGCTCGAGCAGGGCCTCGTGCACCTCGCCGGACCGGGAGCGGGCGTGAGGACGACGGTCGCCTTTCTGCGGCGCGTAGCGGCGTGACGGGTCGATCCACCCGAGTTAGTGATATCCTTCTACAAAATAGAGGCGATGGCGGGAGGTCGATCGTGGGCGAGGCGTTCTTCACCGGGGTGACCGAGCCGATCCGCTACGGCGGGCTGGACTCCGTGGACCCCCTCGAGTTCAAGGTCTACCAGCCCGACCGCGTCGTCCTGGGCCGGCCCATGGTCGAGTGGCTGCGCCCCGGCGTGTGCTTCTGGCACTCGTTCAGCTGGGACGGCCGGGACATGTTCGGCATCGGCACGCTCGACCGCCCGTGGCTGGCCGAGGCCGACGAGATGGCGGGGGCGCGAACCCGGCTCGCTGCGGCCTTCGAGTTCTTCAGCAAGCTGGGCACGCCGTACTACTGCTTCCACGACCGCGACGTGGCGCCCGAGGGGGGCAGCTTCGCCGAGTTCAGCGCGAACCTCGACGCGCTCGCGGACGAGGCGCTGGGCTACCAGGCGGAGACGGGCGTGAGGCTCCTGTGGGGCACCGCCAACCTGTTCACGCACCCGCGATACCAGGCGGGCGCCGCCACCAACCCCGACCCGGAGGTGTTCGCCTACGCCGCGGCGCAGGTGAAGCA
Organism: Chloroflexota bacterium; assembly: GCA_037446495.1. GTDB lineage: Bacteria > Chloroflexota > Limnocylindria > Limnocylindrales > CSP1-4 > CAIXZV01. Next base: position 64,519 of record JBBIIL010000003.1, on the reverse strand, counting down.
CATGCTCGAGGTCACGCAGCGCCTCGGCGGGCAGAACTATGTGCTGTGGGGCGGCCGCGAGGGCTACGACACGCTGCTCAACACCGACCTGCGCCGCGAGGGCGGGCAGCTCGCCCGCTTCCTGCACCTCGTTGCCGAGCACAAGGCGAAGATCGGCTTCGAGGGGCAGCTCCTCATCGAGCCCAAGCCCATGGAGCCCACCAAGCACCAGTACGACTACGACAGCCAGTCGGTGCACGGCTTCCTGGCCCGGAACGGCCTCGAGGGCGAGTACAGGGTCAACATCGAGGCGAACCACGCGACGCTCGCTGGGCACTCGTTCCACCACGAAGTGGCCTACGCCGCCGCGAACGGGATGCTGGGCTCGATCGACGCCAACCGGGGCGACCCCCAGAACGGCTGGGACACCGACCAGTTCCCGAACTCGGCGGACGACCTGGTCATGCCGCTGTACGAGATCGTCCGCGCGGGCGGCATCGCCCCCGGCGGCTTCAACTTCGACGCCAAGCTGCGGCGCCAGAGCAGCGACCGGACCGACCTGTTCCACGCCCACATCGGCGGGCTCGACACCATCGCGCGAGCGCTGCTCGCGGCGGCGGACCTCGTGGAGCGCGGCGAGCTCGCGGCCAACGTCGAGGCCCGGTACGCGGGCTGGGACGGCGAGCTCGGGCAGTCGATCCTGGGCGGGGAGGCGACGCTGGCCGACCTCGAGGCGAGGGTCGCCGCAGGCGAGGTCAACCCGGTCCGCCACTCGGGCGGCCAGGAGCGCCTCGAGAACATGGTGAACCGCAGCGTCTGGGCCGCCGGGCGGAGGGGCTGACGGGATGGGCGTCGTCCTCGGGATCGACGTCTCCACCACCGCGACCAAGGCGATCCTCGTGGACGAGGACGGCCGGGTCGTCGGGATCGCCTCGTCCGAGTACGGGTTCGAGGCGCCGCACCCGCTGTGGTCCGAGCAGGACCCGGGGCTGTGGTGGACGGCCGCGCAGGACGCCATCCCGCGCGCGCTGGCGAGCGCTGGACTGACCGGCGACGACGTTGTGGCTGTGGGCCTCACCGGGCAGATGCACGGCCTGGTCCTGCTCGACGCGGCCGACGAGGTCATCCGCCCCGCCATCCTGTGGAACGACCAGCGGACGGCCGCCGAGTGCGACGCCATCCGCGCGGCGCTGGGTCCGGCGCACCTCGTCGAGGTCACCGGCAACGACGCGCTGACCGGCTTCACGGCGCCCAAGCTCGCGTGGGTGCGGGCGCACGAGCCCGACGCCTGGGCCCGCGCCGCGCACGTGCTCCTGCCCAAGGACTACGTCCGGCTCAAGCTCACCGCCGTCCACGCCATGGACAAGGCGGACGGCGCCGGGACGCTGCTGTTCAACCTCGCCGCGCGCGACTGGTCGCCCGAGGTCCTCGATGTGCTGGGGATCGACCCGGCCTGGATGCCGCCGACGTTCGAGGGGCCGGAGGTGACCGGGGTCATCGCGCCCGCGGCGGCCGCCGCCACGGGCCTGCGCGCGGGCACACCGGTGGTGGCCGGCGGCGGCGACCAGGCCGCGAACGCCGTGGGGGTCGGGGCGGTGGTGCCCGGGCGCGTGGCGCTGTCCGTCGGCACGTCGGGGGTCGTCTTCGCCACGACGGGAGCGCCGCTGTACGAGCCCGCCGGCCGGGTCCACGCGTTCTGTCACGCCGTCCCGGGGCGCTGGCACCTGATGAGCGTCATGCTCTCGGCGGCGGGCAGCCTGCGCTGGTTCCGGGACGCGCTGGCGCCGGGCGAACCGTTCGGCGACCTGGCGGCGGCTGCGGGCGAGGTCCCCGCCGGGAGCGCAGGGCTGCTGTTCCTGCCCTACCTCTCGGGCGAGCGCAGCCCGTACCCGGACCCGCTCGCCCGCGGCGCGTTCGTGGGCCTCACGCTCGCGCACGACCGGCGGCACCTCACCCGCTCGGTGATGGAGGGCGTCGCGTTCGGCCTGCGCGACGGGCTGGACCTCATGGTGGCGGCCGGGATGCCGCGCCCGTCGCAGATCCTCGGATCGGGCGGCGGGACCGCGAGCCCGGTCTGGCGCCAGATCCTCGCCGATGTGCTGGGCGCGGCGATCGCCACCCCCACGACCACCGAGGGGGCGGCGTACGGCGCGGCGGTGCTCGCCGCGGTGGGCGCGGGCTGGTTCCCGACGGTCGAGGCCGCTGCGGACGCCCTGGTGCACGCGACGCCTGCCGCCGAGCCCGGCCCGGACGCGGCTGTGTACGCCGAGGCGCATGAGCGGTACCGGGCGCTGTATCCCGCGCTCGCGCCCACGTTCCACTCGCTGTAGCCCGATCGCTGGAGAGCGTCGGACTGGCGGGCCACAACCGCTGTCAGGGGGGGGGCGGCCCGCCGCTCTGCCCTGACGGTTCTGCCGTGTTCTCGAACAGTCAGTGGAGGACCGTCGCGACCTCGGTCTCGGTGATCTCGCCGGGCATCTTGCCGAGAATGATCATCCCCAGCACGTCGTCCTTGCTGACCGCGTGCCGGTCGACCACGCCAACCAGCTTGCCGGTGGCCATCACCGCGATCCGGTCGGCCAGGTCGAACACGTCGTGGATGTCGTGGCTGATCAGGAAGATCCCGATGCCCTCGGCCTTGAGCTGGATCACCAGCTCGCGAACCTGCGTCGTCTCGGCGGGTCCAAGCGCCGCCGTGGGCTCGTCCATGATCAGGATCCGGGCGTTGAAGTGGATCGCCCGCGCGATTGCGACCGACTGGCGCTGGCCGCCGGACAGGCTCTTGACCGGGACCTTGAAGTTCTTGAAACGCGGGTTAAGGCGACCCATCACCTGACGGGTGGCCGACTCCATCGCCGCGTCATCGAGCGCGCCCGTCCGGCTCCGCAGTTCCCGCCCCAGGAACATGTTGCCGGCTGCGTCGATGTTGTCGGCGAGGGCGAGCGTCTGGTAGATCGTCTCGATGCCGTAGGCCTTCGCGTCGCGCGGGTTCGAGATCGTGACGGGCTTGCCGTCGAGCAGGATTTCGCCCGAGTCCGCGGGGTGGGCTCCGGACAGCACCCGCATGAGGGTGGACTTGCCGGCGCCGTTGCCGCCGACGAGCCCGACGACCTCGCCCGCCTGCAAATCGATGGACACATTCTCCACTGCGTGGACGCCGCCAAACGCGACGCTGATGCGATTCATCGCGACCTGAGGCGTCTGGCTTGGTGAGACGGCCGGTTCCATGGCCGATCCTCCGCTATTCGCCGGCGTCGCGGTCATCGGCCGCTCCGCCGCCGCACGTAACTGTCGAAGCCGATCGCCGCAACGAGCACGATGCCGACCACGATGTCCTGAATCGGGGAGTCGACGCGCAGGAGCAGCATGCCCGATCGCAACGACTGCATGACCAGCGCTCCGAGGACGGCACCCGGGATCGTCCCGATGCCGCCCGAGAACGAGGTTCCGCCGATCACGGCCGCCGCGATCACGTCGAGCTCGGCCTGTGTGCCGAGGCTGGTGACAGCGGCCTGGAGGCGCGCCGCCTGGACCGCGCCGGCCAGACCAGCGAGGCCCCCGATCAGCACGAACGTCATCATCAGGGTCCGTCGGACGTTGATGCCGCCGAGCTCGGCTGCTTCGGGGTTGCCACCGATCGCGAACACATAGCGGCCGAAGCGGCGCCGGGTCGTGAGGTACGTCATGGCGAGCGTCACGCCGATCAGGATCACCACGGGGTACGCAATCCCGGTTGCGATCTGAAGGCCGCCCGGAGGCTCGATGATGCCGTTCTGCTTCGCGTACTCGGTGGCGAGGCCGGGCGGCCACGGGTAGGCCACCATGATCGCGACGAAGCCGAGCACCACGGCGCACCCCGCGACGATCAGGAGCGCGGTCGCCCACATCGGGCGGACGTTGAACCCGTACTCGCGCTGCCTGCGCCTCGTGGCGACCATTGAATACACGATCCCGATACAGGCGAGGATCCCGAACACCCAGCTGCCCAGCTCACCCATCGACGCCGTCGGCCCGCCGCCGAGCAGGAGGAAGTTCTTGTCCAGTGGCGAGATCGTCTGGCCCTGGTTGATCTCGAACACGATGCCTCGCCACACGAGCAGGCCGCCCAGGGTGACGATGAAGGCGGGGATGCCGCCGTATGAGACCAGGAACCCCTGCACCGCCCCGATCAGGGCGCCGAGTGCGACGCCGATCACCAGGGCCACCAGCCAGGTGTACGGCTGGTCGAAGCCGAGGCCCAGCGTCTTGGGGATCCACACGGCCTGGATCATCGCCATGACGTACCCGGTGAGCCCAAGGATGGAGCCGATCGAGAGGTCGATGTTGCGGGACACGATGATCAGGACCATGCCCGTGGCCATGATCGCGACGGTGACCGTCTGCTGGGAGAGGTTATAGAGGTTCTGGGCGGTCAGGAACGTGCCGTTCAGGGGATCGTGGGTCGGCCCGGTCAGACCCGACATGAGCTGGAACCCAACCCAGATGATCGCGAGTGCGGCCACCATGCCCAGGATGCGCGTGTCCAGGCCCAGGGCATGGAAGAAGCCGCGCGCCGAGCTCGGGCGCACCTCCGTGCTGGGGCCAGGGACGGTGCTGGCAGCGTTGCTCATGCTCGGACCCTCGTTGGCCACGATCAGCCATAGGGCACCCCGGCCGCAGCGAGGCTGCGGCCGGGGTGCAGGTTCTGCGAGGTGCCGCGGCTCAGCCGCAGACGGAGACGGTCCCGGCAGGAACGCCCTGGCAGAGCGTCGCCTTGTCGATCCAGTTGGCGTCCAGAACGACGTTGAGGTTGCTCTTGGTGATCGGGTTGGGCTGGAGCAGCGTCGAGGTGAGGCTGTTGCCGCCCGGGCTCTTGAAGGTGCCTGTGCCGGTCACCTTGGTGATGTCCGGGTTGGCGCACAGCTGCACGGCGGCCTCGCCGGCTGCCTTGCCCAGAAGCCGGGAGTCCTTCCAGACGCTGACGGTCTGGGTCCCGAGCGCGATGCGGTTGAGGGCGGCCTTGTCGCCGTCCTGGCCGGAAACCGGGACCTTGCCCGCGAGGCCGGCAGCGGTCAGCGCCGCGACGACGCCGGTGGCCATGCCGTCGTTCTCGGAGAGAACGGCGTCAATCTTGTTGTTGTTGGCGGTCAGGATCTGCTGCATCTCGGTCTGGGCCTTGGACCCGTCCCAGTTGTCGGTGTAGGTCTCACCGACGATGTTGATCTTGCCGTTGGGGTCCTTCGCGCCGACGTCGGGGATGCCGGCCTGGACCATGCCCTGCCGCAGGAAGTCGGCGTTGGCGTCGGCCTTGTTGCCCTTGATGATCGCGAAGTTGCCAGCCGAGACCACCTTGAGGACGGCCTGCGCCTGGAGCTTGCCGACCAGGACGTTGTCGAACGTCTGGTACAGGACGTACGGATCGTCAATCAGGCGGTCGTACGCGATGACCGGGATGTTGGCGGCCTTGGCCTTGGCAACGGACGACTCGATGGCCTTGCCGTCCTGGGCCAGGATGATCAGGACCTTGGCGCCCTGCGAGATCAGGTTGTCGACGTTGGTCGCCTGCGTGTCAGCGGACGACTTGGCGTCGTTCGAGATGTACGAGGCGCCGCCAGCCGTCAGGGCGGCCTTGATGGCGGGCTCGTCCCACTTGGCCCAGCGCTCCTCCTGGTAGTTGTTCCACGAGACGCCGACGACGCAGCCGGTGGCTGCGGCCGACGCCGGCACGCTGGCCGCAACGCTTGGCGCCGTCGTCGCGGTGCTACTCGAGCAGGCGCTCGCGACCAGCGCGACCATGCCTGCCATCACCGCAAACTTGCGGAATTCCATGAGCGGTATCTCCTCCTCCGATCGACGGCCTGCGTTTGTCGCAGGCCCAACGACATCCGTGCGTTTAGCGAACCGCTGTAGGGTACTGCGATGGCACCCCCCTTTCCTGCTGAGCGCCCCGATGGGCGTTGGGAATCTGGGTGACGACAGTCTTCGCCACGTCAGGCGCTCGCCAGCACGGGCACGCCCACGCGTGACCCAAATCGGCCTGCCGGGTCCGCGAGGACTGGCTCCAGGGCGACCTCGGCCGCTCCGAGGAGCGGCGCGTCCCCGCCGAGGGTCGCCGGAACGACACGCACGAGCGCGCGCGGCGCTGGCAGGGAGTGATGCTCGAGCTCCGCCCAGATGGCATCCTGCGCGTACGGGTAGAGCTGGCTGAAGAGCCCGCCGAGGACGACCAGGCGCGGGTTGAAGGAGTTGACGAAGCCGCCCAGGACGATGCCCAGCTCGCGACCGGTGGCCTCGAGGGCCGCGAGCGCTGTCGCGTCGCCCGCCGCAGCGCCCGCGAAGACGCGCTCGATGCCCTGGGCGCCCGCGTCGCGGGGGAAGCCAGCCCGCTCGAGCAGGGCACCCGCGCCGACGACCGTCTCCCAGCAGCCCGACGAGCCGCAGCGACACGGGATCCCCGGACGGACGGCCGGGAAATGGCCGATCTCACCGGCGTACCCCGCGGCTCCGGAGAGGGGGTGCCCGTCCACGAGCAACCCGCCGCCGACGCCCACCTCGCCGTGGATGTAGAGCACGTCGTCGATGCCCACGGCGGCGCCGCGCCGATGCTCGGCCAGGACCCCGAGGTCGGCCTCGTTGCGGACGATCACGGGCACGCTCCAGTCGAGCCGCGCCGCGAGCAGAGCGCCGAGCGGGACGCCGGTCCAGCCCAGGTTCGGCGCGGTCTCGACGAGGCCGTCGCGACTCCGCACCACACCGGCGACTGCGACCCCCACCGCGACCACGACGTCCTCGGCAGGGCGTCCTGCGGGCAGGCGGTCGAGGAGCGTCACGAGGTCGTCCACGATCGAGCGCACGAAGTCGTGGCCCCGTGGGCGGTCCGCGTGGACGACACCCAGGACCACCCCGCCCAGCCCGACGATCGCGGCCGACAGCGAGTCCACGCCGATCGAGAAGGAGACGGCCACGGCGGCATCGGCGACGAGCGAGACCTCGGGCGACGGGCGACCGGGCCGCCCGAGGTGCACCGCGCGGTCCTCGGTGGCGAGGCCGGACGCCGTCAACTCGCCAACAAGCGCGCGGATTGCGCTGCGGGTCAGTCCCGTGCGGGCAACGAGGTCGGATCGTGACTGAGGGCCGTCCTCGTGGAGCGTGTGGACGATGGCGCTCAGGTTGGCGCGCCGTACGGTCTCACTCCGCTGGCCGAGATCCACCCGGATGGGCCTCACAGGGTTTGTGTTCCTCCCGCTCAAATCTGTGACAGACTGAGCCTCCAGAAGGTTGCTGTCAAGTTACGGACGTGGTTCGGTCCCGACGAGCGTGCCCCGGCAAGGCACCATCGGACAAGGCCGAGGCTGGAGGCAGGCATGGACAAGATCCGGTGGGGGGTTCTCTCGACGGCGAAGATCGCCACCGAGAAGGTCATTCCCGGGCTCCGCCGCTCGCAGCTGGGCGAGCTTGTTGCGATTGCGTCGCGCTCGGACGAGTCCGCGCGCGCCGCCGCCGGCCGGCATGGGATCCCGCGGTGGCACGGCTCGTACGAGGCCCTCCTGGCCGACCCTGCGGTGGACGCGGTCTACATCCCCCTGCCCAACCACCTGCACACGGCGTGGACGATCAGGGCCCTCCAGGCAGGCAAGCACGTCCTGTGCGAGAAGCCGATAGCCCTCACGGCAGCCGACGCCGAGCGCATGTTCGCCGCGGCCGATGCGGCGGGACGGCTCCTGATGGAGGCGTTCATGTACCGTCACCACCCCAGCTGGATCGCGCTGCGTGAGGTCGTCGCGTCGGGCCGGATCGGCCGGCTCTCCGCGGTGGACAGCTGGTTCTCCTACTTCAACGACGACCCGGCGAACATTCGCAACGTCCTCGCAGACGGGGGCGGCGCCCTCTACGACATCGGCTGCTACGCCGTCAACCTCTCGCGGATGCTGTTCGCTGAGGAGCCTGCCTCGGTGGCGGCGACGATCGTCCGGGACCCGACGTCGGGCGTGGACATCCTCACGAGCGGGACGCTGGCCTTCTCGTCGGGCCTGGCCTCGTTCACCTGCGCCACCCGCGTCGAGTCGGACCAGCGGGTCGACGTGTACGGGACCGAGGGGCGGGCGTCGATCGAGATCCCGTTCAACATCCCGCCTGACCGTCCCACGCGGATCTTCGTGACCCAGGGCGGCGACCCGCCGGTGGACCCGGCGACGGACGTCATCGAGTTCGCCCCCGCGGACCCGTACGCGTGCGAGGCGGACGCCTTCGCGGCCGCGGTCCTAGCGGGATCGCCGCCGCCGGTCCCGCCTGCGGACGCTGTGGCGAACGCGCGGGCCATCGAGCGGCTATTCGCGGCGGGGGGCTGAGCGGCCGCCGACAGGAAGGCGCGCCGCGCGCCGCGGCGTCGGCGGCGCGCGGATGGAGGGGCGCGATGATCGCCCGGCCGACCGCAGGTCCGGATCGAGACGGCCCCAGCTCGGGAGGCGACGGGCACCCGCCCCTCGACCCGCGATTTGTCGGATCTGGCGCCATCCTGCTATTCTCCGCCGGTCGAAGAAGAAGACACTGTTTAGCCACGCCATCGTTCGTGTCGGAGGATCGAGTGCCGCTCGCGCGGGAGAAGAAGCAAGAGGTCATCACCGAGTACGCCGTCAAAGACGGCGACACGGGTTCGCCCGAGGTCCAGATCGCGCTCCTCACCGAGCGGATCCGGGACCTGAACGAGCACCTCCGCCGCTTCCCGAAGGACAACCATTCGCGCCGCGGCCTCCTCAAGCTCGTGGGTCAGCGCCGGCGCCTGCTCGCGTACCTCATCAAGAAGGACGCGACGCGCTACCGGGCCGTGATCGGCTCGCTCGGACTCCGCCGCTAATCGTCGCCGCCTCGACCCCGGGTCCGCCCCGGGGTCGCTTGCTACCGGCGAGACACCAGCAAGCGGACCATCTCGGCCCACCCGCCCAGGGACCCTGCTCCCGAACGACGACCAAGGAGGTCGCATTCCTGTGCCCACACCCACAACGCTCGCGATCGAGCTCGGCGGACGCACCCTCACGCTCGAGACCGGCAAGCTCGCCGGCCTCGCTGGCGGCGCCGTCACCGTCCGCTACGGGGACACCCTCGTCCTCGGCACCGCCAACCGGAGCGAGCCCCGCCCCGGCCTGGACTTCTTCCCGCTCACCGTTGACTTCGAGGAGCGCATGTACGCCGCCGGGAAGATCCCGGGCGGATTCATCAAGCGCGAGGGCCGCGCGTCCGAGCAGGCCATCCTCGCCGCTCGCCTGACCGACCGGCCAATCCGCCCGCTGTTCCCCGAGGGGTACAAGGACGACATCCAGATCGTGATCACCGTCATGTCGACGGACCAGGAGAACGATCCGGACGTCCTGGGCACCATCGCCGCGTCCGCAGCGCTGTCGATCAGCGAGATCCCGTTCCAGGGTCCGGTCGCGGCGATTCGCATCGGGCGGATCGACGGCGAGTTCGTGATCAACCCGACCATCAGCCAGCTCGCCGAGTCCGAGCTCGACCTCGTCGTCTCGGGCACCCGCGACGCGATCATGATGGTGGAGGCGGGCGTCAAGATCCTGCCCGAGGACGTGATGGCCGAGGCCATCCTGTTCGCGCAGCGCTCGCTCCAGCCGATCGTCGAGATCCAGGAGAAGCTGCGCGAGCTCGTCGGCAAGGCCAAGCGCGTGCCGTACATCGAGCCGCAGACGAACTCCGTCCTGCGGTTCGTCGAGCTGGCCAAGGCCGGCGGCGAGTTCGTGGTCGTGGACGTCGAGACCACCGGCACGGACCCCAAGATGGCGGACCTCGTCGAGGTCGCGGCCGTGCGTGTCAAGGGCGGCAAGATCACCGACAGGTGGTCATCGCTCGTCAACCCGGGCCGCGCCATCGTCGGCCACCAGATGCACGGCATCAGCGACAAGGACGTCAAGGGCGCCCCGAGCCCGGCTGAGGCCGCGCGCAAGATCGCGGACTTCGTCGGCGTCGCTCCGTTCGTCGGCCACAGCGTGGGGTTCGACCTCGGCTTCATCGAGGAGGCCCTGGGCGCCAAGGTGTCGCAGGGCAACTACCTGGACACGTTCGTGATCGCCCGGGAGGGCTACCCGGACCTCGAGAACTACAAGCTGGGCACGCTCGCCGCGTACTTCGGCATCGAGCTCTCGCAGAGCCACCGTGCGCTGCCGGACGCCGAGGCGACCGCGAACCTGCTGATCTGGTTCGGCAACGACCTGCCCGCCCGTCTGGACACGCTCTCCGCCGGCATCGCCGACGGGATCCGCGCCACCCGCACGGACAAGGACGAGTCGGCCCGGCTCATCGAGGCCGCCCGCCGGAACGCCCGCGTCAGCAAGGGTCTCTTCGGGCTCGTCCAGAAGAAGACCGTCCGCAAGGTCGTCCTCGCCGAGGGCATCCGCATGGACGGCCGCGCCATCGACGAGATCCGCCCGATCTCGGTCGAGGTCGGCCTCCTGCCCCGTGCGCACGGCTCCGGCCTGTTCACCCGCGGCCAGACCCAGGCGCTGACCGTCGCCACGCTCGGCCCGTCCTCGGATGTGCAGCGGATCGACACGATCAGCCCCGAGACCGAGAAGCGGTACCTCCACCACTACAACTTCCCGCCGTACAGCACGGGCGAGAACAAGCCCATGCGCGGCCCGTCCCGCCGGGACATCGGCCACGGCAACCTCGCCGGCCGGGCGCTCCTGCCGGTCCTGCCGAGCCACGACGAGTTCCCGTACACGATCCGCCTCGTCTCAGAGGTCGTGGCCGGCAACGGCTCCACCTCGATGGCCTCGACCTGCGGGTCCACCCTCGCCCTGATGGACGCGGGCGTGCCGATCAAGGCGCCGGTGGCCGGCGCGGCCATGGGCCTGGTCATGGATGGGGACACCGGTAACTTCATCGTGCTGACCGACATCCTCGGCAAGGAGGACTCGATCGGCGACATGGACTTCAAGGTGACCGGCACCACGGAGGGCATCACCGCCCTCCAGATGGACATCAAGGTCAAGGGCATCGACGAGCGGGTCATCCGCGAGGGCCTCAAGCAGGCACTCGCCGCCCGCCTGTTCATCCTTGAGCGGATGACCGCGGTCCTGCCGACCGCCCGCGAGACGATGAGCGACTTCGCGCCGCGCATCATCACCATCAAGATCAACCCCGAGAAGATCCGCGAGATCATCGGCAAGGGCGGCTCGATGATCCGCAAGATCCAGGAGGAGACCGGCACCGAGATCAACGTCGAGGACGACGGCACCGTGGAGATCGCGGCCGTCTCCGGCGAGAACTCGCGCAAGGCGGTCACCTGGATCGAGAGCCTCACCCGCGAGGTCGAGGTGGGATCGCTGTACCTGGGCAAGGTCACCCGGCTGATGACCTTCGGCTGCTTCGTCGAGATCCTGCCGGGCAAGGAGGGCCTCGTCCGGATCAGCGAGCTCGCCGACTACCACGTGCCGTCCGTCGAGGACGTCGTGTCGGTGGGCGACGAGGTCATGGTGGTGGTCACCGAGATCGACCGCCAGGGCCGCGTCAACCTCTCCCGCAAGGCCGCGATGCAGCGCCACCTGGCGAAGTAGCAGCGCGCTCACCAAGCGCACCCGCGAGGGGCCCGGCGGTGACGCCGGGCCTTTCGATTCCTGCCGTACCCTCTCGCGCATGGAATCGAGGATCCGAAACTCGACCGACCCGGCGATGAGCGGACCGAATCCGCAGCCCGACGCGAAGCTGTCACGTGCGCCGCTCGATGACCCGGAGATCGCAGCGGCCGTGCGGCTGTCGTTCCTCGGCCGCGCGCCGATGGCGTCGCTCGTCCAACTCCTCGACGATGCCCTCGACTACGTCGTGCCTGCCGGCGGTGTCATCCATCCGGAGGGCGGGCCGCCATTCGCCATGTTGCTGGTCAACGGCCTCGTGAGGATCGTCGCGTCATCACCCGACGGACGACAGGCGACGATCCGCTACGCGCGGGGCGGGGCGCAGCTCGGCTTCGGGTCGCTGTTCTCGGAGCTTCCGAATGTTGTCGCGGCGGTGGCGCTCCGCGACACGCGAGTCTTGGCGCTTCGCCCTGGCCGTGCGCGCGAGCTCTCGACGACGGATCCAGCGATCGCCGTCGCCCTGTTGGCCGAACTCTCGGACCGCATCATCGCGTACCAGGGCGAGCTCGTGGGGAGCACCTTCTCGGGGCTCCGCCAGAAGGTCGCGCGACACCTGCTCGACATCGCCCAGCCAGGCCGAGGTTCGGGTCGCCTCGTTGCGCGGATCTCGCAGGCGGCCCTCGCCGACGCCGTCGGGACGAGTCGGGAGGTTGTCGTCCGGGTGCTCCGCGACCTCCGGACCGCGGGCCTGGTCGAGACGGGACGCGACGGCGTCGTCCTGCTGGCGCCGGAACGCCTGCACGAGGAGTCGTGGCCGACGACGCCCTGAGGAGCAAAGGTTCCCCGCTCCCGAAGCCAAGGTCGCTGACGGGCGCGGCCCTTGGGCCGCATCGTCGGAGGTGAGCGAACACCGATCAGCCGGAGTGAAGGAGCGACACGATGTCCGATCGCGAAACGACCAGCCGAGACCTGCCCGAAGGTGCCCTGGCCACCCTTGCTGCTAAGGTCTCCGGGAGCTTCGTACGGCCGAGCGACCCGGAGTACGGCGACGCGCGACGCGTCTGGAACGGGATGATCGATCGGTACCCGGCCGCAATCCTGCGATGTGCCTCGAACGCGGACGTCGCGGCGGGCATCCGGTTCGCCCGGGAGGCCGGGCTCGAGATCTCCGTGCGATCCGGCGGCCACAACGTCGCCGGGTTCGGGACCTGTGACAACGGGCTCGTGCTCGACGTGTCATCGATGCGGTCCGTGGACCTGAACCCGGCTGCCGGTGTCGCGCGGATCGGAGGAGGTCACACCTGGGGCTCATTCGACGCCGCGCTCGCGGACGCCGGGCTCCACACGACCGGCGGTCTGGTCTCCACGACCGGCGTGGCCGGCTTCACCCTCGGCGGCGGAATCGGGTGGCTGCAGCGTCGCCATGGGCTCGCCTGCGACAACCTCGTCGGCGCAGAGGTGGTGACTGCGGACGGAACCGTCGTCCGGGCAGGTGCGGACGGGGACCCGGACCTTCTGTGGGGTCTTCGCGGCGGCGGCGGCAACTTCGGGGTCGTCACGTCGATGACGTTCCGCGTCCACCCCGTGACCACGGTGACTGGCGGCATGGCGATCTTCCCGGCCGCGCGGACGGCTGAGGTCCTCGAGGCGTTCCGCGATCTGTCGGCTTCCGCTGACGACGATCTCACGCTGCTCGCGGCCCTGATCACCGCGCCGCCGGCGCCGTTCGTGCCGGCTGATCTCCAGGGGCGTCCGGCGGTCGCGATCGCGGCCTGCCATGCGGGCGACGCAGCCGTGGGCGAGCGTGCGCTGCGGCCGCTCAAGGCGCTCGAGCCTAGCGCCGACCTGCTCGGGCCGTTGCCCTACAACGCGCTCCAGACGATGCTCGACCCGACGGCGCCGGCCGGCCAGCGGCAGTACTGGAAGTCCGGATACCTCCGATCCCTCGAGTCCGAGTTCCTCACGACTCTGGTGGAGTGGTCGGACCGGAAGCCCGTCCCATTCGGGCAGCTGCACCTTCATCAGATGGGCGGCGCGGTCGGCCGAGTCGAGCGGGAGGCGACGGCCTTCGCACATCGAGACGCAGCGTTCACGCTCAACATCATCGGCACGTGGGACCGGGCCGCCGACGACGAGGCGGGGATCGCGTGGGCGCGGGGTGCCTTCAGCGCCATGGCTCCGTGGACCGACGGTGTCTACGTGAACTTCCTCGGCTCAGAGGGCGACGACCGGATCCGCGACGCCTATGGGTCCGCGACCTATGCGCGGCTGGCACAACTCAAGCGTCGGCTGGACCCCAACAACACGTTCCACCTGAACCAGAACATCCGGCCGGCAGCAGTCAACTGAGGTCGCTCCTTCGGCTCTATCGGCGGCACGGTCACCAAGGACTGTGTGGTGGTCACGGAGATCCACCGCCAGGACCGCGTGAACCTGTCCCGCAAGGCCGCGATTGAGCGCCACCCGGGGAAGTAGCGGCGCGCGAGAGCAGCGCCTCCGCGAGGGGCCCGTCGGTGACGGCGGGCCTCGCGGCGCCGGGGGCGTTGTCCATGCGGCAGTCAGGCGAGGTGACAGTCGGGGTACAGGTCTCGGCTATCGGCGCCGGCGGCCTGGGCCAGGATGGCGATGAGGATGATGATCAGGGTGGGGACGAGGAGTTCCATGCCCGCCATCATGCGAGGTAGAGTTGATAAGAGCAATCGCATGTGGTGCAATGAAACATCATGATCGATGATCAAGGTTCGGACATCGCCCAAGCCCGAGCGCTGCCTGACGCCCTCGCGGACTTCAGCCTCCGCCAGCTCCTCAGCTTCCGGGCCGTGGCCCAGGAGGGTTCATTCCACGGTGCGGCGGACGCGCTCGACTACACGCAGTCGGCGGTGAGCCAGCACGTCGCCGCCCTCGAGACGGCCCTCGGCCTGCGGCTGTTCGACCGCGGCCGCGGTCGACGCACCGTGTCCCTGACCGAGGCCGGGCGCCTGCTCCTCCGGCACGTGGACCCGATCGCCGATCGCCTGCAGGCGGCGCGCGCAGACCTGACCTCGTACGCAGCGGGGGAGACGGGCACGCTGCGCGTCGCGGTGTTCCAGAGCGTCGGGGCGAAGGCGCTGCCCGCGGTTCTCGGTCGCTTCGGCCAGGCGTGGCCCGGCATCCGCGTCAACATGACCGAGGTGTTGAGCGACGACGCGGGCCTCGGGCTGATCGCCGACGGCACCGTCGAGCTCGCCTTCGGCATCTTCCCACTGCCGCCCGGACCGTTCGAGGGCATCGAGCTGCTGAGGGACCCGTTCGTCGTGGTGGCGCGGCCCGACGCGCCGCTGCTGGCCCTGGGCGACCGGCCCACCATCGCGATGATCGCCGAGCAGAAGCTGATCGGCTTCCGGACGTGCCGCAGCACCCGGTTCGCCGAGGAGCGCCTGCGCGAGACCGGTCACGAGCCGGACTTCGTGTTCCGGTCGGAGGACAACGGCACCATCCAGGCGATGGCCGCGGCCGGGCTGGGCGTTGCGGTGGTGCCCCTCCTGACCGTCGACCAGGGCGACCCGTCAATCCGCGTCCTGCCAACCGACCTCGAGCCCCGGCGCGTGGCGCTCGTGTGGCACCGCGACCGGTACCGCTCGCCCGCCACGCTTGCGTTCATCGATATCGCCGAGGAGGTCTGCGCGGGTCTCGCCGCCGACCTGGGCCTTGGCCAGCTCGAGGCGTGACGGCAGGCGGCAGGCCCGGGGAGCGGAGGGCACGCTGGTATACTGCCGCCGTGCCCGACAACCCGCAGCTAGAAGGTCGGACCGTGCCTGAAACCAGCCCCGCCAAGCTCGTCGTCGCCATCGTCGGCGCCACCGGCGCCGTGGGCCGCACCATGACCAAGGTGCTGCTCGAGAAGCAGTTCCCGATGACCGAGCTTCGTCTGCTCGCATCGGAGCGCTCGGTCGGCACGACCATGGTCGTGCCGGGGTGGGGCGAGATCGCCGTCGAGCTGGCCACCCCGGAGGTGTTCGAGGGCATCGACATCGCGCTGTTCAGCGCCGGAGGCGGTACCAGCGCGGAGCTGGCCCCCGAGGCGGCGAGGCGCGGCTGCACCGTCGTCGACAACTCGTCCGCCTGGCGGATGGACCCCGATGTGCCGCTCGTCGTCAGCCAGGTCAACCCGGACGACCTGGCCTGGCACGAGGGGATCATCGCGAACCCCAACTGCTCGACGATGCAGCTGATGCCGCCGCTGATGGCCCTGCGGGACGCCGTGGGCATCGAGCGCATGGTGGTGGACACGTACCAGGCCGTGTCGGGCACCGGGCACAAGGCGATCGTGGAGCTCGAGGAGCAGGTCAGGGCGCACGCCGAGGGCCGCCCCAAGGTCGCGAACGTCTACCCGTACAACATCGGCTTCAACGCCCTGCCGCACATCGACGTGTTCCTCGACAACGGGTACACCAAGGAGGAGTGGAAGGTCGTCACCGAGAGCCGCAAGATCCTGCACCTGCCCGAGCTGCGGGTCTCGTGCACGGCCGTGCGCGTGCCGGTGTTCATGAGCCACTCCGAGGCGGTCCACATCGAGACTCGGGCGCCGATCACGCCGGATCAGGCCCGCGGGCTGTTCGCGCGGGTCGAGGGCGTGGTGGTCCAGGACGACCCCGCGAACAAGGTCTACCCGCTCGCCGAGCACGCTGCGGGCTCGGACCTGGTGTTCGTGGGTCGCGTTCGGCAGGACCCGTCGATCCCCGACAACAGGGGGCTCGCGTTCTGGGTGGTGTCCGACAACCTGCGCAAGGGCGCCGCGTCCAACGCGGTCGAGATCGCGGAGGTGCTGGTCGCCCGCGGCTGGGTCCGCAGGGCGAGCGACCGTTCGGCCGTTGCCGGGGGAACGCAGGCGTGACCCGCGACGAGCGCCGTGCGGCGCTCGAGCAGATCGCGAACGAGGTCCGGGCATGCTCCGCCTGCCGCCTCAGCGAAGGACGGACGCGGGCCGTGCCCGGCGAGGGCGACCCCGACACCGAGGTCGTGTTCGTGGGCGAGGGCCCCGGATTCAACGAGGACCGCGAGGGGCGCCCGTTCGTGGGGCGCGCCGGGGGCCTGCTCGTGAAGCTCCTGGGGAGCCTGGGCTGGCAGCGGGAGGACGTCTTCATCACCAACGTCGTGAAGTGCCGCCCGCCGGACAACCGGGACCCGGAGCACGACGAGATCGCCGCCTGCGCGCCGTTCCTGCGCCGCCAGCTCGAGGTGCTCGACCCGTCGGTCGTCGTCACCCTGGGCCGGTACTCGATGGGCACGTTCATGCCGGGCGCGCGGATCGGGCAGGTCCACGGGACCGCGACCCCCGCCGACCCCGCCACCGGGGCGCGCGACGCCATCGTGTTCGCGATGTACCACCCCGCCGCCGCCCTCCGCACGCCCGCGCTCGAACGCGAGAGCTACGAGGACATCGCCCGCGTCCCCGACGTTCTCCAGCGGTCCCGCGACCACAGGGCCGGGCTCGTCGCAGGAGTTGTGCCGGCGGCAGCCTCGACCTCGGCGCTGAACCCGGCGCCCGCCACCAGCCGAGTCCCCGCGCCCGCCGGCTCGCCGGCCACCTCGAGCGCGCCCACCAAGCCGGTCGAGCCGCCCGCGCCCGCGGACGACGCGTCCCAGCTCACGCTGTTCTGACCCCACGGAGCGAGACGGACGACCGATGCCTGACGAGAGCACACCCCTGCGAATCATCCCCCTCGGCGGGGTTGGCGAGATCGGCAAGAACTGCTACGTGTTCGAGTACGGCGACGACATCGTCGTGATCGACTGCGGGCTGATGTTCCCCGACGAGGAGATGTTCGGCATCGACCTCGTCGTGCCCGACGTGACGTACCTCAAGGAGCGTCGCGACCACGTCCGGGCCTTCCTCATCACGCACGCCCACGAGGACCACGTCGGCGGCCTGCCCTACGTGCTGCCCGAGTTCCCCGGCGTCCCGGTCTACGCGAGCAAGCTGGCCCGCGGCCTGCTGGGCAACAAGATCAAGGAGCACAAGCTCCACAACAACCCGCTGGTCGCGTTCGAGCCGGGCGACGAGATCGAGATCGGGCCGTTCACGGCCATCCCGTTCCGCATCGGCCACTCGATCCCGGACGCCATGGGCATCGCCCTTCGCACCCCCGTCGGTGTCGTTGTGCACACCGGCGACTTCAAGTTCGACCACACCCCTGTGGACGGCAAGCTGTCCGACTTCGCCACCCTCGCCCGCATGGGCGAGGAGGGGGTGATCGCGCTGCTGTCGGACTCCACGCGGGCCGAGAACCCGGGCTACACGCCGTCTGAGCGGACGGTGGGCGAGGCCTTCCGGGAGATCATGGAGGGCCTCGACGGCCGCGTGATCGTCGCGACCTTCGCGTCCAACATCGCGCGCATCCAGCAGGTCTTCGACGCTGCCGCCACGTTCAACCGCCAGGTCGCCGTCGTCGGCCGGTCGATGGAGCAGAACACGCGCATCGCCACGGACCTGGGCTACCTCACGTACGCCCCGTCGCAGCTGCTGCCCAAGGACAAGATCGCCGAGCACCCGGCGCACCGGACCGTGATCGCCACCACCGGCGCCCAGGGCGAGCCGATGTCGGGCCTCGCCCGCATGGCCAACCGCGACCACCGGTTCGTGGAGATCCAGCCCGGTGACACGGTGATCGTCTCCGCCAGCCCCATCCCGGGCAACGAGGAGTACGTGGCCCGGACTATCGACAACCTGTTCAAGTCGGGCGCGAACGTCTACTACCACACGATCAAGCGCGCCCACGTCTCGGGCCACGCCAGCCAGGAGGAGCTCAAGCTGATGCTCGGGCTCACCAAGCCCAAGCACTTCATCCCGATGCACGGCGAGTTCCGGATGCAGGTCCAGCACGGGCGGCTGGCCATCGAGACCGGCGTCAAGCCGGAGAACGTGTTCATCATCGAGAACGGCATGCCGATCGAGATCCTGCCCGACGGCTCCGCCCGCCGAGGCACACCGGTGACGGCCGGCTACGTCTACGTGGACGGGCTCTCGGTGGGCGAAGTGGGCGACGTCGTCCTGCGCGACCGGCGCGCCCTTGCCAACGACGGGATGTTCATGGTCGTCGTCACGGTGGACAAGCAGACCGGGCGCGTGGTGGGGCGGCCCGAGATCATCACCCGCGGCTTCGTCCACGGCAACGAGGAGGACCCCATCATCGAGGAGGCCATCCGCCGGATCCGCGACGTGATGGACAGCCCGGGCGACCGCATCTCCGAGACAGCGCTGCTCAAGGTCCGGATCAAGGACGGCGTGTCGCGCTTCCTGTACGAGCAGACCAAGCGCCGCCCGATGGTGTTCCCCGTCGTGGTGGAGGTCTAGGCCTTGGCCCAGCGCCGCCGGACGCCGGCCCGCACAACCAGCGCGAAGCGACGGACGAAGACGTCCACGTCGACGAGCGCCTTCGGGCTGCCCGCGGTCGTGGTCAACCCGGAGGTCGCACGGTCGCTGTTCGGGCTCGTCCTCCTGGTCACGGGCGCCGTGGTCCTGATCATGATCTTCCTGCCCGCCCAGCAGGGAACGCTGACCGAGTGGGCCCAGAAGACCGTGAACCCGCTGTTCGGGACGGGTCGCTACCTGCTGCCGGTTCTGCTGATCGGCGGCGGCGCCTACGTCGAGTGGGGGAGCGCGCCGCCGGCGGGCTGGCAGTGGCGGTTCGTCGCCGGCGGCGTCGGCTACCTCTCGTTCCTCGGGCTCCTCGAGTTCCTGCCGGTCCGGGGGGGCGGGAGGATCGGCACCGCGATCGCCAGCAGCCTGGACAGGGTCCTCGGCGACCCGATCACGTTCGTCGTGCTGGCCGGGATCACGATTGCCTCCACCCTCATCGTGATCCAGAGGCCGCTGCGGGCCCTGGTCGACCCGGTGCTCGGGGCTGGCAAGTCCATCACGACCACGGTCGCCTCGGCGCGGCCGGCCGTGGAGCTGGGCGGCGGCGCTCGCACCGCAGCCAACGGGCGGACGGCGGCCGCCGGCGCGGTCGCCATCGACGAAGGCACCGCGCAGGGCGGGATCCGGCGCAGCCGCATGCCGCGTCTCGCGCCGGGAGAGGCGCCCGGGCAGACCGGCGCCTTCGGACAGGACCAGCCTGCCGACCTGCTCGGCCCGTCGCCGCAGGGCCAAGTGCCGACCTCCGCCACGTTCGCGCCACAGCGGGTGCCGGGCAGCGCGCCCACGGTGGCGGCACCGCCGAGCCCGGCGCTGCGCGACCCCGACGACGTGACCGACGCAGGCGACTCGACCGCCGGTCGGCCCGAGATCGCGTGGGTCCTGCCGCCCCACGACCTGCTCGATTTGAGCGAGGTCCCCACGGCGGCCGCTGGCGCGAGTGCCGACGCGGTCCACGCCTGGAACGAGGCCAAGATCATCGAGAAGCTCAAGAGCTTCGACATCGAGGCCCGGATCACGGGCCGCAACGCCGGGCCGGTGGTGACGCAGTACGAGGTGTCGCCCGCCGCCCACATCAAGCTGAGCCGGATCGAGGCCCTCCAGGACGACCTCTCGATGGCGCTCGCCGCCCGCAGCATCCGGATTGAGGCCCCGATCCCGGGCAAGAGCGCCGTGGGCATCGAGATCCCGAACAAGGAGTTCAACATCGTCGCGCTGCGGCGGATCCTCGAGGAGGTGGACTTCGCCGCCTCGGGCTCGCGCCTCACCTTCGCGCTCGGCCGCGACGTCGCGGGCAAGGCGATGGCCGTGGACCTCGCCCGGATGCCGCACCTGCTCATCGCGGGGGCCACCGGCTCGGGCAAGAGCGTGATGGTCAACGCGCTGATCACGAGCCTGCTGTGCAACGCGAAGCCGGACGAGGTCCGGATGATCCTGATGGACCTCAAGCGCGTGGAGCTGGCCGCCTACAACGGGCTGCCGCACCTGCTGGTCCCGGTCATCACCGAGCCCGAGCGGGCGAAGGCGGCCCTCAAGTGGGCCGTGACCGAGATGGAGAGCCGGTACCGCAAGTTCGCCGGCGCGGCCGCCCGGAACATCAAGGCGTACAACGACGGTCGCGCCGACCCCGCGGACCGGCTGCCGTACATCGTGGTCGTCATCGACGAGCTCGCGGACCTCATGATGCGCGAGGGCAAGAACGTGGAGGACCCGATCGTGCGGCTCGCCCAGAAGGCGCGCGCCACCGGGATCCACATGGTCCTGGCCACGCAGCGGCCGTCGGTCAACGTGGTCACGGGCCTGATCAAGGCCAACTTCCCGTCCCGGATCGCGTTCGCCATGGCGAGCCAGATCGACAGCCGCACGATCCTCGACGCGCCCGGGGCGGAGGACCTGATCGGTCGCGGCGACATGCTCTACCAGCCGTCGGACCTGCCCCGCCCGATGCGGCTGCAGGGCGTGTTCGTCTCGGACCCGGAGATCGGCCGCGTCACCGCCCACTGGCGGGAGCTCGCGGGCGACCCGCACTACGACCTCTCGATCATCACCTCCGACGAGGAGTCCACCGGATCGGTGGACCAGCTCGCCGACGAGGAGGCCGACCGGCTGCTCATGGATGCCGTTTCGGTGATCCGGGAGTACGATCGTGCCTCGGCGTCCCTGCTGCAGCGACGCCTCAAGATCGGGTACGCGCGCGCCGCCCGCATCGTCGACCAGCTCGAGGCGCGCGGCTACGTGGGGGCGTTCGACGGCTCGAACGCCCGGATGGTCCTCCGCCGTGACGACGGGGCGACCGCCGCTGACGAGGACGGTGCATGACGGCTCGCGACGAGGCACGGCGGGGACGCGCCGAGGGACGAGACGGCGACCGGGCCTATGCGCCCGAGGCCGGTCCGACGCTGCCCGAGCGACTCGTCGCCGCCCGCGAGCGAAAGGGCGTTGACCTGCTGCGCGCCGAGCGCGAGACCAAGATCCGTGCCCGGTACCTCGCCTCGCTCGAGTCGGGTGACTACGCCGACCTGCCGGGCGCCGTGTACACGAAGGGGTTCCTGCGCAACTACGCCCTGTACCTGGGCCTCGACCCCGAGGACGTCACGCGCCAGTGGAAGCGGGAGCGGGGTGACTTGTCCCTCCCCGCCGAGCCCGTGCTCAACGTGCCCCGCCCGCTCGAGGCGCCGCGCCAGGGATTCACCATCTCGCCGGTGGTGATCGTTGCCGGGCTGCTGGTCGTGGTGATCGGCCTGTTCGGCGCGTACATCGGCTCGCAGCTCCTGCGCTACAACAAGCCTCCCACGATCTCGGTCACCGACCCGCCGCAGGCGGTCCTGAGCGTCGCCGACGGGACGACCTCGTACACCCTCCACGGCACGACCATCCCCGGTGGCACGGTCACGATCAAGGATCCGGGCCTGGACCAGCCCTACAACACCTCGGCCGACGGGACCGGGCGGTGGTCGGCGGACGTCCAGCTCCGTCGGGGCCGCAACGAGTTCGACGTCAGCGCGGTGGATCCCGAGACCGGCAAGAACTCCGACACCACCATCAAGCTGTTCATCACCGTCCCGGTCACCGTGGTCGAGGCGCCCACGCTCACGCTCGACTCCCCGGCAGATGGAGCCCAGTTCTCCAACGGTGCCATCCCGGTGAACGGCAGCACCACCAACGCGGCCAAGGTGACGGTGTCCGCGAACCGCGTCACGACCGGCACGGCCTCGCCCTCGCCCTCGCCCTCGGCTAGACCCGCGCCTTCTGCCGCGCCCGGAGCCTCGCCTGCCTCGCCCTCGCCCTCGCCCTCGCCCGCCACCACACCAGACGTGGGGCCGGTGACCGTTGACGTCGGGGCGGACGGCTCGTTCCAGACGCCACTCACGCTCACCGCGGGCAACTGGGCCGTCGTGGTCACGGCCATGTCCGCTGACGGGAAGGCCACGACGATCACCCGCCAAGTCTCGATCCAGTTCCAGGGCGTCAACCTGCAGATCCAGGTCAAGGGCGCGCGCGCCTGGCTGAAGGTCTGGGTGGATGGAACCCTCTCGCCGGTCACCGGCGCCGCGGGCGTCGTGTTCGACCCGGGCAAGGTGCTGACCTTCACCGCCCAGCACACGATCGAGGTTCGCACCGGCATGTCGAGCGCGACGTACTTCACGCTCAACGGGCAGAGCCTCGGGCACATGAGCGCTGCGGGCAACCCCGAGACCTGGCTGTTCGCGCCGCCGAACGCGCCGAAGCAGACGAACCGCACCTGACGTGGCCGACCGACTGGTCGGGCACGCCCGCCGGCTCCAGGACGCCTGTCTGGCCCGGGGACTCACCGTCGCCACTGCGGAATCGTGCACGGGGGGCCTGGTCGCCCACCTGATCACGGAGGTGCCTGGCTCGTCCGGGTATCTCCGCGGCGGCGTGGTGGCGTACAGCGACGACGTGAAGCGGGCCGTGCTTGGCGTCGCAGAGGACGCCCTGAGCTCGCACGGGGCGGTCTCCGCTCAGGTTGCCGTGGCGATGGCCGAGGGCGTGCGCACCCGCCTCGGGGCAGACCTCGGGACGGGCGTGACCGGCGTCGCCGGCCCCGACGGCGGCACCGACGCGAAGCCCGTGGGGTTGGTCTATGTGGCGGTCGCTGGGGGTTCGGAGCCGGTGGTCCGGCGGTTCCTGTGGCCGCACGACCGCGAGGGCAACAAGCGCGCGAGTGCCGAGGCGGCGCTCCTGATGCTGATCGAGGCCGCAGAGGCACACCCGTGAGCGTTCGGGACAAGGCCGAGATCGGCGCCGGCCTGGCGCCCGCTCGGTCAGCGCGCGCCATCGCCCCGGGCGAGCGAATCCACATCGTCGGTGCGCACGGCGCCGGGGCCTCTGCAGCGGCCCTCTTGGCGGCGTGGGCTGGCGCGGACGTGGACGGCTGCGACCCCGGCGGCCCAAGCCAGTACGCGGCTGCGCTGGACGCCGTCGGGGTGCCCGTGGCACCAGCCCACGACGCGGCGCATGTCCTCGGCCCGCGGCGCCCGGCCCGCCTCGGGGTGACCAAGGCGCTCACCGCCATCGACCCCGACAACGAGGAGCTCCGCGCCGCCCGGGCCGCTGGCGTGGCGCTCGAGCCCTGGCAGCAGGTCGTCGCGGACGCGGCCCACGGCCGGCTCCTCCTGGGCGTGGCGGGCACGCACGGCAAGAGCACCACCGCAGGCTGGCTCGTGCACACGCTGGCGGGCCTCGGGGCGGACCCGGGCGCGTTCGTCGGCGCGCTGCTGCCGGCGGCCACCACCGGGATCGGCGTGGCGGCCACGGCCCGGCGCGGGGCAGGGGAGGCCTTCGTGGTGGAGGCCGACGAGTACGCCGGCAACTTCGACCCGTTCCGCCCCGACCTCATCGTGCTCACGTCGGCCGAGTGGGACCATCCCGACGTGTTCGCGGACCGCCGGGCGGTGATCGGCGCGTTCGAGGCGTGGATCCGGCGGGCTGCCGAGGGTCGCGCTCCGGGCGCCCGCCGGCCCGTGCTGGTGGCGAATGTCGGCGACGCGGGCGTGGCGGAGGTCGTGGGCCGCCTCGGGGACTGGCCCGGACGAGTCCTGCGCATTGCCCTGGACCCGCTGCCGGGCGATGCGGACGTGGCGGGCCACATCACTGCCGCGGACTCGGACGGCACGACGGTGAGGGTCGTGGTCGGCGCCGCAGACCACGACGCCCGCCTGCCCACCGCCGGCCGCCACAACGCGTCCAACGCCCTGGGCGTCATCGGCGCCTGTGTGGCGACCGGGCACGACATCCGCGACGTCATCGCTGCGCTGGAGACGTTCCCCGGCGTGGGCCGCCGCCTGGAGTGCAAGGGCGAGGCGAGGGGCGTCGTCGTGTACGACGACTACGGCCACCACCCCACGGCCATCCGCGAGACGCTCGCCGCGGTCCGCCAGCGCGCTCCGGGGCGCCGGGTCTGGGCCGTGTACGAGCCCCTGACCTTCCATCGCACCGCTGCCCTGCTCGAACCGTTCGCGGATGCACTGGCTGCCGCTGACGCCGTGGTGATCGCCGACATCTGGGCGGGCCGCGACCAGGACACCACCGTGGCCTCGGCGGCGGGGCTGGCCGACGCTGTTGCGAGGCGGAACCCGGCGATCCCCGTGGCAGCCCCGGGCTCGGTGGAGGCCACCGCGCACTGGCTGGCGACCGTGGTCCGCGAGGGCGACGCTGTCCTGGTGATGGGCGGCGGCCGCTCGTACCGCATCGGCGAGCTCCTGCTCCTGCACCTCGCAGCCCGATGACCCTGGGATACGCGGCGGCCGGCGACCTGCTCGATGCCTACGTCCGCGCCCGCTCCGCCCATGACGGCGATGAGCTGACCGCCCTGTTCACGCCGGACGCGGAGGTCATCGTGGACCCGTTCGCGGCACCGCTCGTCGGGCACAACGGCCTGCGGGCATACTTGCTGGAAGCGGCGGACGCGGAGCGCTGGTACGAGCTGGCGATCGAGCGTCACTGGGTCTCGGGGGACACGGCCCTCGCGGCTTGGCGCGCCAGCTGGACACGGAGCCCCGACGGGGCGAAGGTCCGGCAGGCAGGCTTCCTCTCCGCCGAGGTTGGAGAGGACGGGCGCATCGCGCGCCTGCGGCTCTGGACGGTGACCCGCGAGCACCTCGCGGACTAGAAGGGGAAGCCGATGGCGGGCGAGGTCTCGTTCGACGTGGTGTCGGACTTCGACGAGCAGGAGCTCCGCAACGCGCTTGACCAGGTTCGGCGCGAGGTCGTGCAGCGCTACGACCTCAAGGGCGCGCACGTCGATCTCGTGCAGGAGAAGACCCGCCTGGTCCTGGTGACCGACAGCGACATGCACGCCAAGGCCGTCCGCGACCTCGTCGAGTCCAAGGCCGTCCGCCGCAACCTCTCGCTCAAGATCTTCGACTGGGGCGACGTGCTCCCGGCGGGCGGCACCAAGGTTCGCCAGGAGATCGAGCTGCGCCGCGGGCTCTCAGACGACTTGGCCCGCAAGATCGTCAAGCTCATCCGGGACGAGTTCCCGAAGGTCCAGCCGCGGGTCCAGGGCGATGCCGTCCGGGTCGCGGGCAAGAGCAAGGACGAGCTGCAGAAGGTCATCGGGCGCCTGCGGGAGCTTGACGAGTCCGTGCCGCTCCAGTTCGAGAACTACCGGTAGGAGGAACCTGATGCCGGGAGCGAAGTCCGCCCGGATCGTGATGATCGTTGTTGCGGTCATGGTGATCGCCGGGCTGCTCGCGGGAATGCTGTACGGAATGGGCGCCGCCGTACCCACGCGGTAGACGGCACAACACGACACCCCGGCGCCGGACGGACCGCCGTCCCCGCCGGACCCAAGGAGGTCGACATGTCGGACGTCGAAGGCCAGCTCGAGGACCAGACCCCGGCCGAGTCGGTTGAAGGAGGCTCGGCGATTCCGGTCGAGGCCGGTGCCGAAGCGCTCCAGGCGCTGCCGGTCGAGGCCGGTGCCGAAGCGCTGCAGTCGGCGCCCGCCGAGGTTGAGGCGCAGGCGGACGTGCAGCCGGTGACGGACACGCCTCAGGCAGTGGTGGAGCCTGGCGTGCCCATCCTGTTCGCCGACGACGAGTCCGAAACCGCGGGATCGGACGCACCGGCCGCCTCGGAGCTCGAGCACGCCCCCGCCGCCGATGGGGAGCCCGCGGCCGCCGAGTTGGCCGAGCCCGCGGCGGAGGCCGACGCGGAGCCAGCCGCCTCGGCCCCCACGACGGTCGCCGAGCTGATTGCCGCCACCCTGCGCGCGGCCGGCGTCCGCCTCGCCTTCACCGTCCCGGGCGAGAGCTTCCTGCCTGTCCTCGACGCGTTCCACGCTGCGGGCATCCGTGTCGTCGCCACGCGCCACGAAGGTGCCGCCGCCATGGCCGCCGAGGCGTATGGCCAGCTCACCGGCCGCCCGGCTGCCTGCCTCGGCACGCGTGCGGTGGGCGCCGCCAACCTCGCCATCGGCATCCACACCGCCACTGCGGACTCGACGCCGCTGTTCGTCCTCGTCGGCGACGTGGACCGCAGCGTGCGTGGCCGCGAGGCGTTCCAGGAGGTGGACCTCGTCGATTCCATCGGGAGGCTGGCCAAGTGGGCGGGCCGCATCGAGGACGCCGAAACCGCCGCCGCCACGCTCGAGGCGGCCACCCGGGCGGTCCTCGACGGCCGTCCCGGACCCGCGCTCCTGGCGATGCCGGAGGACGTGCTCGACCTGCCGCTCCCGGACGGCGTCAGGGCGCCCGTGGTTCGGCCGCACCCAGAGGCGCCTTCGGCTGCCGACGTCCGCGCCGTGCTCCACGAGCTCGCCGGTGCCGAACGCCCGCTGATCCTCGCCGGCGCCGGCGTGCTGCGCGCCCGCTGCTCCAATGACCTCGTGCGTCTCGCTGAGCTGCTCCACGTCCCCGTGGTGTCGTCCTGGCGCCGCGGTGACGTGATCCCCAATGACCACCCGCTGTACCTGGGCATGACCGGCTTCGGCAGCCCGAAGGTCGTTCGCGAGCGGATCGCGGCCGCGGACGTGCTCGTGGTGATCGGCTCGCGGCTCTCGGAGCCCACCACGGCGGGGTACACGCTCCCGGCGCCGGGCCAGCGGTGGATCCACATCGACGTCGAGCCGCGCACCGCGGCCGTGGGCGACGCACCCGCGCCGCTGCTCGCGATCCGGGCGGACGCCCGTGCGTTCCTGCGCGCCGCCACGGCGAGGCTCAAGGACGCCGTGCTGCTGGCCGAGCCGGTCGCCTCGCGCGACCGTTCCAACCTCGCCGACCGGGCAGCCTACGAGGCTGCCAGCGTCGTGGACCACCACCCGTGGAGCGGCCCCGGCGTCAACCCGGGCAAGGCCGTCGCCGACCTGCGGCGGCTTCTGCCCGAGGACGCCATCGTCACCACCGACGCCGGCGCCTTCGCCGGCTGGGCAGCCCGCGGCTTCCGCTTCCGGCGCCCGGGCACGTTCCTCGGGCCCACCTCGGGCGCCATGGGCTATGCCTTCCCGGCCGCGCTGGCGGCCTCGGTGGTCCACCACGAGCGGCGCGTCGTGGCGCTGATCGGGGACGGCGGGATGGGCATGACGCTCGCCGAGATGGAGACGGCCGTCCGGGAGGGAGCCCACGTGGTCGCGGTGGTGTTCGACAACGAGCGCTACGGGATGATCCGCGACCACCAGGAGCGGCGCGGCAGCCCGGCGTCGCCAGGGACCGACCTCGGACCGCTGGACTTCGCTGCGGCCGCTCGCGCCTGCGGGGCGAGGGGCGTGCGCGTGGACACCGATGCAGCCTTCGAGCCCGCCCTCCGCACTGCGCTTGCGGCCTCCGGCCCCACGCTGATCCACGTGATCGTGGACCGTCGCTGGGTGAGCGTGGACGAGCCGGCGGTGGATGGGGAGGCGTGAGCCGCCTGACCCTCCACATGCTGCCGGCCGAGGTCTGGGCGTCGCGGGACCCCACGACGCTCTACGCCCCGGCAACCTACCCCGACGAGGGGTTCATCCACTGCACCGACGGCGACGTCGGCATGGTGGCGACGGCCAACCGGTTCTACCGCGACGACCCGCGATCGTTCGTCGTCCTGACCGTCGACCTCGACGCGACGGGGAGCTCGTGGCGCTTCGACGACCCTGACCAGCGGTTTCCGCACATCTACGGGGCCATCGACCCGTTGGCGGTGGTCGAGGTCCGCCGGATGGTCCGCGAAGCGGACGGCGCCTTCACGGGGATCGACGCCGCCCAGGCGTAAGCGCGTCCGGCTCGTTCGGTGCGCTCAGCCCCCCGCGTCGAACGTCGGCGCGTTGCGCGGGATGAACCACCACGCGAGGACCGCTGACACGGCCGTCACGGTGATGGCGACGCCGATGGCGACAGCCGAGCTGATGCCGACCAGTTGTCCGCCGACCGCCGCTCCGATGGGATAGCCGAGGAAGTTGAGCGACATCGACACCGCGAACGCCCGCCCGAGCCAGGCGGGGTCGGTCCGGCGCTGGCGGAGCGTGAACATCGCCACGTCCATCGGCCCGTTGACGAGCCCCTGCAGGGCGACCGTCAGCAGGATCACCGCGAGGGTTGGGGAGGCGAGCACCAGCAGGCCCGTCGCGGCGTAGCCGGCCATCCCGAAGACCAGGATCTGCTTCTCCATGCCGCTGATCCGCAAGCGCCCGGCCAGCAGCGCACCGATCCCGCCGGTGACGCCCATGACCGCCCACACGCCGCCCACCACGGCCCCGCCGAGGTGGAGATGGTCGAGGAGGATGACGGGCAGCACGATCGACAGGATGCCGCCGCCGACGTTCAGCACGGCGAGCCCGATGCCGATGCCGAGCAGCGTCTTGTTGTGGGCGGTGTAGCGCAGGCCGTCCCAGGCATTGCGGAGGATCCGGCCCTCGGCCGAGGTGGAGCCCGGTGGATCCTTGACGCCGACGATGACGACGGCGGCGACCGCATACAGCGAGGCGATGATGAGGAGCGCTGGCGGGCCGCCGAGCGTCTCGACGAGCACGCCCGCGGCAGGGGGGCCGATGAGCGTCGCCACGACGTAGCCGTTGGAGTCGAGCGCGTTGACTCGCTCCCAGAGGCGGCGCGGGACGATGAGCGGGAACAGCGTCCGCAGGCCCACGTTCGAGAGCGGGTGCGTCAGGCCGGCGACGGCCGTGATCGCGACCAGGAGGGCGGGCGTGAGGGCGTCGGTCATGGCCAGGACGGCGATCGCGAGCAGCGACACGAACGCCGCGCTCTGGTCCACGATGATCAGGCGCGCGCGGCCGTGGCGGTCGAGCAGTGCACCGGCGATCGGCCCGACGATCAGGCCCGGCGTGACGCTCGTGAACGTGACCAGGCCGGCGAGCTCCGGTGACTTGAACCGCTCGAGCGTGAACAGCACCAGCGCCACGCCCAGCATGCCCGCAGCGACCCGGCTGACGACCATCCCGAGCAGGATCCTGCCCATCGAGGGGATGCGGAAGACAGCGCTGTACGAGGTCTGGAGCTCGGCGGGGTGCACGCTGCGACGCTACCAGAGGCGGCCCGCCCGTGCGGAACGGTGTCCCTGCGGACGGGCCTGTTGGAGCCCTAGAGGTCCTGATCCTTCGCCCGCGAGCCGGGCGAGGGCTTCGGCGGCCGGGTGGCCTCGCGCTCCCAGGTGTCCGTGATCTGCTTGAACACCTTGCCCATGCCGGGGCGCAGGAGGTCGCGTCGCTCGGCGTCGGCGTCGTGGTCGCGGCGCCGGACGCGGGCAGCCTCGCGCGGGTCGAGATCGTCGTCGTCGTCCACGGCGCGATGCTCGCTCCACAGGGGAGGGTCGTCAAGGGGCGTGGCGGCGCGCACGAAGCGACCTCTGGCATCCTTGCCGCGTGCCCGACCATCGACGAGCCCCGGATGGCGCCGCACCGGTCGGCGTGCTGGCGGGGCTCGTTCTGGTGTCGCTCGCCCTGCGGCCGCAGCTGGCGGGGATCGGGCCACTGTCGGGCCGGATCATCGACGACCTGGGCGTCAGCCACGCGTTCGTCGGGCTCCTCACCACCATCCCGATCCTGTGCATGGGCCTCTTCGCCCCTGCTGGCCCGGTGCTGGCGGGGCGGCTGGGCGTCCGTCCGGCGATCACGCTCGCGGCCGGCGCGGTGGCCCTGGCCGGCCTTGTGCGGGCCCTGGTGCCCGGGGAGCCCGCGATCCTCGTCCTCACGCTGGTCATCGGTGTCGCCACAGCCACCGCCGGGCCGATGCTGGCGATGTTCGTCCGAGGCGCGCTGCCGCACCACCGCGTCGCCGGCACGGCGGCGTATGCCGGCGGGACCACGCTCGGCCAGGCCATCACGGCGGGCCTCGTCGTGCCGGCAGCGATGGCACTGGGAGGCTGGCGGGTGTCGCTTGGACTCGTGTCGGCGCTGTCCGCACTGGGCGTGGTGGCCTGGCTCGCCCTCACGGCGCGGGCCGGGCATGGTGCCCGCCGCGCGAGCCCCATGGGTGTTGGGCGCCTACACATTCCCGTGCGCCGACCGATCGTCTGGGCGCTGGGCCTCCTGTTCGGCCTCCAGTCGGCCGTCTTCTATGGCGTCAACGCCTGGCTGCCCAGCTTCTACGTGGAGCGCGGCTGGGATCCGGCGGCCGCCGCGGCCCTGCTGTCGGTCTCGAGTCTGGCGGGCCTCGCGTCGATCGTCGTGGCACCCCTGGCATCGCGGCGAGGCGCTGAGCGCCGCCAGCTGCTGGCCGTAGCGGCAGGCTCGGCGGCGGTGGGGATCGGCGGGGTGGTGCTGGTGCCCGGCTTCGCATGGCTCTGGGTGGTGGTCCTCGGCTCCGGTCTGGGCCTGATGTTCACGATGGTCCTGACGCTCCCGACCGACGTCGCGCCCGACGCGCACGGTGCAGGCGGGGCGTCGGCCCTAATGCTCCTGGTGGGCTACCTGATCGCGTCCGCGGCACCGTTCGCGCTCGGCGCAGTCCGCGATGCGACGGGGTCCTTCCTAGTCAGCCTGTGGCTGCTGCTTGGGCTTGCGGTGTCGATGCTCCCGCTCTCCTGGGCGCTCTCGCCCGATCGCCTCCACCCGGGCGGGCAGGTACGAACGTAGCCGTCTCGGTGGCTACGGACGCGTCGCCGTCACCGAGAACGACAGCGGCAGGCGGCCGCGCTGGGCGGGGTGCACGTCGCGGTGCCCGCCGTACCAGTCCACGGGGTGCTCAGTCACGGTCTCCACGCGCAGGCCCGAGCCCAACAGCGCCGTGACCACCTCGCCCAGCGTCCAGGCCCGGGCGAACTTCCACGCCTGCTGCTCATCCGGGAGCGAGAGTTGCTCGATGTACGCGGGCGACCAGCCGCGCGACGCCTCGGGTCCGGCGAAGTAGTCGTACTCGGTCAGGAGCCAGCCGCCCTCACCATCGCCGTCGAACAGCCACTCGGCAGGGTGCCCCTCGAAGAGCACGAGTCGGCCGCCGGGCTTCGGGAGGCGCGCCAGACCGGCCGCCCAGGCCTCGAGGTCCTGGACCCACATGATCGACCCGCGCCCGGTGTAGACCAGGTCCGCGGTGTCGTCGAGCTCCCGGGGCAGGTCGAGCACGTCGGCCTCCACCCAGGTTGCCGGGACGTCCACCGCCGCCGCCAGCCGCCGGGCGAGGTCGAGCATCCGCGGGCTGAAATCGATGCCGGTCACCCGCGCAGCGCCCGCCAGCCAGAGCGAGATCGTGTCCTCGCCGCCAGCGCACTGGACGTGGATCGCGTGGTCGCAGCGGGCGTGCAGGTCGCCGATCAGGTCGAGCTCGACCGGCAGGAGCGAGGACCGGCCGACGCGCAGACGCTCGATCGATCCGGCCAGGCGTCGCTCATAGTCCTCGGCGGCCTGGTCCCACGCTACGCGGTTGGCCGCGTGCATGTGGCCGGGGTCGGCCGACTCCTCGGGCGTGGCGGGTCGGACGTCGAGCTCGTCGGGATTCATGCCCGGGAGTCTACCGGCGGCGTGAGGGGTCTTGGCGTTGCGCTCGCGGCCCTTGGCGCGCGGACGTCGCGGGGGACACGACAACGGGCCGCCATGTCCGTGGACGGCGGCCCGCGATGGGTTGCGTGGGGGACCGGCCGCGGCCGGAGCGGCCCCTCGTGCGCCCGGCGGTTCGGAGCCCGTGCCCCGGACCGCCTCAGAGGCCGGCTCGGGTGTCGCTCGAGATGTTGCCCGCGCGAGGGCGGCTGACCGGATTCGAGGCACCGTGCGATGCGTCTTCGCTCGCCGTCAGCCGACGCGCCAGATTCGGGCGCCGTCGCGAGCCCAGGCTCAGAGCCGATCGCATCGCCATTCCTCGTTGCCTCCCGGAACGCCCATGCACGGAGGAGGTTTGGAGGTCTCCATTATCGACCCAGTGCGCAAGCCCCCCGGCGAGGCTGCCCCCCGGCGAGGCTGTGTCCCCCCCCGGCGAGGCTGCTGTCAAACCCCAGTGCGGCTGCCCGTCGTCATGCGCCGCGTTGACGCGTGGAACGTCGGCCCGAGGCAGGGCTCGGCGCCTGCTTTCGGGGCTCGCGCACGCGTGGTGCGAGCCGGTATCGTGTGCGCCTACGACCCGTGACGGGGGCCGCGGGCCCACTGTCGGGTGGAGGAGGTTCGAATGGCGCCGGGAGCCCACGCGCGCCTGCCGCTGTACGTGAGCGCCACGCAGGCCGTGATGATCGTTGCCCTGTGCGCCGCCATCAATGTCTTCGGCGGGTTCCTCGCCAAGACGCTCGCCATCCCCGTGGTCTATCTCGACACCGTGGGCACGTTCGTGGCCGCGGTGATCCTCGGGCCGTGGTGGGGCGCGGCAGCCGGCGTCTCGTACAACGTCGTGGCCTCGTTCACGTTCGACCCGGGCACGGTGCCGTTCGCGATCGTCAGCGTGGTCGTGGCGCTGCTCTGGGGCTACGGCATCCGGCGGTTCGGCCTGGGCCGGTCGGCGGGGTCGTTCCTCGGGCTCGGGATCGTCGTGGCGGTGGTGTCTGCGGTCGCGGCCTCGCCGATCGTCCTCTGGCTCTACGGCGGCGCAACCGGCAGCGCGTCGGACGCGATCACGTTCCTGTTCGAGCTTGTCGGGCTGGACCAGGGGCTGTCGGTCTTCTTCTCGAACCTGGTGAGCAACGCCGCCGACAAGCTGATCGCCGCGTCGATCGGCCTCGCCCTGGTCCGCGCCCTGCCCGAGGTGTACCTCGCGGGCGTCCGGCTCCCGGCGCAGTCGCGATTCGGCATCCTGGGGACGGCAGTCGCGGGCACCGCGATGGGCGTGGCCTTTGCCGTCGCCGCCCTGCTGTGGCCCAAGGCCGCCTGACGCTCCCGACTGGGGACCCGCCAGTTTGACGGAGCCGCCCGACCCTGTCATCGCCCTCGCAGGCTTCGGCTTTCGCCACGTCGCTGCGAGCCGCGAAGCCCTGGACCGGGTCACGCTCGAGGTGCGACTGGGCGAGTACGTGGGCGTGCTGGGCGCGCCCGGCGCCGGCGTCACCACGCTCCTGACAGCGCTCGACGGGGTGGTGCCGCAGCTGGTGCGCGGCGAGACGTTCGGCGCGATCAGCGTGCTGGGCCGGGACCCGCGCGTCGTGCCGGTCCGTGAGTGGGCGCGCCACGTGGGACTCGTGTTCGACGACCCCTCGCTCGGCGCCACGCAGGCCACCGTGGCCGACGAGGTCGCATTCGGGCTGGAGAACCTCGGGGTGCCGGCGGCCGAGATGGACCCGCGCATCACAGCCGCGCTCAACTCGGTCGGACTCGCCGGCTTCGAGTCGCGCGTGCCGTCCACGCTCTCGGGGGGCGAGCTCCAGCGGCTGGCCATCGCCTGCGCCCTGGTGACGGGACCGTCGATCCTGGTCCTCGACGAGCCGTCGGCCAACCTGGACCCGGCGGGCCGGCGCGCGGTCTTCGGGATCCTGCGGCGGCTCAACCGTGAGCACGGCGTGACGATCCTGGTGGCCGACCAGGCTGTGGAGGCGTTCGCCGACGACGCGACGCGCATCGTGGTCCTCGACCAGGGCCGCGTGGTCGCGGACGGAGTGCCCGCAGACGTGCTCGGCTCGCCCGCGACGCTGGGCCGGCTCGGCATCCGCTCAACCGAGTCGGCCGTTCTGGGCGAAGCTCTGGGGCTGCCGGCGCCGGTGCCCACGACCGTCGAGCAGATCGCGCGGCGGCTGGGGCGCCGGGTGCGAGGCGCGGCCGCCGGCCTCCCAGCGCGCAGGGCGGCTGACAGCACACCGGCAGCAGGGGAGGAGGCTGTCTCGCTCGTGCTCGTCGATGTCCGCGACGTCACCTACCGCTACCCGGGCGCGGCCGCCCCAGCGGTGGCCGGCGCGTCGCTCACGGTTGCCGCGGGCGAGGTCGTCGGGATCGTCGGCGCCAACGGCAGCGGCAAGACCACGCTCGGGCGGCTCGTCAACGGCCTCCTGCGGCCAGCTGCGGGCAGCATCAGCGTGGATGGCCTTGACACCTCGTCGCACCCTGTGCGGACGCTGGCCGCCCACGTCAGCTCGGTGTTCCAGGATCCGGCCCGGCAGCTGTTCGCGGCCACCGTCGCGGACGAGCTGGCCCTGGGGCCACGGGCGCTCGGGCTGTCCGAGGCGCGCATCAGCGAGCGCGTTCGCGAGCTGGCGCAGGCACTTGAGCTGGGCGACCTGCTGGAGCGCCACCCGCTGCGACTGGGGCGGGCGGAGCGCAAGCTCGTGGCGCTGGGCGCGGTGCTCACGATGGATCCGCGGGTCCTCGTCCTCGACGAGCCCACGACCGGGGCAGGCGTTCGACTGGCCGGGATCATGGAGGAGCGCGTGCGCGCGGCGGCGGCGAACGGTTGCGCGGTGCTGATCGCGAGCCATGACATGGCCTTCCTTGGACGAGTGGCCCAGCGCCTGATCGTCATGGACGGCGGGCGTCTGGTGGCGGATGCGCCGGCGCGGCAGGTCTTCGTGGACGCACCGCTCCTGGCGATGGCGGGCCTGGAGGCGCCAGCCGTGACGCGGGTCGCGCTGCGGCTCGGCGACGTTGGCGCGGAGCCGTGGCCGCCCGTCTCGCTGGAGGAGGCGGTCCTTGCGCTGCGCGTGGCCGGGTCCGCGGACCATCGCGTCGGGGAAGGGGATGCGGTGCCGTGACGCTGGCGACCTCTCCGTTCGCCTATGTTCCGGGGGCCTCGCGCCTGCATCGGCTGAGCGCCGTGCCCAAGCTCGTCTGGCTGATTGCCGCCCTCGTGTTCTGCCTGGTTGCGCTGAACCCCGTGCCGCTGGCGCTCGTGCTCTCCGCCGCGTGGGCGCTCGCCCTCGGGGCCGGCGTGGGCGGGCCGATGTGGCGGGCGATGCGGGTGCTGGGCCCGCTTGCGGCATCGATCGTCGTGCTGCAGGTGGCGGCGCCGACCAGCTGCCCGGGCGGGTGCTCGCCGCTGGCGACCCTCGGCCCGCTGACCATCACGGCCGAGGCGCTGGGGCGCGGTATCGCGTATGTGCTGCGCCTGCTGGCGATGGCGTCCGTCGCCGTGGTGGTCCTCGTGACGACGCGCCCGGCCGACTTCTTCGGCGCCCTGCGGCGGCTCCACGCGCCGCACCCGGTCGCGCTCGTGCTCGCCACCACGATGGACCTGGTGCCGCTGCTCGGGCGCGAGCTTGCGATCGTGCTGGACGCACAGCGGGCGCGCGGACTTCGGACCACGGGGATCCGCGCGCTGCTGCCGGCCCTGCTGCCGGTGTTCGTGGCGGCGTTCGAGCGCGTTGGCCGCCTCGCCATCTCCATGGAGGCGCGCGGCTACGGGGCGGGGATCGCGCGGACCTCGTACCGGACGACTGCCTACGGCAGGATGGACCGGGCGCTGGCGTGGGCCGGAGCGGGTGCGGGGGTCATCGGCGCGACCCTCGGCCTGGCACGCTGGGGCGTCGGGTCGGTCCCGGCGGTGGCGGTGCCCGCGTGGGCGGCCGTCGGGATCGTTGGCGTCGCGGCCCTCGCCTTCGCCGCCGTCATCGGCAGGGCACTCGTCGCGGTCGCACGCGCCTGAGCGAGGGGCAGCCGATGCCTCAGCCGAACCAGGTGTCGACGTCCTCGTCCGCGACGGGCGGCATGGTCAGGACACTGAGGATCGCCTCGGGGGGCATCGTGGTCCGCCGGGCTACCAGGGCAGCGATCCGGTGCGCATTGTTGTGGCAGCGGCGGAGGGCGGCGCGGTCCAGGCGGGGCCAGAGGGCCAAGGCGCGCCGCTCGAGCGTGCCAGACCCGTCGCCCCGGACCGAGCCGTCTCGGACGAGCTCGACTGCCGCCAACCGAACCACCTCCTTTGATACTCGGCACGTTGGTCTTGACGTGTTTCGCGCACAAGAGTCATGGGGCGAAGATTTCTCAACCCTCCGGCTCCCTGCGCGCGGTTGACCGGCGCGACGACGGCGGGCAACCTCTGGGGATGATGCACCTGCCGGCTGGAGAGCGGTCGGTCGCGGCCGTGCTGGTGGTCGTGCTGCTGGCCTCGTGCGGCTCCCCATCGAACATCACGCCGCCGCCGAGCCCCATCTCAGCCGACGCAAGCGGCGTCCTGCCGTCAGGCTCGGGCGCGGTGGCACCGTCCGTCTCGGCCATCCCGGCGCCGGGCCACGAGCTGTATGGCTTCGTCCCGTACTGGGAGATGGACGCCACCATCGCGGACCACCTCGCGACCACGCCCCTGACCACCGTCGGGCTGTTCTCAGTGACGAACACCCCGAGGGGTGCGATCGACGCGGGCCAGAACGGCTACAAGCTGATTGCCGGTCAGGTGGGGGCGGCGATGATCGCAGCCGCCCATGGCCGTGGGACGCGGGTCGAGATCGTGTTCACCAGCTTCGGAGGGCCGCGGAACCGCACGTTCTTCGCAAACGCAGCCCTCGAGAGCGCCACGGTCAAGTCGCTCGTGGCGCTCGTGGCGACGCTGGGAATCGATGGCGTCAACTTGGACGTGGAGGGGCTCGACGTGAATCTGGCCCCGCAATTCGGCGGGTTCGTGGGCCAGCTGCGCAGCGCGATCGTGGCGGCCGACCCTGGCCACACGGTCTCGGTGGCGACGGGCGCCGGGCCGACTGGGGTGGCGATGGCCTCGGCAGCCGTGGCCGCGGGGGTTGACCGCGTATTCCTGATGGGCTACGACTACCGGACGCCCACCTCGTCGCCCGGCGCCAGCGCCCCCGTGGCCCGCGCGGACGAGGGGCGCTCGCTGACGTGGTCGCTGGACCTGTACGCCGCCGCGGGCGTGCCGCCCCAGAAGCTGCTGCTCGGACTGCCCCTCTACGGCGTTGCATGGCCGGTGGCGGGTCCCGTGATCGGGGCGCCGGCCACGGCCCCGGGTGGCGTCTGGATCCTGCGCCGCCACCTGGACGTCCTGACCAACCCGGCTGCCGTGCCCCAGACGGATCCGCTCGAGGTTGTGGACGTGTACTTCCTGGGGTCGGACGGGAGCATGGCGGCGCCGTCGGGCGCGGTGCCCCCGGACGCGGCGCCGTCAGCCGACGCGTCGTCGCCGGCCGGGCCGGCACCATCGTCAGCCGACGCGTCGCCGTCGGCCGGGCCGTCGCCCTCGGTGGGAGCGCTGCGCCCCCTCCTGCCGTCCACCGTGACCTGGACGGCCGTGTACGTGGACTCGCCCGACACGCTCGCGATCAAGCTCGGCCTCGCCGAGGCTCGGGGCCTCGCGGGCGGCGGCTTCTGGGCGATCGGCTACGAGCGTGGCATGCCGGCCTACACGGACCTGATGACCCGGTTCGTGGCCGGCAATGTGGCCGCCTCCTGAGGCAAGCGTCGGGGTAACGCGTCTGGTGGGGGTTCCAGTGGCACTGGACCTGTCACAGCTGGATCGCCTGCCCGCCCTCAGTTGAACACGACTGCCAGGTAGCCGACGGTCCGGTCCGGCGCAGAGCCCGCGTCCGCTGATGTCGCGGATGCCACAACCGTGCCGCCGGTCGCTCCCATGGCGCGGAGGGCCGCCAGCCCGAGTACCGCAGGCTGGATCCCGCACATGCCGCAGGCCATGCCGCGCGCGCCCGACTGCGTCTCCACCCGCTCCCGGACGGCAAGCCCGACCCCGTCGACCGCGGTGATCGCCGGCACCAGTCGCTGGGTGACGCGCACGGCCTCGTCGTGGGGCGGGTAGTGCGCCATGTCGGTGCTGATCGCGAGCAGCACGTCCTCGCCGGCGGCGCGCAGGCCCGCCAGCAGCCCGCCGAGGCGTGCGCCGGCCCCGACCGCCGCACGACCGGTCCCCGCGGCCACCGAGCACGGGACGATCCGCGCCTCCGGCCGGAGCACCTGGAGCAGCGGCAGCTGCACCTCGATCGAGTGCTCGTCGCGGTGAGCCAGGCGACCGCCGCCGAAGGGCGCGTCGAGCGCGAGGATGCGCGCGGCCAGGTCGGCGTCCACGGACACGTCGCCCAGCGGCGTCCGCCAGAGGCCCGCCTCGAAGACCGCCACCCCGTCGAACCGGGCGCTGTGGTTCGTGCCCAGCACGACGATCGTCGGGGCGCTCGCGGCATCGAGGAGCATGGTGGCCCAACCGGCCGCCGCCACGGTGCCGGAGTAGACGAGTCCTGCGTGCGGCACCAGGACGCCAGACGCGAGTCCGCCCGGCGGCGGCGCCCCCGCCTCGGCGAGGCACGCTGCCACGAGGGCACGAAGCGCGGTCTCGCCCGCCGGGTAGAACGCCCCCGCGACGGCAGGCAGGCGCAAGGCCGTGCCCGGCTCCCTCACGAGGCGCCTCCGGCGAGACCGATCCCCGCCATCGGCCGGCCGCAGGCGGGACAGGTCCCGGCGGGGGAGAGGAGCGACCGCGAGCGGTACCCGCGGCGCTCGACCAGCGTCTCACCGCATCCCGCGCACGTCGTGTCCTCGCTGTCCAGCTCCGGGGCGTTCCCCACGTAGACGTGCGCCAGGCCGGCGGCACGTCCGATGGCGGCCGCCCGGGCCAGCGTCGTGAGGGGCGTCGGCGGCACGTCCCGCAGCCGGAAGTCGGGGTGGAAGCGGCTGATGTGCCACGGCGTCTCGGCGCCCAGGCGCTCTGCGATCCAGCCGGCGATGGCCCCCAGCTCCGCGTCACCGTCGTTGCGCCCCGGGATGACCAGCGTGGTGATCTCGAGCCAGATCCCGGCTGACCGCAGGGCGAGGATCGCCTCGAGGACCGGCGCGAGCCGCGCTCCGCAGAGCCGGTGATAGAACTGCTCGTCGAAGCTCTTGAGGTCGACGTTGGCGGCGTCCACGAAGGTGGCGAGCAGGTCCACGGCCTCGGGAGTCGCGTACCCGTCGGTAATCCAGAGGTTGCGCAGCCCGGCCGATCGGGCGAGCCGCCCCGTGTCCAGCGCGAACTCGAGGAACACCGTGGGCTCGACGTAGGTGTACGCGATGGCGTCAGCGCCACGCGCCAGCGCCGCGCCGACGACGTCGTCTGGCGAGAGCAGCCGGGTGGGCACCTCCAGCCCCAGCCGCGGTCCCTGCGCGATCTCCCAGTTCTGGCAGAACGTGCAGTGGAAGGGGCACCCGGGCGTCGCGATGGACCACGCCGTGGACCCGGGCGCGACATGGAACAGCGGCTTCTTCTCGATCGGGTCGAGCGCCTCAGCGACCACGTTGCCGTACGCCGTGGCGAGGAGCGTGCCGTCGCGGTTCTCGCGGACGCCGCAGATCCCGGTGCGGCCCGGGCGGACGAGGCAGCGGTGGGCGCACACGTTGCACCGCACGGCGCCGTCCGCGAGGGGCACGGCCAGCAGCCCGGGCACGGGGCCGATGGGCGCAGGACGGGCGAGCGGGTTGGGCACGGACCGGGGGACCTCCGCGCCAAGTCTCGCGCGGCGGCGGTCGCGCCGGAAGGGCCGCCCGGCCGGTTTCGGGCCATCCCGCCCTGCGCAGCGGCCGCGTCCGGGCGCACGATGCGCCAGGATGAGGAGGCGGGCGATGACGACGGACCATCCGGGCGTGGACGACGCGACAGGGCTGCCGGGACCCGTGGCGGTGGACGAGACGGCGCGAGCGCAGCTGCTCGCGCTGGCCCGGACTGCGGTTGCGGTGGCCAGTCGGTCCATGCCGTCGGCGGCGCTCGACGCCGCAATGCACGAGGCGTCGGCGACGGACCTGCACGCGTCGGCGTTCGTGACCCTCACCCGCGACGGCGACCTGCGCGGCTGCATGGGGATCCTGGACCCCACGCGGCCCGTCCACGACTCGGTGGCCGAGGCGGCTGCCTGCGCCACCAGGACCGATCCCCGGTTCCGGCCGGTGGCCCCCGACGAGCTGCCCGGGCTCCACCTCGAGGTCTCAGTGCTTGGCCCCATGGTCGCGCTGGCGGACCCCCTCGCGTGGCGGCTCGGCACGGACGGGATCGTCGTGGAGCTGGGCGGTCGGCGCGGCCTGCTGCTGCCCGAGGTGGCCGATGAGAACGGCCTCGATCGCGTTGCCATGCTGGACACGGCCGCCCGCAAGGCGGGGCTGCCGCGGGGCGCGTGGCGGGACCATTCGGCTCGGGTCTACGCATTCCGCACGGACCGCTTCGGCGGCCCGGCCGGCACGCCGGTGCACAGCTGAGGGGGAGCGGGCCGCGCCCGACCCGTGCTACGGCCCGAGGATGGCGACGCTGACCACGCTCCGGATGGGCTGCAAGGCGCTGGACGGAGGGAACGGGCTGGCGGGGCACGTCCCGCCAGCGCCGATGGCGCTGTAGCCCGACGTCACGGCCCCCCAGTCTCCGCGCATCGCGATGTCGGTCACGTTGTCCGGCACCCAGACCGCCGACTCGCAGCCCTGTGGTGCAGGCACCGGGATCTGCGCGGCCACCCGCTTCGCGTCGTCGAGGAGCGCGACGGACCACGAGCCGGGCTTGAGGCAGTTCGCGACGCAGGCGGCAGACAGGAGCCCGCTGCCCGCGGAGCTGGTGCCGTCATAGGCGATGACTGAGCGGCCCTGCTGGTCGGTCACGGCGGCGACGCGCCGGGCGTACAGGACCTCGCTGCCCACCACGATCCCGTGCCAGCTGGCGGGCTCGCCGCAGCCGCCCAGGCATTGGAACCAGCCGAGCCGGTTCGCGTTGGCAGCATCGGCCCGGTTGCCCAGGTTGACGGCCGCGTTGACCATGCCCTGGGGACCGACGGTCACGTCCACCGCCAGGCCGTCGCCGGCGGCGAGGCCGGTCACGCCGCCCCAGTTTGCCTGGCTGGTGCACGCGCCCGGACATGACCACACCTCGCTGCTCTCGGTCGGGGTCATGTTGGGATTCGCGGTGACACAGGCGAATGCCATCGCGCCCGACGGGCTGGCGGCAACGCTCGGAGCGCTGCAGGCGGCATCGCTGAACTTGACGCGGGTCCAGCTGGCCGCGGACTCGCACAGGCCGCCGCAGACGAGGGCACCCATGGGCGATCCCGAGCCCAAGCCGAGGATCATCGCGTCGCCGCTGACCGCGAAGTAGCGGCTTGCCGCACGCATCGTTGTAGCGTCGGGGGGGAGCGGGATCTTCGACCACGTCCAGGAGCCGGCGGCGGCGCAGTCGGCGGTGCACACTCCCAGGACGTCGCCGCTCTGCCCGGCCGTGGAGTCGTCCACCACCGCCACCAGCGATCCGTCGTCGCGGGCGCGGATCAGCGGATGCGCCCACGAGACTCCGGGCTCCAGCGTTGTGGCGCTCCAGGTCGCCGGATCGCCGCAGTTGGTGGCACAGTCGAGCGAGTGGAGCTTGAGGTCCACGCCGGACTGCAGCATCACCAGCGAGCCTGCCGGTGTGAGGTCCACCGAGCCATCCCCCGCGGACAGCGCGGGGAGCGGCTCGACCAGCGTGAGACCGCCGCCAGTGGGGCCGAGCATGGCGGACCCGACGGGCGTCGCCGCGGGGCTTCCCGTGGGCGGCGCCGACGCAGGGCCCGACGCCGTGGGCGCGGCGCTGGCGACCGGGCTGGTCGCGGTCGCGCCCGAGGAGCCGCCGCAGGCGGCGACCAGGACCGAGAGGAGGAGGCCGAGGAGGGTGCGGCGGCGAGGGCGGACGGGCATGAGCGGCATTCTAGGGTGGTCGGTGGTGGTCCGGCCACGGCTCGGGCCTCACGGATCCCTCAGAAAGAGCGCGCATGCTCATCCACTCCCCGGGCCGGGGACCACGATGCGGACCACGCCGCGTGGACACGGAGACCGAACCGCTGGACGCGTCGCCCCGCTCTGATACAGCGGCCGCTCCCCAGGCCGGCGCCCGCCGACGTTGGCGGGGTCGTGGTGTCCGCCTCGCGCCGTTCGCGGGCGGGGTCGTTGCCGCCCTCGTCGCCGTGGCGGTCTGGTCGGCGGCGTTCCCGCCCGCCAAGCCCCTCAGCCAGGCACAGGTCAACACCGCCATCGCGTCGGCGCTCGCGTCGGTCACGCCCCCGCCGGCGTTCTCAGAGACCGCGTGGACACGGGTGGCGCCGTCGGTGGTGGTCGTCCAGGCGACACGGCTGCCCACTGCCTCGGGCTCCGCGACACCGGGGTCGCCGTCGAGCAGCCCGGCACCGAGCGCCGGCCACGGCACCTCGCTGGGCAGCGGCGTCGTCGTGGACGACCGGGGCGACATCATGACGGCGCTCCATGTCGTGGACGGCGCGACGAGCATCTCGGTCACGTTCATCGACGGGACCACGGCGCAGGCCGTGGTCAGCCAGACGCATCCGGAGCTCGACCTCGCGGTCCTCCAGGCGGCGACCATCCCGTCCGCGGTTCAGCCCGCCACCCTTGGCAATCCCGGGGCGCTCCGCGTCGGCAGCGACGTGTTCGCCGTCGGCAGCCCCTTCGGGCTTGCGGATTCGATGAGCTCCGGCGTCGTGTCGGCGCTCGGGCGCTCATTCACGGAGGCCGGCGGCACCAAGCTGACCGGGCTCATCCAGATCGACGCGGCGGTCAACCCGGGCAACTCGGGCGGGCCGCTGGTCAACCGCGATGGACAGGTGGTGGGCGTCGTGGACGCCCTCGTGAACCCGACCAGCCAGGACGTGTTCGTGGGCGTGGGCCTCGCGGTGCCCATCGATGTGGCGGGCGGCGCGGCCGGCCTGCCCCAGTACTGAGGAGGGCCGGACGTGAACCCTGTTGGCCAGGCGCCGGGCGTGGGCACGACCCCCATGGAGCGCGTGCTCTACGAGGTCAAGAAGGTCATCGTGGGGCAGGACCACCTGCTCGAGCGGATGATCGTGGCGCTGCTCGCCCGCGGCCACCTGCTCGTGGAGGGTGTGCCCGGGCTCGCCAAGACGATGGCGATCAAGACGCTCGCCTCGTCGATCGGCGGGGACTTCAAGCGGATCCAGTTCACCCCGGACCTCGTGCCGGCGGATCTCGTGGGCACGCGCATCTACAACCAGAAGACCGGCGACTTCGCCACGTCGCTGGGCCCGGTGTTCACCAACCTGCTGCTCGCCGACGAGATCAACCGAGCGCCGGCCAAGGTCCAGAGCGCGCTCCTCGAGGTGATGCAGGAGCGCCAGGTGACCATCGGCCACGACACGCACAGGGTTCCCGATCCGTTCCTGGTCCTCGCCACGCAGAACCCGATCGAGACCGAGGGCACCTACGCGCTGCCCGAGGCGCAGGTGGACCGGTTCATGCTCAAGGTCCTTGTGGGCTACCCGACCCGAACCGAGGAGTTCGTGATCGTCGAGCGCCAGACGGGACCGCAGGAGCCCGTGGCCGTGGTGCTGGGCGCGGGCCAGCTCGCCGGACTCCAGCGCGAGGTGGACCAGATCTACGTGGACCCGGCGGTCATGGAATACGCGGTGCGCCTCGCCGAGGCCACGCGAGCGCCGCAGAAGGCGGGCCTGCCCGAGGCGCAGAAGTACATCACCTACGGCGCCAGCCCCCGCGCCTCCATCAACATGGTCCTCACGGCCAAGGCGCTCGCCTACATCCGCGGCCGCGACTTCGTCCTTCCGCAAGACGTCACGGACATGGCGCTCGACGTCATGCGCCACCGACTGGTGCTCTCGTTCGAGGCGCTCGCGGACAACGTGACCGCCGACCACATCCTGGACGCGCTGCTGGTGCGGGTGGCCGCCCCCGTGGTGCCCATGCGGGAGCCGTCCAACGGTCGCCTCAGCGCCTGAGCGCATCCTCGAACGCCTCGACTGGAAGGTCGTCCGCCGGTTGGACGGCCTGCTCCAGGGCGACTACCGAAGCCTCTTCGTGGGCAACGGGGTGGACCTGGCCGGCCTGCGCCCGTACCAGCCCGGTGACGACGTCCGGTACATCGACTGGAACGTGACCGCGCGCATGGACGAGGCGTGGGTCCGCGACTACCACGAGGACCGCGACCTCACGGCGTGGTTCCTGCTGGACATCAGCCCCTCGGTGGACTTCGGCACGGTCGAGTCGGAGCGGGTCAAGCGCACCGTCCTGATCGACTTCGTGGCCACGATGGCGCGGCTGCTGACCCGGCGTGGCAACCGCGTGGGGGCGATGCTCTACGGCGGTGCCCAGGACCGGACGATCCCTGCGGGCGGCGGGCGCCGGCAGGTGCTGCGCCTCGTGCGCGACCTGGTCGACCAGGAGACGCCCGAACGATCGCCGATGACCGACCTCGGGCCCGTTCTGGCCGCGGCGGGGGCGGGCATCAAGCGGCGCTCGCTCGTCTTCGTGGTGTCCGACTTCATCAGCG
The DNA here is from genome assembly GCA_037446495.1 of Chloroflexota bacterium. Taxonomy (GTDB): domain Bacteria; phylum Chloroflexota; class Limnocylindria; order Limnocylindrales; family CSP1-4; genus CAIXZV01. Next base: position 20,048 of record JBBIIL010000003.1, on the reverse strand, counting down.
AGCCGGGCTGGGAAAAGCCGCTCAACCTGCTCACGCGCCGACATGAGGTGATCGCGGTCCGCCTCTCCGACCCGCGCGAGGCGGAGCTCCCCGACGCTGGCCCGCTGGTCCTCCAGGACGCCGAGACGGGCGAGCAGCTGTACGTGGACACCGGCGACCGGGCCTTCCGCGAGCGGTTCGAGGCCGCCGCGCGCAGCCGCGAGGCGGGGATTGCAACCGCCTTCCGGCGGGCCGGGGTCGATGCGCTGCCGCTGTCAACCGACGACGACCTCGTGCATGCGATCGTGCGCATGGCCCAGCTCCGGAAGCAGCGGAGGTAGCGGATGAGCTTGGCCTGGCCGTGGGCGCTCCTGCTGCTGCTGCTGATCCCCCTGGGCGCCATTGCCTACCGTTCCATCGGCCGCCGCCGGGCGCGTCGGGCGGGGGGACTGGCTGTGCCGCGTCGCGTGTCGGACGGCCGCTGGGCGCGGCTGCGCACCGGTGTCCCCACGGCGTTGCTGCTGCTGGCGTTGGTCGCCATCGTCGTCGCCATCGCCCGACCGCAGGGGACCGTCAGCCTGCCGGTGGGACAGGGTGTCGTGGTGCTCGCCTTCGACGTCTCGGGCAGCATGGCCGCCACCGACGGGTCGCCAACGCGCATGGACGCGGCCAAGGCCATGGCAACCGACTTCGTCGGCCACCAGCCGCCAGGGATCGCCATCGGGATCGTGGCGTTCAGCGACTCGGGGATCGCCGTGCAGACGCCCACCACGGACCAGGCGGAGGTGCTCCAGGCGATCAAGCAGCTCGCGCCCCAGAAGGGGACGGCGCTCGGGCAGGGGCTGCAGGCTGCACTCCACCTGATCGCCGTCGCGCAGGCTGGCTCGTCAGTGGACTATTACAGCAGCGCCTCGCCGGCGCCCGGGCCCACCGCGACGCCCGCGCCGGTGCCGCCGGGGAGCCACGGCTCGGCGGCGGTGGTCCTGCTGACCGACGGCGAGAACAACGAGCAGCCGGACCCGCTGGCGGTGGCGCAGCAGGCGGCGGACCTGGGCATCCGCGTGGACACTGTGGCCATCGGGACCGCAGGCGGCGCGGACCTTAACCTCAACGGGTTCCACGTCCACTCGCAGCTGGACGGGGCGCTCCTCCAGCAGATCGCGACCCTGACCGCGGGCACGTACTACGCGCCCGACGCGCAGGCCACCCTGACCGACGTGTACAGCGCCATCGCGCCCAAGGTGACCATGGAGAACCAGACGATCGAGCTGACGGCGCTGGTGGCCGGGGCCGCGTTGGCGTTCGTCGTGCTCAGCGTCATGACCTCCCTCGCATTCCTCGGGAGGCTCCCCTGATGCAGTTCCTGTGGCCCGGCTTCCTGCTGCTCCTCGTGCTCGTCCCGCTGCTCGCGGCACTGTACGCGCTGGCCCTTCGCCGCAGGCGACCGGCGGCGGTCCGGTACTCGAGCCTGTCGCTGGTGCGGGAGGCGATGCCCCGGGCGTCCCGGCGCCGGCACATCCCGATCGTCCTCGTGCTCGCGGCCGTGGCGAGCCTCGCCGTGGCCCTCGCCAGGCCTGTCACGGTGGCGGCCGTCCCGACCAACCGGACGACGGTCCTGCTCGCGATCGACGTCTCGGGCTCGATGTGCTCCACCGACGTGACGCCCACCCGCATCCAGGCCGCCGAGGCGGCTGCGTCCGACTTCATCACGCACCAGAGCGCCACCACCCAGATCGGGATCGTGGCCTTCTCCACGTTCGCCGAGCTCATCGCGGCGCCCACGACTGACCAGGCGAAGCTGCTCGACGCCCTGCACTCGCTCACGACGGGACGGCGGACCGCCATCGGCAGCGGCATCCTCGCCGCGCTCGGCGCCATCTCCACGGTGGACCCCGCGGTCGCCCCCACGACCGCGATCGGCGGGCAGGGCCCCGTTCCCGTCGCGCCCGGAGCCTACGCACCGGACATCGTGGTGCTCTTGACCGACGGTGCGAGCAACACCGGCCCGGCCCCGCTCGACGCGGCGCAGGAGGCGGCGGACCGCGGCGTCCGCGTCTACACCATCGGCTTCGGCACCGCGAGCGGCGGGGCACTGAGCGCCAAGTGCGCGCAGCAGTTCCTCGGCCGCGAGCCCAACCTTGGCGGGGGCTTCGGCTTCGGTGGCGGCAACTTCGGGGGCGGGCAGGGCGGCTTCCGCCGGGGCATCGACGATGCGACGCTCAAGCAGATCGCCCAGCTCACGGGCGGCCAGTACTATCCCGCCGAGAGCGCGGGCGACCTCGAGCAGGTCTTCGCGAGCCTGCCGATGTCGCTGGTGGTCAAGCACGAGACGATCGAGGTGGGGGCGGGCTTCGCGGCGTTCGCGGGCCTGCTCACCGCTCTCGGGCTCCTCCTGGGCCGCCTCTGGCGCCCGCTGCCGTAGCGGCGGCGGTCCGTGGGCACGGCGACCATCATCGGCCAGCTGGACAGCCTTGCCGTCGCCGCAGGGGCAGCGCACCCGGTCGTGGTGCCGCCCGACGGGTCCGCCCGAGCCGGGCTGACCCCGGACAGGTTCACCGCTACCGGCCGATCTGGATGATCCCGTTCCAGAGCACGTAGTGCGAGCTCCACACCTCGGAGTGGATCAGGCGCCCGCCCTTGTCCTTGACCTGTCGCGTGACCGCCACGTCCATCTCGTTGGACGGGTACTCGGTCTGGTTCCGGACGCCGTGCGGGAGGGTTCCCACGAGCTGGGTCGTCGTGGTGGCCTGGACCACATTGGTCACCGAGGGCGAGGACAGCGATACGCTCCGGCCGTCCGGGGTGCCCCACAGCTGGTAGGTGACGTAGCCTGCGCTCCCCGAGCTGGACTTGATGCCCAGGATCAGGATCGGGTTGCCCGTGTCGTTGGTGAACGACATGTCCTGGACGGCCGTGCCCACCTTCCAGACCGTCGCGTCGAGGCCCAGCGGGTAGCGATTGATGTAGTAGCGGTGGTTGCCGCGGGCGCCCATCTGGAGCCCGGCTCGGAGCGCGGCGTTGAACAGGGTCGTGGAGCTCGAGCACATGCCGCCGCCGAGCGCGCCCGTGGGGTCGGTGTGGTCGCCCTGGATCACGCCGCCGGGCCCGAAGCCGCGGGCCGGCGTCACGTCGCCAACGGCATTCCACCAGTCGAGGGTCTGGCCGGCCGCGAGGACGGTGCCGTTGATGATCTGGGCGGGGATCCAGATGTTGGCCCCGAAGTAGTTGTGGTCGCTGATCGGGAAGTAGGTGGTCCAGGTGCCCAGCAGCGTCAACACGGGGGCCTTCTGCTTCGCCTGCGCCGTGGTGAGCTTGGGCGGGACCGGCGCCATCGCCACCTTCACCGGGGCCGCGATCCCGAAGGCTGGGATGCGCGCCAGCAGGGCGTCCGAGATGCGCCGTGAGGTGGCCGCGAGGTCGAGCTGCTTCCCGTCGGCCGACGCTGCCACGCCCACGATCGTCCCGCTCTTCGCGTGCAGGAAGACCGCCGACGTGGCGGGGGTGAGGAGCTTCTTGGCCACGCTCTTGAGCGCTGCCGGAATCTTGGTCAGGTCGATGGTCGGCTGCAGCGACCCGTCGGGCGCCGCCGAGAAGCCCACCCATGTTCGGATCGTGGCGGCCGTGATGGTCCAGGACCGCTTGCCGGAGGTGATGGTGATGGCGCTGCTCGTGATCAGGCCGGCGCGGAACGCCGCGGCCCGGACCGCTTCGTCGGATACGACCGCCGGGACCGGCGACGCCGTCACCGGGATCACGATCTGGGCGGCGGCGCCGGCCTGTTCGACTGCTGCGACGGCCGCGGCGATCACGGGCGCGGCGTCCACTGAGCTGCCGTCCCGCGCCGGCGTCACCGCGTAGCCGGTGTGGGTCACGGCGATCGTGGCGTCAACCGGGCCGGCATCCAGCGGCGCCAGGGCCGCGGTGACCGCTGCCGCGAGGGCCTGACCGTCGAACACGACAGGCGCCGCCAGCGACACCCCGTGGACGGCCTGGCCGAGCTGGCTGACGACTCGGGTCGCGAGGTCGCCGGTGCGGGCGGAGCCGAGCGCGGCATCAACGAGCGCATCCACGTCGGCCCGGCGGTTGAAGGCGCTGTAGGGGATCGAGACGTCACCGCCCGGCGTCCGCAGGATCAACTCGCCCTGGTCGTACAGCAGGCCGGCCCGGAGCGCGGCAGCGGCACTGGCGCGGTCGAGACCCGAGAGGTCAATGCCCCCGACGTGGACGCCCGGCAGCACCCGCGCGCCGTAGCTGGAGTCCCAGGCGGCGAGGCCGGCGCCCGACACCGCGATGACGGCGACCAGCCCCAGGACAAAGGCGACGGCGAAGAGCCCGAGGCGGCGGCGCAGTCGGGGAGGGGCGGGGGAGGGGAGCGGGCCGTCCCCGGCCACCGTGTCCGACTCGACGACAGGGGCAGCCGGCCCTGGCTCGCCGGGCTCGCTCGGGGCGCTGGAGTCGGGGGTTCTCGTCACGGTGGTCCGAGGGGACGAGCCGGGATGCGGGCTCAGGCGCGAACGCGACGAATGATGCCCCATCCGGCCCGGGACGGCCATGTCCGCGGCATGTTGGCGCGGCGACGCGCCGTCGAGCCGGCGTCGACGGCCCTAGGCGTCCAGCTCCTCACGCAGCCGCTCGATCGCCCAGTCGAGGTCGTCGCGCTCGATCACGAGCGGCGGGGCGAGGCGGATGGTGCCGCCATGGGTGTCCTTCGCCAGGACGCCTCGACGCATCAGGCCCTCGCAGACGTCACGGCCGGTGCGGCCAACGATGTCGATGCCGGCCCACAGGCCGCGCACGCGGAACGCCGACACGCGCTCGACGGGCAGCGCTGCCAGCCCCGACGCGAGCACCTCCCCGAGCTCGCGCGCACGCGCCTGGTACTCGCCGGTTTCGAGCATCCGGACCACCTCGATGCCCACGGCGCAGGCGAGCGGGTTGCCGCCGAACGTGCTGCCGTGCTCGCCCGGCCGGAAGACGTCCATGACATCCCGGCGCGCCACTACCGCCGACACGGGCAGGATCCCGCCGCCGAGCGCCTTGCCCAGGATGTAGGCGTCGGGAATGACGTGCTCGTGATCGCAGGCGAACGTGAGGCCCGTCCTCCCGAGGCCCGACTGGATCTCATCGGCCAGCATGAGCACGCCGCGCTCGGTGCACAGCGCCCGGACGGCGCTCAGGTAGCCGCTCGGCGGGATGACCACGCCGCCCTCACCCTGGATGGGCTCCAGGAGCACGGCCACAGTGTTGTCATCAATGGCTTCCGCCAGCGCGTCTGAATCGCCGAACGGAACGCGCACGAAGCCGGGCGTGAATGGCCCGAAGCCATCGCGGGCCGAGGGGTCGTCGGAGAACCCGATGATGGTGGTGGTCCGGCCGTGGAAGTTGCCGCCCATCACGATGACCTTGGCGCGGCCCTCGGGCACGCCCTTGCGCTCATAGCCCCACTTGCGTGCCATCTTGAGCGCGGTCTCAACGGCCTCGGCGCCGGTGTTCATCGGCAGCATCGTGTCCATGCCGCACAGCGCGGTGAGCTCCTCGGCGAACGTCCCGAGGAGGTCGTTGTGGAAGGCGCGGCTGGTCAGCGTCAGCCGGCCGAGCTGGGCTTCCACCGCGGCAACCAGGCGGGGGTGGCGGTGGCCGAAGTTGAGGGCGCTGTAGCCAGCCAGCATGTCCAGGTAACGGCGCCCGTCAGCATCCCAGACAAAGGCCCCCTCGCCCCGGGCAAGGACCACGGGGAGCGGGTGGTAGTTGTGGGCCGCATGTGATTCCACCTGCGCGATGACCGCGGCGCCGAGCCCAGCCGTCACGTCGAGGTTCGCTGCCCCGGTCGTCATGTTTCGTCCGCCTCGCCTGCTGCCGCCCCTTCGGCGCGATGGTTGCATGTCTGCTGCCGGCACGCCTGTCGCCTGATGACCGGTGTTGGGGATCCATCCGGCACCAGTCGCGGGACATCACGGTCTGGACGGTGCCGCATGGGTCGTGCTCACGGGCGATGGTGACCTCGCGGTCGAAGGCGCGAGGGCGCCCTGTCCGGCGAGGCGGGGCCGTCTGGCGGTGGTCAGTCCTGGCCGACCGGGATGGGCTCGAGGACGGCCTTGCGCCGGAACACGCCCAGGAAGCGGAGCCCGCACAGGAACAGCGCGATGCCGAGCCCGCTGTAGAAGAACGCGATGAACCAGTCGGGAACCGCATGGGACAACCGCAGCGCCATGCCTCCGCCCATCATCACGAACATCACGATCCAGGACGAGGCGTTGAAGAAGTTCCAGAAGGGGAGCCGCTCCTCGTCGCGCGCCCGGATGCGGTCCGTGTGCTTGTTCACGAGGCTCGAGAACACGAACACGTAGAACACCCCGAAGATGACCATCGCGAGGGGCACGAGGATCGGGTCCACGGGCTCGAGCCTGAACAGGAGCGGCAGGCCCACAAGCAGGACCATCGCGCCCGCGACGCACCACACCAAGCCCGCGATGAGCATCAGGTTGTTCTTGGGCACATGGATGCGCTGCACGGGCGAGATTGTAGCGTCGAGAACTGACTGCGGCGTAGCCAGATGCTCGGGCATGTTCGGGCGTGCGGCGGGTGGCCCCCGGGCCTGGACATGGGCCCGCGCTCGGAGTGGGCCACTCGGACCATTGCGCCGCTGGCACCGCATGCCCGACGATGGGTTGCGTCCAGGCTGGAGCCAATGTGAGGAGCGCTGTGAACACGGCCGACCAGGTTCGCCTCCGCGCCGTGTGCGCCGAGTCGATCGAGATCGACCTCGAGGAGCTCGAGGCCGAGACCGACTTCTACCAGGATCTGAACCTTTCCCGCGACGACCTCGCTGAGATGCTCATGGCGGTCGAGGAGCACTTCGGCATCGAGCTCGACGCGGGGATCGCGGACGTCCGCACGTTCGCGGACCTCGAGGCGCTGGTTGAGGACGAGATCCCCGCCTGACGCCCGGCGATCACTCCGGTCCCAGCGCGCGCGGGCGGTCAGGTGCCAGCAGCCGTCGCCCTGGCGGCGTCGAGCGCGGCGTCGAAATCGGCGACTAGGTCGTCGAGGTCCTCGAGGCCCACCGACACGCGGAGCAGGCCGGGCGGGATCCCGGCCTCTGCCAGGGCCACGTCGTCGAACTGGCGGTGGGTGCTGGACGGCGGGTGCGCCACGATCGTGTGGATGCTGCCCAGCGACGCCGTCTTCTCGGGGATCGTGAGGGCGTCGATGAAGGCTTCACCCGCGGCGCGCCCGCCCTCCAGTTCGACGGCGAGGATCCCGCCGCCCGTGCGGAACTGGCGCCGGGCGAGGTCCCCCTGGGGGTGGCTCGCGAGCCACGGGTACACCACGCGGGCGACTCCCGGGCGGCCCTCCAGGCGGCGCGCGAGACCGAGCGCTGTGGCGGAGTGGCGCTCCATGCGGACTGCGAGCGTCGCGATGCCCCGCAGGACCAGGAACGCGGCGAGCGGCGCGAGGGTTCCGCCCGTGTCCACGGTGACGGCACGGATGGGCGCCAGGAGCGCCTCGCGACCGACCACCGCCCCCGCCAGCACGTCGCTGTGGCCCGCGATGAACTTGGTCGCCGAGTGGATCACCAGGTCCGCCCCCAGCGCCAGCGGCTGCAGGAGGTACGGGGAGGCGAACGTGGAGTCCACGACGAGCAGGGCGCCGTGGCGATGGGCGGCGGCCGCCAGCGCGGCCAGGTCGGCGACCACCATCGAGGGATTGGAGATCGTCTCCACGTACAGCAGGCGAGTCGGCGAGGCTGCCAGATCTGCCTCGACTGCGGCGAGGTCCGTGATGTCCGCGTACTCGACCGCGACGCCCAGCTTGCCGAACTGTCGGTCGAGCAGCGAGCGCGTGGAGCCGTAGATCGCCTTGGTCGCCACCACCCGGTCGCCTGCGGCGACGTGCGCGAGCAGGGTTGCGTGGATCGCGGCCATCCCCGACGCGGTGACCACGCCGGCCTCGGCACCCTCGAGGACCGCCACCGCGTCGGCGAGCGCGTCCGTCGTGGGGTTCGAGATCCTGCTGTACGCGTGGCCCGCGCCGTTGACCACCTCAGCGAACTCCCGCGCACTGTCGGCCGAGAACGTGGCGGTCTGGTAGATCGGCACCGCGTTGGGGTGCTGGCCGACGCGAGGCGCGGTGGTGGCCGCGCGGATGGCCCGCGTCGCGAATCCCCGGGCTCGCTCGGGGATCCGCGCCGTGGCCGGCGATCGGGGTTCCGTGTCGTCAGCGGGGTCGTTCATCGGCGCATCCTAGCCGACTGTGGCCGACCAGACGAAGTCGATCCCTCTGGATCTACGTCCGTTGGCTGCTCGCGGCGCAGGAGGCGCGTATGCTGAGGGAGGCCGCCCGAGCGCTCCCCCCCGCGTCCGGGCGGCCTTGCCCCCTGTACTTCCGGCCACGACGGAGCAGGGTGGGAGTGACGTGGCCGGCTTTGAGATCGGGGTCGCCCTCAACTCGTGGCGCTCGCACGCCGAGCCAGTCCCGCTCTTCTGGCGCGAGGTCCGAGATCTGGCGGTCTGCGCCGAGGCAACGGGGTTCGACACCGTATGGATCCCCGACGGCCTCCTCGCACGGCGCGCCCCGGAGGATCCGGTGCTCGGCCTCTGGGATGCCGTGGCGCTGCTGGCGCGCGTTGCCGCCTCGACGTCGCGGGTGCCGGTGGGGTCGTGGGTCCTGGCGAGCCTGTACCGGGATCCCGGCCTCGTCGCCAAGCAGGCCGCGACGATCGACGAGATCAGCGGCGGCCGGTTCGTGCTCGGCAATGGAGGCGGGCGATGCAGGCTGGGTGTCCCAGGCCTTCGGCGTCCCCGACGACCTTGTCTACGCCCGGTTCGAGGATGCCCTGGAGGTCCTGGTGCCGCTCCTGTGCACCGGCAGGGCGGACCATCAGGGCCACCTTTGCGGGGGCTGACGGGTCCGGGAACAACGGCTTCACATGACATAACTTGCCTTATCGGCAGTAGAGCAGGACCGTGGCGGAGGCCTCAGGTGCCGGGTCCGATGATGGCGAGGCGCGGAAACGAGGTGCGGTAGCGCGCTAGGTCGCGCGTGAGGAGCTGGTAGCCCGCGACTGCCGCGTGCGCGCCGATGTAGAAGTCGGCCAGCGGTGGCGTGCGGGTGCCGCCGCGCTCGCGATACGCCTGAATGGCCTTGGCGGCCAGGAAGGCCGCGGCGTACGGGATGGCCTCGCGGCGGTAGAAGGCCGCGGGCAGCGCCTCGTCGAGGGCCTGGATGGTCCGAAAGCCGATGCTGAGCTCGCCGTAGACGATCGGGTTGACCACCAGCGTCGCCCGCTCCATGGCATCGGCCAGCGCGTCGCCGGACCAGGCTCCCCAGACGGCATCGCCCGTGAGGACGTCGATGAGCACGCTCGTGTCGACGAGGACCACCGTCACGGGTCGCCGCGCAGCAGCGCCATCAGCGCATCCGTGGACATCCCGCCGAAATCGGCGGGCCTCCCCTACCGGGCGGCCTCGCGCTCGAGGGGCCAGGCAGTGCCGTCGGCGGCGGTCGGCAGGCCGTCAGAGTCTGTCTCGAGCAGCAGGGACGCGCCGCCGTCCGCGGCCAGCAGCCGCCAGCGGCGCTCGGCCGTATGGGCGACGTGCCACGTGGCGGGCCGAGGGCGCAGCTCGATGCCCACCTCGACGGCCGGGACGTTCGACCCCTCCCCCACCCCGATCCGCGCGACGGCCCCCGCCACGGCGATGGCCGCGGTCACCGGGGAGGAGCCGGCGAGCAGGATGTGCCCGTCCGACCAGGGCAGCGAGATGTGGTCGATCCCCGAGGCGCGCACGACGTTGCCGTGGAGCCGGACGGGACCCCCCTCCGGGTGGAGCGTGAGCAGCCCCTCCCCCGTCGCCAGCTCCAGCCGCAGCAGCCGGCCGTCTGGCGCGGTCTCCACGAGCAGCGACGCCTCCATGCGCCCGTCGCCGTGCGAGGTCACCGAGCGCCAGCGGCGGCCCCTGCCGCCCGCCGCGACCGTCCAGACGAGATGCCGGCCGCCAGGCAGGCTCGCGGTGCCGCCGCGTCGGACCATGTGTGCGGGCGAGCCGCTCAGCCTGCGGCGCTCCCCTCCGCGAGGGTCTCCGCCCAGCGGTCGGCGACCGCCTGGAGCTCACCGACGAGGCTCGGCGCCATGCGCCCGAACACCCGGACGTCGCGCTCGCCGTATTCGAGCTCCACCGTGCCCCGCTCTCGCACGCGCGCGAGCAGCTCACCCGCCGCGTACGGCACCGCGACGTCGACGTCCTCCCAGAGCGAGGCCAGCAGCGCGGCGACCTCCCCGCGCAGCGTCTCGAGCCCGAACCCGGTGGTCGCGGACACGAGGACCGTGCCGGAGATGGCCGGGGCCGGCAGCGAGCCGTCCGTGGCCGGGTACAGCAGGTCAGCCTTGTTGAACGCGGTCAGACGCGGCTTGCCGCCCGCGCCGAGCTCGTCGAGCACCGCCTGGACCGTCGCGCGGTGCTCGGGCGCATGCGGGTCGGCTGCGTCCACCACCTCGACCAACACGTCAGCGCGGGTGACCTCCTCGAGCGTGGCCCGGAAGGCGTCCACCAGTTGATGAGGGAGCTTGTGGATGAACCCCACCGTGTCGGTGATGATCGCGGTCTGGCCGTCGCCCAGCTTGACCTGGCGCGAGGTGGGGTCGAGCGTCGCGAACAGCCTGTCCTCGGCCTTGGCCACCTCGGAGCCCACAAGCGCGTTGAGGAGCGTGGACTTGCCGGCGTTCGTGTAGCCGACGATGGCGACCGTCGGATACAGGCGGCGGTCGCGCCCCCGGGCGGTGGTCTGGCGCTGCTGGCGGACCGCCTCGACCCGCTCCTTCATCTTCTTGATCCGCTCGCGGATGAGCCGCCGGTCCGTCTCGAGCTGGGATTCGCCCGGCCCCCGGGTGCCGATTCCACCGCCCGTGCGCGAGAGGTGCGTCCAGAGGCGGGTCAGGCGGGGCAGCTGGTACTCGAGCTGGGCCAGCTCCACCTGGAGCCGGCCCTCGTGCGTCTGCGCGTGCAGGGCGAAGATGTCGAGGATCAGACGGCTGCGGTCGATGACCTTGGTGTTGAGCAGCGACTCGAGGCTCTTCTGCTGAACCGGGCTGAGCTCGTCGTCTGCGACGAGGATGTCGAATCCGGTCTCGCTCTTCGCCTGGAGCAGCTCCTCCGCCTTCCCCTTCCCCACGTACCAGTTGGGGTCCACGTGGCGGCGGTTCTGCCATTCGGCCCCCACGACCTCCGCGCCCGCCGTGTCCGCGAGGGCGGCCAGCTCGCCCAGGCTGTCCTCCGCGGACCAGCCGGGATCGTCGCCGGTGTCGACGGCGAGGAGGAACGCCTTCTCGACCGGGGGTGCGAGGTCGATCGCTTCGCGCGGGCTCATCGCCCGCAAGGATAGCGGTTGCCATGCCGGCCCTCCGGACGACGGCCCTCCGGACGACCGACGAGGGCGCTCAGCCGAGGACGGCGCCCACGAAGGCATCGACCCGGGCAGCGGCACCCGGGAGCGGGTCGCCGGTCGCGTCCACGATCTCGAGCGCGCGCTCCGCGCGGAACCACGTGCGCTGGCGCCGGGCGAACTGGGCGTTGCGGGTGGCATCGAGCTCGACCGCCTGCTCCAAGGTCAGCTGCCCGTCGAGGAGCGCCCAGCTCTCGCGGTAGCCGATGGCGGTGAAGGGAGCCAGCGAGGGGTCCCAGCGCTCCCGGAGGCTGCGTGCCTCCTCGACGAGGCCGGCGCCGAACTGGGCACGAGCGCGGAGGGCGATCCGGCGACGGTGCTCAGCCGGCTCGACCGTGAGCTGCAGGCCGAGGACCGGCGCCGGGTAGCCGACGGGCGGCGGAAGCGTCGCGTCACCTTGGAGGGTCGCGATCTCGAGCGCGCGAACGACGCGGCGCGGGTTGTGCAGGTCGGTGCGTGCCGCCAGCCCCGGGGCGAGGCCGGCGAGGCGGCTCGCGAGCGGTGCGAGGCCATCGCGGACGAGGTCCGCCTCGAGCCGCGCGCGCGTTTCGGCGTCCGAGGGCAGCGCATCGGTGTCGAGTCCGGCCATGACAGCGCGCAGCCAGAAGCCGGTCCCGCCAGCCAGGATGCCGATGCCGCCGCGCTCCGCGAGCGCCGCCAGCGCGCCGAGTGCGTGTGCGCGGAAGTCGGCGATCGAATACGCCTGGTCGGGGTCCACCAGGTCCAGCCCGTGGTGCACGACCCGCCCCCGTTCCCCGGGCGACGCCTTCGCGGTCCCGATGTCGAGCCCGCGGTACACCTGGCGCGAGTCGGCGGAGATGACCTCGGCGGGGATCCCGCGCTGGAGCAGCCGCTCCGCAAGCGCGATCGCGAGTCCCGTCTTCCCGGTGGCGGTGGCGCCGCCGACCACGAGCAGCGGCGCGAGGACCGTTGGCCCCGTGGTGGTCAGGCGAGCCTCCCGCGCAACGCGTACGGGCCGGCGTGCTCCACCACGGCACTCACCAGCGAGCCGAGCAGGCCGGCCGCGCCGGCCACGTGGACGAGCTTGTTCTCGCGCGAGCGGCCGACGAGATGCGCGACGCCGGCAGGCAGGTTCGCGAATGCGTCGCGGGCACTGGACGTCCCGGCTGCCTCCTCGACCTCGTCGTCGTGGGCGTGTGCCCGCGGCGGGACCACGGCGTCGATGAGGACTTCGGTGCTGCGCCCCAGCCAGGCACGGTTCCGCTCGAGGCCGATCGCCTCCTGGACGGCGAGCAGGTCCAGGAGCCGGCGGTGCTTCACGGCCGCTGGCACGTCGTCGGCGAGCCTCGTGGCCGGCGTGCCCGGGCGCTCGCTGTACGCGGCTGCGAACACCTGGTCGTAGCGGACGGCACGAAGCAGCTCGAGCGTGGCCTCGTGCTCCGCCTCAGTCTCGCCGCAGAATCCGACGATCACGTCCGTCGAGAGGGCGATCCCGGGCACGGCGTCGCGAATGCGGGCGAGTCGCTCCCGGTAGTGCTCGGCGGTGTACTGGCGGCCCATCCGGCGGAGCATCGAATCGCTCCCCGACTGCACGGGCAGGTGCAGCGCCTCGCACACGGACGGGCAGTCGCGCATGGCGTCGATCAACCGGTCGGACAGGTCCCACGGGTGCGAGGTGACAAAGCGCAGGCGCGGGATGGCCGGGGCGCCGTCGTCGGCGCGGATGCCGTCGATGGCGCGGATCAGCTCGGCGAGGTCCGGGCGTGCCTCGGCCTCGAGGCGCCGACCCACCGTGCGCTTGGCGTGCACGTGGGCGAAGCGCTCCTCCGCAGGCAGATCGTGGCCGTAGGAGTTCACGTTCTGGCCGAGCAGCGTCACCTCGCGGTACCCGGCGGCCGCGAGCGCCCGCGCCTCCCCGACGACCTCGTCGAAGGGCCGACTCCGCTCGGGCCCGCGGCTGAACGGGACGATGCAGTAGGTGCAGGTCTTGTCGCAGCCGTAGATGATCGGCAGCCAGGCGCTGATGGCGGATCCCCGGCTGACTGCGCCGCCGGCGATCGCGTCCGAGCGGGCGCGGACCAGGTGGGTGGCGTCGGACACCCTGTCGCCCTTCAGCAGCGTCGTGGCGGCGGTGGCGACCGTCGCGCCCACGGGCGCCTGCGCCGACGCGAGCCCGAGGCGATCCACGAGCTCCGGCTCCTCGTCCGGCCGCAGGAACAGGTCCACGGCGGGATAGCGGCGCGCGAGCCCTGCGCGGTTCGACTCGCGGACGCTGCAGCCGGTCAGGACGACGCGCAGCCCGGCGTTGGCGTCCTTGAGCCGTCGCAGGTGGCCCTGGCGGCCGATGACCTTCGCCTCGGCGGCCTCCCGGATGGCGCAGGTGTTGATCACCACGAGGTCAGCCGACTCCATCGACGGCGCCTCGGTGCAGCCCGCGGCGAGAAGCCGCCCGGCCATCTCCTCGGAGTCGCTGCGGTTCATCTGGCAGCCCAGGGTCCAGACGAAGAACGAGGGCAGGGCGCGCGGCTCGGGGCGGAACTCGGCCAGGCGCGCGTCCGCCGGCTGGAGCGGCGTTCGAGCGCTCCCGGAGGGCGCGACCGGAGCGACGTCGAGGACGGGCAGGGATCGGGACGTCATGACCCGTGCATCGTAGTACGTGGCATCCGCCCCGAGCGGAGCGCGGCCCGCACGCCGGCGATCAGGTCGGCGGGGATCACCAGGTGGGCGTGCGTGTCCGCGTACGGGCCGTGGTCGCCGTGGTAGTCGGAGCCGCCCGTCGCCACCAGTCTCAGCCTCGCGGCGAACGCCGCCATGGCGTCGCGCGTCGGCGCGTCGAAGGAGCGGTGGTGGGTCTCGAGGCCGTCGAGGCCGGCGTCCATGAGCTCGCGGATGAGCGGCTCGCGACTCGGCGACTCGGCGAAGTGGGCCAGCGACGCGATGCCTCCGGCGGCCCGGATGGCTCGGATCGCGGCGATAGGCTCGAGCCCGCCGCGCCTCACGTAGGCAGGCGAGCCGTGCCCGATCAGGCGGCTGAACGCGTCGTCCACGTCGGTCGCGTGGCCGGCGGCCATCAGCGCCCGGGCAACCGTCGGACGGCCGAGTGCGTCGTCGCCGGAGAGGTCCAGCGCTGCGACCTGCTCGTCGATCCCCAGGTCGAGCTCACGGAGGCGGGCCACGATCGCGTGGAAGCGGACCCGGCGCGCGTTGCGCTGGGCGGCCAGCCCCGCCTCGAAGGCCGCGTCGTTCGGGTCCACCCCGAGGCCGAGGATGTGGAGCTCGCCCTCGGGGAGGTCAGCGGCCGCGAATCGCCCGGTGACGGCGTTGATCTCAACGGCTGGGATGAGCCCCAGGCCCTCGGGCAGCTGTTCGCTGCCCGGTGCGGTGAGCTCACGGTAGGCCGCGAGGTTGTCGTGATCCGCGATGGCGAGCAGCCGGACGCCCGCCTCGCGCGCCTGCCTGGCCAGCTCCATGGGCTCGAGCACCCCGTCAGAGCGGGTCGTGTGCGTGTGGAAGTCAGCCTCGGCGGTTCCCGACCCGCTGAGTCGTGGATCCGGGCGGCCGTGCCGCGGCGCCACGGGCTAGACCTCGACGAGCTGCTGGAGGCGCTCGATCTGGAGCGCCCGGCCCGTCGCCGGGTCGATGTCCACCTGGCAGGCGTTGAGGACGACCGGGCCCTCGCCCACCTCGAACCGCGTCGGCAGGGCGTTGATGAAGCGCGGCAGGACCGTGGACGGATTGAAGCCGATCACGCTCCACAGCGGCCCGGTCATCCCGAGGTCAGTCTGGTAGGCGGTACCCCTGGGCAGGATCCGCTCGTCGCCCGTCACGACGTGTGTGTGCGTGCCGACCACCACGGACACGCGCCCGTCGAGGTACAGCCCCAGCGCGTTCTTCTCGGAGGTGATCTCGCAGTGGAAGTCCACCAGCCGGATCGGCGGCAGCGGGTCGGCGGCCTCGTCGAGCAGGTGGTCGGCGTCGGTGAACGGATTGTCGATGGGCTGCATGTAGGTGCGGCCCTGGAGGTTGATCACGACGAGCTCGTTGCCGTCCAGCGCGGTGTATGAGCCCCAGCCGCGGCCCGGCACGTTGTGGGTGCCGTAGTTGAGCGGCCGCAGGATCCGGTCGTTCTTGTCGAGCGTCTCGTAGATCTCGCGCTTGTCCCAGATGTGGTTGCCGCTGGTGATCACGTCCACGCCGGCGCCGAACAGCAAGTCGGCCGTGGCGGTGGTCAGCCCCATGCCGCCGGCGAGGTTCTCGCCGTTGGCGGTGACGAAGTCGATCCCCCGCTCGTCGCGCAGCCCTGGGAGCACCTGCTCCACCGCCTGCCGGCCCGGCTTGCCGATGACGTCACCGATCATGAGCACTCGGCAGGCGCCCGGCGGCCGCGGCGCGTTGCCGTTGGCCGGGTTGCCAAGCCCGGCTCGCTCGCTTCGGGCGGCCATCGACGAACGGTGCTCCTGTAGGATCGGGGTGAGGGCGCCAGTCTACCTGTTGGCTCCCGACACCCCGCTTGAGGGCAGCGATGGCCTCAGCGCGAACCGATCCCCCCGTGCCGACGACGGTCCGGGACGAGCTGCGGCGGCGCGTGGCCGGAACGAACGGGTCACCTCAGTGGCGAGCCGCCCGAGGCAGCGGCTCCCCTACTTGGCGTACTCGGTGGCGCGCGTCTCGCGGATCACCGTGACCTTGATCTGACCCGGGTAGGTCAGGCTGTCCTCGATCTTCTTGACGATGTCGCGGGCAAGGCGGCTGGCGGAGAGGTCGTCGATCTCCTCGGGGCGAACCAGGATCCGAACCTCTCGGCCTGCCTGGACCGCGAACGAGCGCTCGACGCCCGTGAAGCTCTCGGCGATCGCCTGGAGGTCCTCGAGGCGCTTGACGTACGTGTCCATGGTCTCGCCGCGCGCGCCTGGCCGGGACGCGCTGATGGCGTCGGCGACCTGGACGATGGGCGCCTCGACGCAGGCGTACTCCACTTCCTGGTGGTGGGCGGCGATGCCGTTGACCACCTTGAACGGCATGTTGTGCTTCTGGGCGAGGCTGGCGCCGATGGCGGCGTGCGGCCCCTCGATCTCGTGGTCGAGCGCCTTGCCGATGTCGTGCAGGAGGCCGCCGATCTTGGCCGCCTGGACGTCCGCGCCAAGCTCGGCTGCGATGATCGACGCGAGGTGGCTCGTCTCGACGCAGTGGAGGAGGACGTTCTGGCCGTAGCTGGTGCGGTACTTGAGCCGGCCGAGCGTCTTGACGAGCTCCGGCGGGAGCCCCGGGACCCCGGCGTCGTAGACCGCCTGCTCACCGGCTTGGCGGATGATGAGGTCCACCTCGGCGCGCGCCTTGGTGACGACCTCCTCGATGCGCCCGGGATGGATCCGGCCGTCTGCGATCAGCTTGGTGAGCGCCACGCGCGCCACCTCCCGTCGGACGGGATCGAAGCCCGACAGGACGACCGTCTCGGGCGTGTCGTCGATGATCAAGTCCACGCCCGTGGCCTGCTCGAGGGCCCGGATGTTGCGTCCCTCGCGGCCGATGATCCGGCCCTTCATCTCGTCGCTCGGCAGGTGGACCACGGTGACCGTGTGCTCGGCCGTGTGGTCTGCGGCCACGCGCTGCATCGCGGTGACGATGATCTCGCGAGCCTTGTCCTGCGCCTCGTCTCGGGCGCGGCGCTCGATGGACCGGGCCAGCTTGACGGCATCGTGCTCGGCCTCGTCGCGGATGGCCTCCAGCAGGATCGCCTTCGCATCCTCGGCCGACAGGCCGGACACCTTCTCGAGGGCCTCGATGCGCTCCTGGTTCAGGCGTCCCAGCTCCTCGCGCTGCTTCTCGACCTCGCGCTCGCGGTCGTTGATCTTGCGGGCCTTCTCCTCGAGCAGGTCCGCGCGCTGGTCCAGCTGCTCGTCCCGGGTCAGCAGCCGGCGCTCAAGCCCCTGGAGCTCGGAACGCTTCGCGCGCGCCTCGTCCTCGGCCTCCCGCCCCAGCCGCAGCTTCTCGTCCTTGGCCTCGAGGATCATGTCCTTCTGCTGCGCTCGGGCCTCGGCCACGATGCGCGCCGCCTTCTCCTGCGCGGCCCTGATCGCCTGACCGGACCACGTGCCCCGCAGGAGGAAGCCGACCACAAGGCCGACCACGCCCGCGACCACCGCCGTCGCGGCGACAGCAACCCATTCCATATTCGGATCCTCCCCCGCGGCCGAGATCATGGGCCGTGGGCGTTCGACAAGTCGATCGGGCAAGCAGCAGCGGCTTCGCGTTGGGCACGTGGCCGGGGAGCCACTCGGCTCTGATCCGGCCTCAGCCGATGCTGCGGCTCGCCCGGCGCGGCCCGCAGGACCGCTCCGGTGATGCGAAGCCTACAGCCTTCGACCGGAACCGGCTC
This sequence comes from Chloroflexota bacterium, assembly GCA_037446495.1. Taxonomy (GTDB): domain Bacteria; phylum Chloroflexota; class Limnocylindria; order Limnocylindrales; family CSP1-4; genus CAIXZV01. The sequence continues at coordinate 2,293 of JBBIIL010000003.1, read as the reverse complement.
GCAACCCTGGCCGGGTCGGAATAGTGGCGCCTTGACCTCGCTGGAGGCGACAGGCGACAGCACGGACGAGGTCTGCGGGGCGATGCGACTCGCCGTTCGGGAGCCGTGACGGCGAGGCCGGACCCGCGTCGGCCGATTCGACTCGGCGCGCGGCGGGCAGCGGGGAAAGCCGCCCGTCCGACTCCCTAGGGTCCATCCTCCCCTGCCCCGTCCTCGCCCGTGACATCCTCCGCGGACGCGAGCAGCCGCCGCGCCACGGACGAACAGACGTCGGGCGAGAACCCGTTCCGCGCGAGCAGCGCGTACGCCCTCTGCAGACGGCGACGCGGATCCGGCTCGCGCAGCACGGGCCCGAGCTTCTTCTCGAGCAGCCGCTCTGCGGCCGCCTCGTCCGGGCTGCCGGCGCCGCCTGCGAGCGCGTCGTCACGGCGCCCTCCGAGGACGGCGTCGATCAGCGTGCGGTCCACGCCCTTCTGCCCGAGCTCTCGGCGCAGCGCGTTCTCACCCCGGGGCTGCGCCCGATCCCGCGATTCCACCCAGGAGCGGGCGAACGTCTCGTCGTCGAGGTAACCCACCGTCAGCAGCTTGGCGACGGCCGCCTCCACCATCTCGGCGCGGTAGCCCAGGTGCAGGAGCCTGCGCCGCACCTCGTGCTCCGAGCGCGGGCGCGCCTCGAGGAAACGTGCCGCGGCGTCGAGCACCTCCGCCGGGTCATCGGCCCTGGAGCGCTGCTCCCGCCGATCCGCCGGTGTGGGCTTGCGCGGACGCGGCGGGCGCCCAGCCCGCTCGTCGGCCATCGAACGCGCCTACTCGGCCTCCTCGATGCCCTCGACCGGGAGCGACACCTCCGTCATCTTGGCCCGGATGCGCCGGTCGATCTCCGCCGCGACGTCCTTGTTGATCTTGAGGAACTCCTTGGCGGCCTCGCGGCCCTGGCCCAGGCGCGTGTCCGCGAAGTTGAACCAGGCGCCCGTCTTGCTGACGACGTCCATCGCCACGCCCACGTCCAGCAGCCCGCCCTCGGTGCTGATCCCCTCGCCGTACATCACGTCGAACTCGGCGACGCGGAACGGCGGCGAGACCTTGTTCTTGACGACCTTCACGCGGACGCGATTGCCCACGGACTCGGTGCCGCTCTTGATGGTCTCGACCCGGCGGATGTCGAGCCGGACCGAGGCGTAGAACTTCAGCGCGCGGCCGCCGGGGGTGGTCTCGGGATTGCCGAACATCACGCCGATCTTCTCGCGCAGCTGGTTGGTGAACACCAGTGCGGTGTTGGACCGCGAGACCGCTCCCGTCAGCTTCCGCAGGGCCTGGCTCATGAGCCGGGCCTGGATGCCGACGAAGCTGTCGCCCATCTCGCCCTCGATCTCCGCCCGCGGCACGAGGGCCGCCACGGAGTCCAGGACGACGATGTCCACGCCGCCGGAGCGGATGAGCGTCTCGGTGATCTCGAGCGCCTGCTCGCCGGTGTCCGGCTGCGAGACGAGCAGCTCGTCCACGTTGACACCACAGGCGCGCGCATAGCCTGGGTCCAGCGCGTGCTCGACATCGATGAACGCTGCGATCCCGCCGCGGCGCTGCGCCTCCGCGATGATGTGCTGGCAGAGCGTGGTCTTGCCCGAGGACTCCGGGCCGAAGACCTCGCAGATCCGACCGCGCGGGATGCCGCCGACGCCAAGCGCGAGGTCCAGCGCAATGGACCCGGTGGGGATGGAGTCCACCTGCTGCCGCTCCGCAGAGCCGAGTTTCATGATCGAGCCGCGACCGAACTGCTTCTCGATCGCGAGGATCGCGGCATCGACAGCGCGGCCGCGCTCAGCTGCGGCCTTATCCCCGTTCTTGGCGTCCTGGTCCCTGCCGGTCGTCATTGGTGTCCTCGCTCCTGTCGGCTTCAGCCTGCCCGACGGAACGGGGTCAGCCCGCCCGGCCGGTCCGTCAGCCCTCGCCGGACTCCTCCTCTCGTCGCGGCTTGCGCGCCTTCTTGATCAGCTCCGCCTGCTGCTGCGGCGGCTCCGAGAGGGGCGACAGGCTGGACGTGGACGACTTGTCCTTGGGCTTCTTCTTGACTTCCTTGTGGGGGCGATCCCTCGAACCCATAGCGCGCCTCCACGCCTTGCGACGATACCGACACGGACTTCACGCGGACTTTGCGGCCCCTTCGCCGCCACTCACCCGGACAGCGCGCTGGCGCATGTCCGGCATCTCCGCGGGGAAGGTTCCGGCGCGCAAAGCAGCACGGATCCCGGCCATGAAGTCTAGGGTGAAGGTCAGGTTGTGACAAGTCGCGAGG
>JBBIIL010000002.1:0-2208 GCA_037446495.1 Chloroflexota bacterium | reverse complement strand
CTCGACGGCACGTTCACCCCGCTCCACGGGGACTTCCTGTGGCGCCGCGACGACCACGCGGCCACGCTGCGCGAGATCCGGCGCTGGTCCGCCACCGACGCCGACGCGTACGAGGAGTACGGCCGGCTGATGGCCGAGATGGCCCGCTTCATCAAGCCGATCCTGGGCATGGTCCCGCCCGACCCGACCAGCATCGATCCGCGCGACTGGCTCGGCGTGGTCGGCCTCGGTCGCGACTTCGCGCGGCTGCCGGAGCGCCAGCAGGCCGCCTTCATCGGGCTCATGACGATGAGTGCCGCGGACTTCCTCGACCAGTGGTTCGAGACGGAGCCGCTGAAGGCCACCATGTCGGCGTCGGGCATCATCGGCACGTTCCTGGGCGTCCGCTCGCCCGGGACCGCCTACGTCCTCCTCCACCATTACATGGGCGAGATCGACGGCGCCTTCCGGGCGTGGGGCCTTCACAAGGGCGGGACGGGCGCGATCAGCGCGGCGATCGCGAATGCCGCCCGGGCGCTCGGAGCCGAGATCCGCACCGGGGCGGGCGTCAGCCGGGTGACGCTCACGCCGTCCGGCGACCGCGCCACGGGCGTCGTCCTCGAGAACGGCGAGGAGATCGCGGCGAATGTGGTGATCTCCTCGGCCGACGTCCGGCGGACGTTCCTCCAGCTCCTCGAGCCGCGGGTGCTGCCCGCCGACTTCGAGGCGCAGGTTCGGCGCTTCACGTTCCGGGGCAGCTCGGGCAAGGTGAACCTGGCGCTCGACGCGCTGCCCAGCTTCACCACGAATCCGGGCGGCACGGAGTACCTGCGCGGTGCCGTCAGCATCAGCCCCTCGCTCGAGCACATGGAGCACGCCTACGACGAGGCGAAGTACGGCCGCTTCAGCCGCCGGCCGTACGTCGATATCGTCTTCCCGAGCCTCGTCGACCCGTCCGTCGCGCCGCCGGGCAAACACGTGATGAGCTGCTTCGTCCAGTACGCGCCCTACAACCTGGCCGAGGGCCCGGCGGACTGGGACAACCAGAAGGAGGCCTTCGGAAACGCGGTGATCGACCTGGTCAGCGAGTTCGCCCCGAACCTGCGGGACGTCATCGTGGAGAAGCAGGTCGTCTCGCCGCTGGACATGGAGCGGGACTGGGGCCTGACCGAGGGCAACATCTTCCACGGCGAGCTCTCCCTGGAGCAGCTCTTCTTCAGCCGGCCGATCCCGGGCTGGGCCCGCTACCGGACGCCGATCCGCGACTACTGGATGTGCGGCTCGTCCACCCACCCGGGCGGCGGGATCATGGGCGCGAACGGGCGGCTCGCCGCGCTCGAGCTGCTCAAGGCCCGGAAGGCGACGGTGGCCTGAGCGATGTCCAGCCAGCCTTCCGCCCGCTACGAGGCCATCGTCGTCGGCGGCGGCCACAACGGCCTGGTCGCCGGCGCCTACCTCGCCCGGGCAGGCCTCCGAACGCTCGTCCTCGAGAAGCGGGCGACTCTCGGCGGGACGGTCGAGACGCGCCCGCTCGCCGACGGGAAGCGGGCGCCCGGCCTGTTCCACACGGTCGGCCGGCTCCGGCCGTCCGTGGCGCGCGATCTCGGCCTGCGCGACCACGGGCTGGCGCTCGTCGCGCCCGAGGTTCGGGCGTTCGCGCCCCAGCCCGACGGCCGGGCGGTCACGTTGTGGGCCGACCCGGCGCGCACGGCCGCCGGGCTGCGCGCCTGGTCCCCGGCCGACGGGGCGGCCTGGGTCGAGTTCGACCGCCACGTCCGGGCACTCGCCGCGTTCGTGGCCTCTCTCAACGACGCGACGCCGCCCCCCACCAGCGGCGCGGGCCTCGGCGATGCGATCCCGGGCCTGCTGCTGGGCCGCGCCTTCAAGAAGCTCTCCCGCGATGACGCGCGCCAGATGCTGCGCGTCCTGCCCATGGCGATCGCCGACTTCGTGGCCGAGTCGTTCGAGTCCGGGCCGGTCCGCGCCGCCGTTGCCATGCGGGCGGTCGCCTTCTCCGCGATGGGCGCCCGGTCGATGGGGACGACGGCGGCACTGCTCGGCGACTCGGCCGGCAACGACGGCGGCGCGGCAGGCCAGACGGTCTACGCGCGGGGCGGCCCCGGCGCACTCACCGCTGCGCTCGCGGCGGCTGCGCGCGGGTTCGGTGCGGAGATCCGGACGGGGGCCGAGGTCGCCGCCGTGGGCACGTCGGACGACCGCGTGACGGGC
>JBBIIL010000001.1:0-2302 GCA_037446495.1 Chloroflexota bacterium | reverse complement strand
GGTGGTTCGCGTTCTTGAGGTCGTGGATCAGCTCGGCGAGGTCCTCGATGGAGTAGATGTCGTGGTGCGGCGGCGGGCTGATCAGGCCCACGCCAGGGGTCGAGTGGCGCGTCCGGGCGATCCACGGGTAGACCTTCGAGCCCGGCAGCTGGCCGCCCTCGCCGGGCTTCGCCCCCTGGGCCATCTTGATCTGGATCTCGCGAGCGTTGACGAGGTACTCGCTGGTCACGCCGAAGCGCCCGCTGGCCACCTGCTTGATCGCACTGCTGCGGGAGTCGCCGTTCGGGAGCGCCTCGTAGCGGGCCGGGTCCTCGCCGCCCTCGCCGGTGTTGGACTTGCCGCCCAGCCGGTTCATGGCGATCGCGAGGGCCTCGTGGGCCTCCGCCGAGATCGAGCCGTAGCTCATCGCCCCGGTCTTGAAGCGGCGCACGATCGCCTCGACCGGCTCGACCTCGTCGAGTGGGACGGGGCGCAGCGCGGGCCGGAGTTCCATCAGGCCGCGCAGCGTCGCCAGGCGTTTCGAGCGGTCGTCGACGAGGCTCGTGTAGTCCTTGAACGTCGCGTAGTCGCCGGTCCGGACCGCGCGCTGGAGCAGGTGAATGGTGAGGGGATTGAAGAGGTGCGTCTCCCCCTCGACCCGGTACTGGTACTGCCCGCCGATGCCGAGCTGGTGCTGGACGGCCGGCCGTCGGGTCGAGTAGGCGCGGTCCTGGCGAGCCCTCGCCTCGCGGGCGACGCCCTCGATCCCGATCCCCCCGATCCGGGTCGGCGTCCAGGTGAAGTACTCGTCGATGAAATCGCGGTTGAGGCCCAGCGCCTCGAAGACCTGGGCGCCGTGGTAGCTCTGAACCGTGGAGATCCCCATCCGGGAGATCGCCTTGATCACTCCCTTCACGAGCGCCCTGCGATAGCGCGCCTCGGCGGCTTCGGTCGGTCCGGGAATCGCGCCGAGGCGCACCTGGTCGTCGATCGTCTCGAAGGCGAGATAGGGGTTGATCGCGCTCGCGCCGTACCCGATCAGGAGGCAGAAGTGGTGCGCCTCGCGCGGCTCGCCGGACTCGAGCACGAGCCCCACCCGGGTTCGGGTGCCGGCCCGCACGAGGTGGTGGTGGACGGCGGCGACGGCGAGGAGCGCGGGGATCGGGGCATCCTTCTCGTCGTGGCCGCGATCCGACAGGATGACGAGGTTGTGGCCCTCGGCGATCGCCTCCGACGCCCGCCGGCGCACGTCCTCGATCGCGCGCCGGAGCCCCTGGCCGTTCTCCGTGGCGCGGAAGAGGATCGGCAACGTGACCGACCGGAAGCCGCGCGCCGCGGGCCCGCCGTCGAGGCGGCGGATCTTCTCGAGCTCGATGTTGGAAAGGACGGGCGAAGGCAGCGCGACCTGCAACGCGGCCCGGGGCCCCGGCTCCAGCAGGTTGTCCTCCGGGCCGATGGACGTCTCCGTGGCCATGATGATCTCCTCGCGGATCGCGTCCACGGGCGGGTTCGTGACCTGCGCGAAGAGCTGCTTGAAGTAGCCGTAGAGGAGCTGCGGCTGGTCGGAGAGGACGGCCAGGGCAGCGTCGTTGCCCATCGAGCCAACCGGGTCGGTGCCCGTGGTCGCCATGGGGTTGACGATGAGGCGCACGTCCTCGGCGTTGTAGCCGAAGACCTCCTGCCGTCGCAGCACCGTCTCGTGGTCCGGCTCGATGACGTGGGATGGGTGGGGAAGGTCCTCGAGACGGGTGAGCCACCGGGCGACCCAGTCCGCGTACGGCTGGGCCGACGCAACCTCGTGCTTGAGCTCGTGGTCGGGGACGATCCGGCCCTGCGCGGTGTCCACCAGGAACATGCGGCCCGGCTGGATCCGGCCCTTCGCCACCACCTGGTCGGCGGGGATGTCGAGGACGCCGGCCTCGGACGCCATGACGACCCGGCCGTCGGCGGTGACGTAGTAACGCGCCGGCCGCAGCCCGTTCCGATCGAGGGTCGCCGCGACACGGACGCCATCGGTGAAGGCGATCGAGGCCGGTCCGTCCCACGCCTCCATCAGGCAGGCGTGGTACTCGTAGAAGGCGCGCAGCTCCGGCGACATCGTCTCGTCGCGGTTCCATGGCTCCGGGATCAGCATCATCATCCCGTGGGCCAGGGAGCGGCCCGAGAGGTGGAGCAGCTCGAGGACGTTGTCCAGGATCGTCGAATCGGAGCCATCGGGGTCGATCGCGGGGAGCACCTTCTGGAGGTCCTCGCCGAAGAGCGACGAGCGGAACATCGACTGCCGGGCATGGAACCAGTTGACGTTGCCGCGCAGGGTGTTGAT